>JAKACA010000283.1 GCA_021796455.1 Actinomycetes bacterium
CGAGGTGGGGGGCGAGGGCGAGGTGGGGGGCGAGGTGGCGGGCGAGAGCGAGGGGGCGAGAGCGAGGGGGCGAGAGCGAGGGGGCGAGAGCGGGCGGGGAGAGGTAGGGGGCGAGGCGGGGGGCGAGGGCGAGTGGCCACCGCCGGGCGGCTATGGCGTCGTGTCCTTACGCGAGAGCAGGCGGGACCGGCCTTGCGGGAGCCAGATAGCGGATCCGTCGCTGCCGGTCCCGTCCGCGTGGCGGCAGCTCACCTCGTCGGCGGTGCCGAGTCGAGCATCCCTTGCGACCACGGCGGCTACCGCGGCATCGAGAATGTCATGGCAGGTGACATCGAGGTCCTGGAGATCCACTCCGGCCGCCTCGAGCAGGTCGCTTCGCTGTCGCCTTCCCTCCGCCGTGGTCTTTCGTCCGAGCCTGGAACCGCCGGAGAGCTCGAGAAAGGCGGCATGGGGGTAGACCTCGATCGCCCGCAGCCCTCGTTGCAGCACGGTGCGCCAGACTCCGAATCCAGTGATCATCCAGGGCGCACAAGGAGATCCTCGTGGCGGTGTGACCCAGGGCACCCAGTAGTGGCGGAGCGAACCGAGGGCGATCTCGCCACAGCGTGCAGGGCGAAACTTTGGCGACAACGCCACGTCGCCGAGGTGCCTTGGCACCTGTTGCGCGTCGGGGGCATCGATCGCGACCACAGCCTCGGAGGAGAGTGCCGGCAAAACAGTCGCCACGTCAGGAGCCGGGACGCTCTCGGCGAGCTGGACGGTGCCCGAGTCGTCCAATGCGACGACATGGACGATTCGGGCACCGAGGTCGATCCCGACGGCGAAGACGCCCGGCACGGTTGGCTCCGGCGCGGCCCGTGCCAGCTCCAAGTTGCAGCGGGCCGACACAGGCGGGCCTACCTCCCGACGAGCTTCCTTCGCACCGAGCGGCCAGCTGCGGTGGTCGCAGTGCCGATCGGATGCCGTGCATACTGAAGCTTGCGGATCGGCTTCGGAGTGACCTGACGCTTGATCGACCAGGCCGTACTGCGGACCGGGTGCATCGCGCGCCTCACTGGTCTCGGAAGGAACCCTCTGCGAAAGCTCATCGACCACCTCCCCCGCGCTGTCGGGCCGGCACAGTCCAGGTTACAGCCTGTGCCGGCAAAGGCGTTACCCTGCATTGTGTTCTTCGTCGGGGTGCTTGCCATCATCGCCGCCGAGGTGGCCGCATTTGTGGCCGTTGCCGAGCAGGTCGGGTTTCTTTGGGCGCTGGCACTACTGATCGTCGTGAGCGTGCTGGGGATCTTCGTCGTACGCCATGTCGGCCTCGGCGTGCTCGACCAGACGAGAGAGCGGTTGATCCGCGGAGAGATGCCTACCCGCGAGTTACTGGACGGACTGGTCGTGCTCATCGGCGCCGCGATGATCTGTGTCCCTGGCTTCGTCGGCGACGTCCTCGGCCTGCTCCTCATGATCGCCCCGGTGCGCCGCCTCGTGATCCGGGTGTCCGGCGACCGGCTGGCGCGCCGGGTTCAGAGGAGTCGGATCGATCGGTGGCGTGTCATCGACGTCACCTCCCGGCCGCCGCCTCGCGATCGATAGCGGGCCGGGTCGAGCTCATAAGGCCGAGCCGGACGCAGCTTGCCTTCGCGCGTAGTCGTTCAGCAGCTCGAGCTCGTCGAGGTAGATCTTCTCCATCACCCGCGGCGCGAACAGCCGCTCGAAGACTCCTCCGATCCCTGTTGCCCCATCCCAGGACGTGAAGATGCGCACACGCGAGTTGGCGCCTACCGGCGTCACGGTGAACGTGGTGACGAGACTGGAACCGGTGTCAGATTCGGTGACGACCCGACCGGGCTCGGGTTCGGCCACCGTCATTCTGTACCGACGCTCGCGCCCTTTAGCGGTCACCTTGAACGAGACGACCGAGCCGGCTCCGACACCACCGGACTCGATCGCGAAGTCTGAGAATGCGGGGGGCAAGAACTGGCGATGGTGCTCGAGATTTGCGATATAGCTGTAAACGACCTCCGGAGGGGCATCGATCGTGCGCTCGGCGGCAACCTCAATCCTGGCCATTTCATCTGCGTACCACGAATGGCCGGCGTCCTTCCAGCCGATGACCGCCGCTTCGCTTCGCGAGCCAGGCGAGCCGAGCGGATAACGAGGCTCCCGTCCAACCGGAATGACTCCTTCGATCACCGACGGACCGTACGGCACCTGGGGGGCTACGCGTGAGCGGCTCGGAACATCCACGGCTCAAGTGCCCGGCACACCAATGAGAAGCGCACACGCTCCTGCTCGAGGCGGACCGCCTGTCCGTGGCGGTCGTCGATCAGGTCCCTGTAAAGCGCAGCCTCAGCAGCCGTGAGGTTGCCAAGGGGACGGCTGGTCGGGCTGGGCTCGCTCACCCACTGCCGGCGATGAGCGAGCAGGGTTTCTTCGTCCATGAGGATCGAGGACGCCGAAGCAAACCGATTGCGCAGCCGGTGCAAGATGTCGAAGCCGTGGGTGTCGATGTCGCCCCAGTACACGATCTCCCTGGAGTCGAGCCAAGGCAGCTCTCCTAGACCGGCGACGCCAAAGCCTGAGCCGAAGACCACGATCGAGTCCGCGACGGCGGGAAAGGCGAGGTAGCTCACCTCGTTCTCTACGATGAAGACCGTGCTGGCGCTTAGCTCGAGGCCAGCGAGCTCCTCGTTACGAAGCGTGAGCTCGCTGACTCCGGACGGAAAGGCGGGATCTGGCGAGAGGAGACGGAGTCGGGTGTAGGTCGGCTTGGCAAGAAACCCGAACTTGCGGGCGAACTCGCCCGCGGTGTACCGAGAATCGACTCGCTCTGGAGGAAGCGTCGCCGTCAGGAGCTCGTCGAGGAGCCCGCGATGTCGGTCCAAGAACTTGGTGTCAACCCCTTCGAGGTCGATCTGGCGGAGGTAGAGCCGCTCCGTGTTGCTCGCGGCGATCCAGGCGACCGTTGCAAGAAGGTCAGCCCAGATGCCGTGGTGCTCGATCGCCCGCAGGGGATGGGTAGCTACCCACGGCACGAGATCGGGTACCGTCACCCTCGTCTGCTCGAGGATCGCATCGAGCACGCGTACGTCGGGGGTCGTCTCGAGAAGTTCGCAGAGCTGCCCGAAGCTCTCTATCCGTATCCGAGCCGGCAGCTGGTTTGCACCGAGCATCTTTCCCGTAACGGTTCTATTGGTGACAACGAAACGCGCCGCGCCGTCGGAGGTATGGCTGTCGCGCTGGAAGCGTTCGGC
>JAKACA010000284.1 GCA_021796455.1 Actinomycetes bacterium
CTCACCTTCCTCGACCCGCTCCGGCGCGGCCAGAGCCCGGCCATTGCGCGGGAGCTGCGCCAGGTGTCCGGGCGTGTCCACGCCGCGGGGCGGCACATTTCGCTCGTTGCGATCAACGACGATGCGCGCCATCGTGCGCGTGGCGCGCTGCGCGGCTTTGACCACTTTGGTGGCGAGCGCAAGCTCGGCCCTTCAGGGCCAGGATAGCGAGCACTACGCTGGTCTCTGCTGGGACTCGATGTAGCGACGGATCACGCTGAGCGGTGCGCCACCGGCCGATCCGGCGTAGTAGGACGGAGACCACAGATGCCCTCCCCACAGGTATCGCCGTAGGTGCCCCGGGAACTCCCGTCGCAGGTAGCGAGAGGACACGCCTTTCAGGCTGCCGACGAAGGATGAGAGCCGCATCGTCGGTGGGTACTCGACGAGCAGGTGGACGTGGTCCTCCTCGCCGTTGAACTCGACGAGCGTGGCCCCGAAGTCGCCACAGACGTCGGTCATGACCTCCTCACAGCGAGTGAGGATCTTGGCGGTGAGCGCTCCACGCCGGTACTTGGTCACGAAGACCAAGTGGACATGGAGATCGGAGACCTGGCTTCGTCCCCGTCGGATGTTCGGGTCTGGAGCCCACCGAGGTGACACAGCCTCATAATAATATGCGAGGTGATGGCAACAGTCGAAAAGGTGCAACCCAAAGCCCGCGCTCGTAAGCGCGAACGTGGGGCGCCGGCACACGTGATCTCTGTCCCGCTCCGTCCGACGCCGGCACAGATGGCAATGGTGTCCACTCGCTTGGAGGCGGCTCGCCGGCTCTACAATGCAAGCCTCGGGGAGGCGCTCGGGCGCTGCGCAGCCATGCACGCTGACCCCGACTTCGATCGGGCCAAGAAGCTCCCGAAGGGTTCACCTCGCTCTCCGGCATCGGCGGCCCGCAGGGAAGCGTTCGCTGCCCTTGCTCACCGGCACAGCTTCACGAAAGACGACTTCCAGTCCTACGGTTCTTCACTGAGGGTGTCCTACATCCGAGAGGGCGTCGGTGCTGAAGAGGCGCAGCTCCTTGCCAAACGGGCCTTCGACGCGACTGACCGCTGGTCCAAGCGTCTTGGTGGCAAGCCTCGGTTCAAGCCAATTCGCCGGGGGCTTCGCTCGGCGGGGACAAAAGATCTCTGCGGGGATATGAAGCCAATGCTCGACGGTGATGGCGCTCCTGTCGGGTTGCGCTGGGCGAAGCTCGACATAGCCTTTGCCCCACTTCCGGGTGGCTCGAGCTCGAGAGCCCACCGCGATGCTGCAGCCGAGCGTGGACGGCTTCAAGAGAAGCTGTCCAAAGGAGAGCTTCTCCAGGTTCGCGTCGTCCGCTCGACCATCGCCGAACGTCCGACCCTGCGAGCTCAATTCGTCGTGGACGGTCGCCCGCCCATCCGCCACAAGGCCGGCAACGGTCGCGTGTCGATCGACGCCGGACCATCGAACATCTACGTCGTCACCACCGACACCGTTGCTGCCCCGATCCCGAAAGGGTGCGGACGCAGGCAGCTCGCACCTGGTGTCACCCACCCGGCCGCCGAGCTCCGTCGAGTCCAGCGTCGCCTTGATCGCCAGCACCGGGCCGGCTCTCCGTCCTGCTTCGACGACAAAGGGCGCCACAAGAAGGGGGGATGCGATTGGAAGGAGCGATCCAAGCGAGCGGAGAGGACGAAGCTCGAGATCGCCGAGAGCTATCGTCGCTTGGCCGCCCGTCGGGCGTCTGAGCACGGCGAGCTCTCGAACGACCTGTTGAGCCTTGGTGCCGATGTCCGATTCGAGAGGCTCGAGTATCGCTCCTGGCAGAAGATGTTCCCACGATCGGTTCGGGACCGGGCGATCGGGGCGTTCATGGAGACGCTGATCCGCAAAGCCGAGAATGCTGGCGGATCGGTATATCCCTACAGCCCCTACACCACCGCCCTGTCCCAGAGCTGCGTCTGTGGGCGGAGGGAGCGAAAGCCGCTCTCCCAAAGGCAGCACCGCTGCACCTGTGGCGCCCAGGCACAACGGGACCTGTTCTCCGCGTTCCTCGGGCATCACGTCGCACCTGTCGAGACTGCCCACGGCAGCCTTGATCTGCTCGACCAGGAGGGAGCGGCGGCATCGTTCGCCGCGTTCGCGCCTCATCTCCAAGAAGCTGGAGAATCGCCGTGGTCGGTGGGTGCAGCGGACAAGCGTCGAGTCCGGCGTCGGCGTCCACCAGGGCGTCGGTCGTTGGTACGTATCCGACACCGTCACAGCAGGCGGCCACAAGATGTGACAGAGACGCTCGGCGAGAACCCGGAGGAGATCCAGGCCACCCTGCCTCATGATGGGCGGGTGGCGGCATGATCAACATGTCTCTCCAACAAGGATGGGCCTACGGCAACCGGCGCCTCTGGGTGTCGGAAGAGACAGCCCGTCCGACACGGGAGAATCCCGGCCCTTCAGGGCCGGGAGGCTTCAACAAAGGATGCACGTTTCCGGCGAGACCGCATGGCGCTTTGTCTCCGGGTCGCTCCCCGCGCTTGGTGAGACGTGGTCGCGCGTTGGCGTCGCCGCGCAGATCGCGACACCCGCCGGGATGGCGGCTCGGCGCGAAGTCATCTGGGTGATCGATGCGAGCGGCGAGGTCCGCGCCGTGCTCCCCGCCGAACCCGTCTCGCCGACACCGGCTGGCTGGGCATCACTCGAACGTGGCATCGCCGCGCTCGTCAGCCACCTGCTTGCCTGAGCGGGCTCCCGGCGCGCCTTGGCAAAGGCGCCCCCACCCTTGTCGTGGCGACGCGCCATTGGCTCGGGGCCATTGTGATGCAAGATGCAGCCGGCGCGGCGGGCCAAGCCGGCCGCCGTTTCGGCGTGGCGAGGTCGTGGTGCCCTAGCGTGCGCCGCGGGGATACTGGGTTCGACCGGCTGGGGCCGCCGGGGTGGGAGAGGGACGATGACGTATCTCGGGCACTGGTCCTTGGACCCTTTTGTCGTGGTGGCGGCGGTACTCGTGAGCCTGCACGAGCGCGGCCTGTCGCGCCTCGCGGCGCGCTCCACCCCGGCCCGCATCGCCCGCCGGAGGCGCGCGAGCTATCGCTTCTACGGCGGTCTCGCGATCTTGCTCATCGCCGTCGCGTCGCCGATCGACTACTACGCCAGCGAGTACTTCTTCGTTCACATGATCGAGCACCTGCTCTTGATGTTCTTCGGGCCGATGCTGATCGTCGCGTCGGCGCCCTGGGTGCCCTT
>JAKACA010000285.1 GCA_021796455.1 Actinomycetes bacterium
CGGTTCTCCGGTGAGGAGTAGCGGCTGGGCCCGTTCGACGACCTCCAGATCGCCCGCACCTAACACTCCTCGCACGAGCGAGCGCAGGATGCGGAACGACGGATCTCGGAAGCCTCGCATGGTTCGTAATTTGTGAGTGAGTCCGCCCCGGCCGGACCGAACGCGCGCACAAAAGTCCGGCGCCTCTCTCCCAACATTCAGCCGCTCATCATGACGCAATCCACGGCCGCTTATCTGGCCCTCGACGCACGCCGAACCGGCGTTCCGCGCTCCGGACTGTCACCGTCTGGGATGACCGGCACGAGCACCGATCGACGGTTCTCGTCGCGTCGACCAGCACGCCGTCTCGTAAACCGAACCCTCTGCGGCAACGCGCAGGAATCAATGGGCACGGGGTAGTCGTCGCCGATAGTGGATCCCACATCGGGATCGACGAAGGGTCGGCTGTTCAGCGCCGCGCATTCTGCTTGGGTTGTCGACGTCTGGTTACCTCTTGGGAACTGTCCTCGATCAAAACGCAATCTTGGCAGTCCACCTGTCCGCCACGGCAGGATCACCGAAGACCTCGAGGTCGGTCGGCGATAACCGGCCCACACACCAAAGGTAGATCGATGAAGCAGGCCCACGGAGGGCAACGTCACTCTTGTCGTGAACGCGCTCGGTGGAGACCGAGCCGGGGCCCAACCGAACCATCCATTCCCCGGCTCCATCCGTGCGATGGAGGTGAATCGATTGGCCGGTCCAGCCGTTGGGGTGCTGCTGGACTTGACGCGGCAGCATGACAGCGAGGAACTCGTCGATGCCATCGCTGGCTAGTTCAGGGTTTATGGGCTCGGCATTGCCGACCCCCCGCTGTGCGTCCCAAGCGTGAACAGCGGTCTCGAGTGCCTGGCGGCGGAACCAGAAGAGCCGGGACCGCGGTAGGCCGAACGTCCAGCAATCCGAATCGGGATCAGCGGCCCCCAACGCCTCAATCACCTGGCGCGATTGCTCCTCGGCCCACCCGATGAGCCCGGCGCTGGTTAAGCCATCCGGGACCGAGGGGAAGGAAGCCCGAGCCCCCGTATTCACAATGGCTGCGGCCCATCCCCACGTCCCACCTATGTGGGCAATGAGATCTGCGACCGTCCAACCAGGACAGCTCGGCACCGGAGCATCAAGGCTGGTCCGTGCTGAGACCAGGAGCGCTGTGGTGCGATCCCGGAGAGCGTCGAGGTATTCGGCGGCTTCCATCGAACACAGGCTACTGACCGCAAATAGCCCCGTCGACCTTCACCACTTCGATGGCCATTGTCGACGGACTGGAGGGCGTCTCCTGGAACCGGCAGCGCGAGAACACCAATCACCCGATCTGGGCATCGCCGATCAAGGGTGCCGAGGGGCCGACCACAGGACCGATTGGCGGTTCTCGCTTCTCCCACCACCGACTTCCAGCCTGCGGGCTATCCCCGCAAGTCGAGCTCACTACGGGATTGGGCCGGGTCACAGGTGGTGCTGGGGGCCGGGAATCCGTACGGGCCGCCCGGTGAACTACCCGGTCAGCGGGCGTCATCCGCAAGAGCCGGGTCTTTGCCGTCGGCTCCATCTTGGAGTGGCCTGGCCGGAGCGGGCAGCACGCTGGCTTGCCCGAGCAAGCACCACCTGGCCGGACCGCCAGCTCCATGCTCCGCCCAGAATGTCCTGATCTGGTGCTTCGTCATCGTTGGCCCCAGGTGCGTCCGACGAGCACCGGCCGTGCCGTTTTGCGCTGCGGCCACGTGCACGACGCGCGCGTCGCTGCGGCGAAGGTCAGCCAGGCGGATAGAACCGAAGCGCGGCTCGATCTGACACGCCCAGATGGACTGCTCCCTCGCTCTGGTACTGGACGAGACCTGGCGGGTGTCAGACCAGCGACCCCACCACTGCGCCACGGTCGCTTGCCGCCGGTGGGATCGCCCGTGCCGCCACGGCGAAGCTCCCGCAACCGCTCTCGGCGGTAGATGTCAGCTTCCGAAGCGGAATCGAAGTTCGCGGTGTGGCGCTTCCCCGAAACATCCCGCCAGTTCGCCTGGAACGTCGCCACGCCACTCGCCTGAGCCTGACGCTCCCCGGGGAATGGTCGTAGCCGTCCCCGGGGAGCGAGGTGGCCGTTGGACGCGGCGTTCTTGAGCGGAGCAGCGCCAGAGTCGGCGTCAGTTGGCGTGATCCTGGGGGCGCAATGGGGGCGCCGGGCTGAGCCTTCGTGCACCGGCGACCCGAGCGTCCGCCGAGGCACCGAGGCGTTCGTGGCACGGCGCCCCGGTGTTCACCTGTTCTGGCGTGGTACCGGGCAGTATTCTGGCGTACCATGGAGCCATGCAGACGCTGCCGCTCTCCAAGGTCCGTGACAAGCTCAGCGAGCTGGTGGACGCCACGTCGATCACCCATGAACAGGTCGTGATCACCAAGAACGGCACGCCGGCTGCGGTGCTGATCGGCGCGGAGGAGTGGGAGTCGATCCAAGAGACCCTGTTCTGGCTGTCCCAGCCGGGCATCCGTGAGTCCATCGCCGAGGCCGAGGCCGACATCGCGGCCGGCCGGACCTACGGCGAGGACGAGATCCGCGCCGAGCTCTCTGTTCCCAAGCGCAGCCGGTGAGCAGCCGACGTGCCCCATGAAGTGCGCTTCACCGCGTCAGCGCGCCGGAACCTTCGCCAGATCTCGCCCCGGATCGTTCCGGCAATCGTCGAGCTCGCCTACGGCGATCTCGCCCGCGAACCGCGCCAAGTCGGCAAGCCTCTCGAACGCGAGCTAGCGGGTACGTTCAGCGCTCGCCGCGGACCCTACCGGCTGCTGTACCGCGTCGACGACGAGGCGGCACGGATCTACATCCTGCGCATCGATCACCGTGCCGACGTGTACCGACAGCCCTTGTAGCACTACACCTTGGGCGTCCGTGCCGCGGCCACAACCTGACCTGCAGCGATGAACATTCGGTAGCGAGGCAACATCCTGACATCCCGGTCAGGCGGCGAGGCCGAACCGTACGTTGGGACTGTCGCCGGTAGCCGTCTTGGGTGACCACCGGCCGTGATGGTTCTTGCGGGCGAGTGTGACCATACGCATCCCACGGACCCCAGGGATCGACCAGCGAACCGCGATGTCGGTACGCCGGTTCATCTCGCGCATGACTTGTTCGAGGACCGCGGTTGCGAGCTCGGGGCGTCCCTTGTCACCCAGGAGCAGTCGGTGT
>JAKACA010000286.1 GCA_021796455.1 Actinomycetes bacterium
ACGGACTGCGTCAGCTCTTCCTCGGCCAGGTCTGGTTGCCGAGTGGAGTCGGCCACACCTAACCGATCGGCTCCGGCGTCAGCTCATGCTGTCGCAGCACGTGAACAGTTACCTATTTCCTTTGTAGCGCCAGCGTCGACGAGTGCTGCTTGATCGAGCAGTTCCCCGACGCCTATCCGGCGTATCAGCAGTCGACCAAGATGCTCGTTGGCTGGGTGAGTGGCGAATCCTCTTTGATCATCGAGGCGCACTCGCGACGTCACCACAGGGAGGCACGCGGAACGACCGATACATGCGCGGCGCATGGGGTACGCGGCAGCGTCATCCCACGCCTCATGAGCGGTAAGTCGCTGAGGTCCGACGTCTCCCCGCAGCGCTACTGAAGTTCGGCGGGCTGGCCGCCGTGTCACAGGTTGGTCATTCGCTCCAGGTGCTCAGGGTAGCGGGCGCCTTCGATCTTGACATCCTCGGCGGCGGCATTGATCTCGGCGAGGTCTTCAGTATTCAGCTCGAGCTCGCTCGCACCGACGTTCTCCTCGAGGCGGTCGAGCCGCCGAGTGCCGGGGATCGGCACGATCCAGGGCGCTTTCGCGAGCAGCCAGGCAAGGGCGAGCTGGCCGGGTGTTGCGCCCTTGCGCTCGGCGATGCGCCGGAGCAGGGCAACGAGAGCCAAGTTGGACGCTCGCTTGTTCGCATCGAATCGCGGGATGCTCGAGCGGATGTCGCTCGCCTCGAAGCTCGAGCTCTCATCGATCGCTCCTGTGAGGAAGCCCTTGCCGAGTGGGCTGTAGGGGACAAAGCCAATCCCGAGCTCTTGGAGAGCGGGGAGCACCTCCTCTTCTGGTCGGCGCCACCACAAGGAGTACTCGCTCTGCACTGCGGCAACGGGTTGGACGCCGTGAGCTCGGCGGATCGTGGCGGCGGCGGCTTCCGACATTCCGAAGTGGCGGACCTTGCCCTGTCTGATCAGCTCCTTGACGGCCCCGGCGACTTCTTCGATCGGCACGTTCGGATCGACTCGATGCTGGTAGTAGAGGTCGATCGCCTCGACACCGAGACGCCGGAGCGATCCCTCTGCGGCTTGGTGCACGTGCTCGGGCCGGCTCGATAAACCGACGCGCTCTCCTTGTGTGTCGAATTCGTAGCCGAACTTTGTCGCTATGACGACGCGGTCACGAACGGGTGCCAACGCCTCGCCGACCAGCTCTTCGTTGGTGAACGGGCCGTACACCTCGGCCGTGTCGAAGAATGTGACGCCGCGATCAACCGCGGCGCGGATCACGGCGATCATCTCGTCTCGAGATCCCGGGTTCGGGCCGTAGCTCTGGCTCATTCCCATGCAGCCGAGTCCGACCGCCGAGACGGTAAGCCCATCTCCAAGGCCTCTCTGTTCCATTGCCCCTCCTCTCGCGAGCCGTACTGTTCTTCGCTGACCTGGCCGCCCACTCGTCGAGACGCTCGGAGTCGTTCTCGGTGATCGAGGGGTGGCTCGTGAACTGATCGGTTACCGCACCGAGCCGGTGCTCATCACCCGCAGGAGCGAAGAGGAGATCGCCGGTCCGCACCTGCTAGATCCCATGACCGCGGCGCCGAATTCGACCGCTGCCCTCGGTCGCCTAGAGAGCTGGCCGGTGGTGTGCGCGTGTCAGACGCTCCGCGCGCCTGGAACGAGAGGCACGAGCGTGACCCGCGCTCAGTCGGCGCTCCCCATGGGCGACCGTTCGAGATAGGCGTCTCCGGTGAAGCGCACCGGCGGACCCTTCACGGCCGGCTGTCTCGTCACGGTCGTTAGGCGCTCCTCCTCCGAGCGTCGCATCAACTCGGCGCCTTTTCGATTCCTCAAACCATCAAAGTCCTCCTTGAGGGCCCTGAACAGGTCTTGGCGATCCGGGTTCTCCCAGAACCCCCCATGCCCCACACCGTGCCCGTAGTCTGGCTCGGGTGGGCACCAACCGCTTGGACGCACGCGACTTCCTCGTCAGCCGACGGGCCAAAGTAACACCGCAGCAGGCTGGCCTAACTCACTATGGGGCGAACCGCCGCGTCCCCGGGCTCCGCCGAGAAGAGGTCGCCTTACTCGCGGGGATAAGCGTCGACTACTACACGCGCCTTGAGAAGGGCAACCTCGCCGGAGTCTCGGACACCGTGCTTGAGGGTGTCGCTCGAGCGCTGCGCCTCGATGAAGCCGAGCGCGCGCATCTCTTGGATCTCGTCCGGGCGTCTAGCGCCGCGCCGCCGCAGTCGCCGCGCCGGCCGCCGCCGCAGGTGCGGGTGAGCGTCAGGCTGATCCTTGACGGCATGACCGACACGCCGGCGTTCGTGCGCAATGGACGTCTGGACATGCTGGCGACCAACAGCCTTGGGCGAGCTCTCTACTCGCCAGTTTTCGAGAGCCCCGGTGAGATCCCGAACCTCGCCCGCTTCCGCTTTCTCGACCCCAGGGCGAGCGCTTTCTACCCCGACTGGGAAGGATCCGCTGAGACCACGGTCGCGCTGCTCCGCACGGAAGCCGGTCGGAACCCATGCGATCGCTCGCTCACGGACCTGATCGGTGAGCTCTCGATGCGAAGCGATGATTTCCGTGTTCGTTGGGCCGCCCACAATGTTCGTTTGCATCGAACTGGACTCAAGCGCTTCTGCCACCCCGCGGTGGGGACCCTCGAGTTGATGTTCGAGGCGATGGAACTATCTGCCGACGAGGGCCTGACGCTCACGGCCTTCACCGCTGAACCCGATTCGCCCTCTTGGGATGCGCTGAGACTTCTAGCCAGTTGGTCGGTGTCCGTGGCCTCACAAGATCGAGCTCCAGCTCCAGGCGAAGCCGGCCTGACGCCCATGCGGATACGGACCGATTAGCTGTTCGCATTCGATCCGGCACTAGCTTCTTCTACCGATTCTCTCACCCAGCCGAACCTCGGTTGCAACCACCTCTGGCGAATACTCCACGATATCGGCGTCAATCTCTATAACATTCGCCTTGACGAGAAGAAGTATTGTCGATCCGCCGAGAGTGAAATGGCCTTTTTCTGGCCACGTCGACACGTGTGCGGCCGGTCGAAATCGACGTATCACGCGCCGAAGGCCTGCCCACGCAGTCGACGCACAAGCATCGTGATGATGTCAGCTGCAACCTCTGGCTGTGTTCCCATCAGGTCAACAAGGGTTCCGCGATCGAGCACCAGCAGGTCTGCATCGGTCAACGCCACCAC
>JAKACA010000287.1 GCA_021796455.1 Actinomycetes bacterium
GGCGCGGAGGGCCTCGACTGCGGCCCAGACCTCGTCGGGCCCGACGCTCTCACCCGCGTGGGGGAGGCTATGGAGCCCCGCTGCACGGGCGGCGGAGAAGTAGTCGGCAAAGTCGCCTCGGCGTACCCCCGCCTCCGGCCCACCAAGGCCGAAGCCGACGAGCGCACTTGGCGGGTAGTGCAGCGCCGCGTCGAGGGTGAGCCGGGCACCCTCGTGCCCGTCGCCGCCGGAGATGTCGTAGACCCAGGCGAGCTCCACCCCCTTCTCGCCGCGGGCGCGCTCCGCACCAAGGTCGAGCGCCGCCGCCAGGTCGTCCAGACCGATGCCGGCCCGGAGATGGGTGACCGGGGTCACGGTCACTTCCGCGTAGGCGGTTCCCTGTTCGCACATGTCCTCGGCGAGCCCGGCCACGAGTGTGAGGAGGTCTTCGGGGGAACTAACGAGCGCGCTCACCGCGGTGTAGACATCGAGGAAGTGCGCGAAGTCGCGAAAGGCAAAGAAACCCCCCACCTCGTCGGGGTCAGCAGGTACGCCACGGCACGGGTAGCGCCCGGCGAGCGCCGCGACGGTTCGAGGCGACGCCGATCCGACGAGGTGCAGGTGAAGGTCGGCTTTGACAAGCGCGACGAGCTCATCCTCACCGTGGCCAGCAGAAACCGGGTCGCTCACGAAAGCACCTCTCGAGCGGAGGCGCCCCGGACACGTCGCCGAGTCCGAGAGCCCCTCACGCGTAGGTGCCGATCTGCGATGCCAGTCCGCGGCATTTGGCTGGCTCCTCGCGCTGCACATCTGCGCACCCGCTCTGGCGCGGATGCCGACGACTGGTCCCTCTGGCCTGTGTTCCTGACCCTCTGCACTTTCCGCCTCGCATTGATAGACCGATGTTCGGTGCGTGTGTTCTGGTCGGTTTCGAGCCCCCGTCGCGGGCCTGTCGGTCACGGCTGAGAGTGCCGGTGGAGTCAGGGGGCCAGGTATGCCTCCAGGGCATCACGCACGATCTCGGAACGGGCCCGGCCGGTGCGGGCCTCGGCGGCTTGGAGAGCGCGGGCCAGGTCGGGTGAGACTCGGGCCCGGATCTGGACCGAGTGGCCGTCGCCGAGTCGTGGCCGCCCGCCAGCGCGCCGCGCGAGCTCATCGGCGGCCAGTTGGCGGAATCGTTCGAGCTCGGGCCCCTCGGTTACGACGCGCGCCCGGCCTGCCTCGATGTCGGCCGCCAGCCGTTCGTGCCACTCGTCGGTGGCGACCTTGGCCGCCTCCTTCCAGCTCCACTCCTCGCCGGCGGCGAGCGCCGCGGCGATGTCGGCGGGCGAGGCCCCCATCAGTCGGGCAGCCTCGTCGTCGGTCATGGCGTCGATCTCGGCGATCGACATGGGCGCAAGGCGCTCGGCCAGCGTGGGCTTCTTCTTTGTCATGGCAGGTACCGCCTCCGGTACCTTGGGCTCAGGGGCATGGCGTGGAACACGACCAGCCCAGCGGGCGTCTGGCGGGCGAGGACTTCGAGCAGCTGCCCGGCGTGGTCGGGACCGAGGAAGAAGATCCCGTCTTCATGAGCGGGATCTTCGCGATCGCATTCGCTATGGCGTGAAGAATGTCATCCTCGGCGAGCCCGTGGCGGCGAGCACTGCCCAGGACCTCCACCTGGGTATTGTACCACCTAACTTGGGAGGGGGAGGACATTGGCGTTGGACGCACCGCGAGAGGCCATGGACCACGGCAGTCACACGGACCGAGCAAGCGCCGGGAGCAGCGATCGCCTTGCAGGCCCCCCGGGGTGCCTACCGCACCACCGGCAGTACGACTCCGCGACCGATGAGGCCGTCGAACTGCGCCGCGAGGAGCCGCGGGACCTCGCCTCCGCGGACCAGGAGACCAAGCTCCATGTTGCGGTCAAGGGCGTACCCGGTCAGGTTGGCGCTCGTGACGAAAGCGAGCAGGTCGTCATTGACAAGGGGTTGGCTGTATCCACTGGAGGTTTGCTTCTGCTCGCAGAGAGACATCGGGCGTCGCGCCGTTGGGAGCAGTGGCGATCACCGTCGTCGAGAAGCTGTACTGGCCGGGCAGCCACCTCAGGTTATTGCAGGCGAGGTGGTGCCGGCCGGCCGAGAAGCTGACCCCGAAGTTCGGTCCGCTCTCGCTGCAGTTCGCGACGGTGCCGAGCTTTCCCAAGCGGAACGACCTGGTCGAGCCGGGCGCTCTCGGAAGCGGCGAGTACTGAAGCGTTGCGTCGAGGACGACATGACGGGTCGCGCTACAACTGGCCGCGGGGCTGAGCCAGCCAGCGAGAAACCGCGCTCCCGTGTCGCTGAGGAGCACCGCGGAGGTGAGCGTCAGCTTCCCGAGCCCAGCGATCCCATACGCGCTCATCGGGCTTGCTGGACTGCGTGCGCCCTGCGAAATCCGGGTCAGCGATGCTGCTGGCCCGACAAAGGCCAGGCCGGAGAGTGCGATGCCAGCGACGACCGGCAGACACCACGCCCTTGTCATCTTCGTCGATCTCGCAGGCCCCGGCTCATAGCAGGTCCGCGTGCCGGACTCGGGAGTTTCGCGAGCGCGAAGCCACCCCCAGCGCCCCCCGGTCCCCTTGTCACGAACGCGACGAGCGCGACGAGGGCGACGAGGGCCAGGGGGAGCGCCTGCCATGGGCTCACCTCTAGTTCTGGTTCGGCGCTGACGCCGTCGTCGACGGTGCCGACGCTTCAGCGGATGACCGATGCGCCGCGACCACAAGGACGGTTCCGATGGCGAGCGCCGCCCAGCATCCGAAGCCGAGGTAGCTCGGGTGGAGATGGAGCAGTAGCTTCACTACGACGAGGCCGAGCGCGGCGGCGGCGGCAATGAGCCTCGTCGCGCCGGGGCCGACGGAAAGCGAGGGTAGGCGCACCGAGCTGAATCGCTGCAGCGCCACATCGGCGACGATGCCGAGCGCGACGAGGACCGCGAGGACACCGAGGAAGCCGTCGGGACTACCAGTGCCCGAGCTCGTGAACGAGACGGGGCCGATCGAGACGTCGACCCACGGTAGTGCGAGCAGGTCGACGACGAAGAGAAGCCCGGCGACGACGAGGACCCGATCGAGGCGTGTCAACTTCTTCCAATCCACTTCTTCCCCTTCCACCCCGTAAGCAGCTCACACCCGCTCGGCGGGCGCACGTGCTGCAGCTCGTATGCCGCGAGCCACAATCGCCCCAAAGCTGACAGATCG
>JAKACA010000288.1:0-435 GCA_021796455.1 Actinomycetes bacterium
ATCGAAGTCTTCGCGCACATGAACTCGACCTGCCCATTGGCCTGGACGCCGTGGGGATCGTGCGCGAGGCGGAACGAGGCGGGCCACCACGTGGCCCGCACGAGCGATCTCGACCTCGTCCGTCTCGCCGGACTCCACGGCAGCCACGAGCCTTGAGAGATTGGTCTTGGCGTCATGCATGTTGACCCGCATATCGTCATACTAGCTAAGTTAGCTAGGTATGGTCAAGCCGTCCCTAAAGGTGACCGGAAGGCGCCCCAGAATCGCCTCGCTAGAGCGTCCCGTAACGCCGGTCGTGTGACAGTCTCCCGCTACGGCACATTGAGGGCACGGCGAGAAGACCCACCGCGGCGCGTTATTGGGGCCTTGTAGCAGACCCCGCTCAGTTCTGAAGCGTCCGTGTACCTCCGTTGAGCCCGGGCGAGGTCTCGGACG
>JAKACA010000288.1:445-3194 GCA_021796455.1 Actinomycetes bacterium
ACGTCGACTGTCGCTTGCCAGCCCTAAGGGACCACCTCGTTGCCAGAAGCATGGGGCCACCTCGCGCCTTCGTTGCCCTGACCTTCACACGGGCCGCAGCCGCCGAGATGAGGGGGCGCCTCGAAGAGCGTCTTGGCGACGCCGGTCGCGGCGACGCGTTCCACGATCTCGTGCTCCTCTGCGACCTCGATCTCTTGTGGGCGGTCCATCGTTGCTTCTCTTCACCTGGGGTAGGTTGGTTCCATGGGCCTGCCTGGGGCCCGGTGGGAACTTCAGAGTCTGGCCGAGGTGCTCGTAGCGACAATGCTCGTCCCTTCAAGAGGGGCCCCGGTGCCAGGCTGATCCGCGGCCTCGAAGGCCAAGAACACGCCGGCGCCGCTGAACCTGATGCCCAAATGCGCACGAGCCGGGTGAGACTCGTCGCGGCTACGCGCACATCACACGAGCGGCCAGGGATAGGCCCGGTGGTCGTCTCGTGGGGCGGGAAACCTCGGCCGGCGCAACAGTGCCCGGGCACGACGCTCGAGCGCCTCCACCTCGGCCGCCTCGATCAGGCAGCGCACCGGCGCGGGCACCGAGTCGCAAAGGGCTGCGGCGGCCTCGAGCACCGTCTCGGGTACCGGCTCCCCGGCGAAGTCCCACATGACGGTGCGGAGTTTCGGCTCGCTGTGAAAGCACAGGCCGTTGTCGATCCCCCAGATCGAGCCTTCGAAGTCGACGAGGACGTGACCGCCCTTCCGGTCGGCGTTGTTCAAGAGCAGATCGAAACCCGCCAGCTCGCGCAGCCTCGCCCCGTGACCCGGATCGTCGACGAGCGTGAAGTAGTGCTGCTCGAAGTCCGCGTCGACAAAGCGCTGCAGGGATCCTTCGTCGTAGGGGGCGTCCACTCGGAGCACCGTCTCGGGGACGAGCCCGAGGCCGAGCGCCGCGGAGAGCTCGTACGCGGCAACCTCGTGGCGGTACAGATCCCGGCCGAAGTCCCAGAGCTCTCGCTCACCCCGGCCCGGCTTGTAGACGGCCCGCACACGGATATCGCCGCAGGCCACCGTCGCGAGAAACGAGAAGTTGGAGCTCCACGGGAGCCGTCCCTCGATCTCGATCTCGCCGCTCGCGAGGACCTCGAGCCACTGCTGCGAGCTGTGCGGCCGGGGGGCGGTGTCGGGGGTCATATGCGAGGCGGCGCGTTCCCGTTCAGCTTCGGACAGACATGGCCTCTCGGGTCGAGCGGGTAGCCGCATCGCGGGCAGCTCGGCCGCCCGGACTCGACCAGCTCGGTGCCTCGGATCGCAAGCGCCATGGCCTGCTCGCGCGACATCGCCAGCCGGACGACCGAGCCCTCTGAGTCCTCGCTCTCCTCGGCCACGTCGTAGGGCTCCTCACCGGTGTCGGTGTCGGCGCACAGAAGCACGACGCGGTCCCTCACGCCGTCATATCCGAGCTGCAAGGCTCTAACGACGAGGTCCGGCAGCACGAACGGCTCGAGGTCCGTGCCTCCCGGCGGCAGCTCGCCCGGGCCGTCAAGGCCGCGCAGCAACCTCCCAAGGACATGGCACAGCGTCGACACCTGGGTCTTCTCCAGCTTCAGGGTGACCACCTGCTGGCCCTGACGCGCCTGGAGCAGGAACACCCGCTCGCCCACCTCGCCGACGGTCCCGAAGCTCACCCGGTCCGGCTCGCTCAGCTCGTAGATCTCTCTCACCTCATCGACCTCCTTCGGCCGTCGCTGCGGCCGGCTTCGGGATCAGGCGGGCCAAGGGAGCATAGGAGTTCACCGCCAGCACCGTTGGGCCGCCCGAGCCATAGGCGACCACGGTCGTCGAGCATGTGCCGACCATTATCCGCTGGAACAGGTCGAGCGGCACCCCGAGCGCGCTCGCGACCGCAGCTTTTATGCAGTCGGCGTGGCTCACCGCCACGACGATCTCACCGGGATGCTTTGCCCGGTACCGCGCGGCCCTCTCGACGAGGCGGCCCTGCAACTCGACGAACGACTCGCCACCGGGAAAGCGGAAACCCGACGGGTACCGCTGCACCGCCCCCCACTCCTCCAGCTTGGCGAGGCGTGACAGCTCCGCGCCGGTCCACTCCCCGAAGTCGCACTCGGTAAGCGCGCGATCGACGACGGCTCTGCGACCCGTCACCTTCGCGATCGGAGCTGCCGTCTCGCGCGCGCGCTCGAGCGGAGAGCAGTAAAGCGCCGCGACGGGAACGCCGGCAAAGCGCCCGGCAGTGTCTTCGGCCTCGTTTCTCCCGCCATCGGAGAGGTGCAGGCCGCGGGCACGACCGGGGAGGATCTTCCCGGTGGTCGGCGTCGAGCCGTGCCGCACGTAGCAGATCGTGGTTGTCGGGTCGGCTTTCGGGCGTGCTCTCGGCATCTTTGTACCGTACCGTCTCTCGTGGCTTTCCCAACAAGTCATCATGACCTGGCGGCCACCCACGGCAGATGAAATGCTGGCGGTGGTTGGCGGGTGTCGTCACCGAGTGTTCCTTGCAGCCGCGTGCGCGCAACAAGTCTGGTGCGGGGACCGTGGAGGACCATTGACTGTCGCTACGAGCACGAGCCCTAGATTTCGCTTCGTCAGGTTCTCCTCCCGCCAACCTCCCAACTACTGGAGCGGAGGTGAAGGTGATGAAGCGGATCAGAGACAGAGTCGCTGGTCTCGACGTCCATCGGGACACGGTCGTCGCGTGTTGTCGCGTCGTCGAGCCCGACGGTGAGGTTGAGGTAGCAAAGCGGAGCTTCTCCACG
>JAKACA010000289.1 GCA_021796455.1 Actinomycetes bacterium
AGTCGGCCGGGTGGTCGATGTTCCAGACGCGTGCACCGGGGTTGATCGGCATGTGCCACCTGGAGATCGGGCCCGGGAACATCTCCCATGCAGCCACCAGATCGTCGTGGATCTCTCCGGCGGGGGCACTGACGGTCCAGAACCCCGACCACGTGAACTCACCATTGCCGTAGACACTGGAGAAGTCGATGAACCCTGGAACGACCGTCATCCCGGGCTCGCGTCTGCTGCGCCAGTGTTCCTGGACATCCATCGGGCCGGTGAGCGACTCGCGGAATCGCTGCCAGAGCGCTTCGGCAAGGGGACGCCTTGCCGAAGCGAGTTCGTATGCGGAGGCAAGGCTGTCGGGTGCGCCGCCGGTCCATGGCCCCGCGAGCTGATCGGCAGCGTCGAGGGCCGTGTGGAGGAGCTGGCCGACCGGCATCGTCCCCACCGTCGCGACGGCGCGTTCAACCGACTCGGGATCGCTGTCCGTCAGCGCGTCGAACGGGCAGAACATCCCTCGCTCGGCAAGTTCGAGCCGATCGAGCAGCGCGACTCCAACGGGGGCGGCCAGGATGTCATCGATCATGGGCACCATCTCGGCCATGATGAGCGAGAGGCGCTCGCTTCGTCCACGTGACTCCATGTCGGAGGACGCTCGCCGGCTCGGGAGGAGCGACCTGTACTCGGTGGCCGAGCTGGCCACCCCGGCACATCTACCGGTGGACCGCTCGGTGGCCGGCCTGTTGCGGGCTGGGGTGCCGTGGCCTCGCCGCCCGAGATCGGCGGTGCGGGCAAGGAGCTCGGACTCGGGCCAGAAGGACCGGCGCAACGGCACCGGGTGCCGGGAGCGCTACGTCGCCGCCGACCACCTCGAAGCCGAGGTCGAGGATCTCTACGACCGCATCGAGGTGCCGACCGACTGGGTCGAGGGTCTTCGCCAGGCGATCGCCGACGAGGTGGCCACCCGTCACGAGGACACGACGGCCGAGCGTGAGCTGCTGGCGACCCCCCACGAGCGGCTGGAGTCCGAGCGTTACAAGCTGATGGGGGCCTACTACGCCAACGCGATCGACGTCACCATGCTCCGGCGCGAACAGGATCGGATCGGCGCCGAGCTTCGCAGCATCGAGTCACGCGAGGCCGTCCTCGACGGGAGCCTCGACGACTGGCAGGACGTGATGGACCTCGCCCTCCGGTTCTCGACGCGCTGCGCCACCGCCTACCGTCGTGCCGATGATCGGACCAGGCGGCTGCTCAACGCCGCCGTGCTCGACGAGGTCCACGTGCGAGACGGCCACGTTGTCGAAGCCACGTACAAGGAGCCCTTCGACCTGCTTTTCTCTTCGCCGAAGTTCGAATGGTGGTGGAGGTGAGCGGACAGCATAGGAACCGTGTGATCAAGGTCGACGGGGAGGCGATCGACCTACACACCGGAACCGGGGGTGTTGCACCTGCCGATCTACGATGGCTTCCGTGACGACGAGCAGGGCGGTCGCCTCCGGCGCAGCGCCGGACCTTGCGCTCCTTCGAGCCAAGCGAGAGGAAATTCTTCGCGTCGCCGCACGTCACGGTGCTTCGCACCTCCGGGTCTACGGCTCGGTGGCGAGGGGCGAGGCGCGACCAACGAGTGACATCGACCTGCTCGTCACCTTCGAGAGCGGACGCAGTCTGGTCGACGAGGTCGAGCTCCAACAGGAGCTCGAAACGCTCCTCGGGTACCACGTCGACGTCGCCGAGGACGTGCATCACGCCATTCGTGATGACGTCCTCGCCGAGGCGGTCTCGCTATGAGCGCATCTCGCGACGTTCTTTACCTGACGCATATCACCGAGACGATCGATCTCATCCGGTCGTCCGGTCCGGACCGTCCAGCCGTGCTCGAGAGCAATCCGGACATTCGCGATGCGACCCTGTACCGATTGCAGACGTTGTCCGAATCGGCGAGCTTGCTCTCTCAGGGAGTCAAGGACCGTCATCCCGAGATCCCGTGGGCAGCGATTGCCGGCTTTCGCAACCGCCTCGTGCACGGCTACACCGAGGTGAGAGCGGAACGCGTCTGGGAGGTCATCGCCCAGAATCTTGGACCCCTGGACGAGGTCGCTCGGGAGGAGCTGCTTGAGCTCCGGCGCGAGCGCGGTCGGGACGAGGGGCTCGACATCGGCTTCTGAGGCCCGCGCCTCGGGCGGTTCGTTCAGGCTGAACTTGTGAGGTCTTCACGTTTGGGGTTGAGCAGCCCTTTCCGGTCGTGATCGCGGTCGCGGCCACGGGTTAGGCGCCGCTCGACCACGCGCCGTCCACAAGCTCAGGTCTTGCGACGGGTACGCGGGTCGGCCTCCAAGGTGGCGAGGCCGATCGCCTCGAGACGTCCGAGGAGCTCGCGCAGGCGCCGGTCGTTGTCGACGAAGGACCGGTACTCCTCGGCCTGTTCGGGCGAGAGCCAGCGGCCGACGGTCTTCGCCGTGATCTTGCGGGTCCACTGGAAGTAGGGACCGTGCGGCTCGGGTGGATCAGCCATGCACTTGCAGCCGGGCCGACCGCAGTGGGTGCGGCGGGTGACGATAGAGCCTTGGAGGACCTTGCCGCTGCGGGCGATCCTCGCGAGCTCGGCGGCGATCTCGGCTGCCTCGGCGCGCTGGCGTGGGCTCAGCCCCATCGCTTCATCCTCGCACGGGGATCCACCACCAGGCTCCTAGCGTACTGTATATCTACTGTTCGATGACTCGGAGTGCCGCCGAGGTGATCGCCGCCTATCGCCCGTGCTCGCTCTCGGTCGAGACAGCCGCCTTTGCCCGCCGGGTCACCGACGCCGCTGCGCCCAGCACTGCGGCACGAGCGAAGGCGCTGTTGTTCGCGGCCGGCAAGCTCGCCTCGTTCGCGCAAGGAGTCGGCCTCCCCCTCGACGAGACGCTCCTGTCCACGGCGGTGATCGAGTGCTTCATCGCCAGCGGCGCTGCTGGTGGGCCGGCGACGCGCCGGACGCTGCGCACCAACCTGCGGGCGCTCGGCCGCGCCCTCGCGGTCGCGCCTTGTCCGGCCACGCTGAGGCGCGAGCGGGCCAAGGCCCCCTACACCGCCGCCGAGCTCGCCTCCTATCTCGCCCTCGCTGGTGCCCAGCCGACGGCCCTTCGCCGGGCGAGGGCCTCTGCGCTCGTCTGCCTCGGGGCGGGTGCCGGCCTCGTCGGGGGAGAGCTGCGCG
>JAKACA010000290.1 GCA_021796455.1 Actinomycetes bacterium
TCTGCTTGAAGCTCTCCGGGCAATTCGAGTCGATCGCTATCGCTGGGCCCAGTGGTCTCGATGGGCCCAGTGGTCTCGATGGGCCCAGTGGTCTCGATGGGCCCAGTGGTCTCGATGGGCCCAGTGTCGAGGCAGGGGGCGCGGTCCCCTTGCCCGTCCTCGCCCGGCGGACCGGTGCGGCTGGTCTCACGGGCCTGGAATGGGCTGTCGGTGTTCCGGGATCTCTAGGCGGTGCCGTCCGCATGAACGCGGGCGGACACGGGGCTGAGACAGGCGACCGGCTAGTCAGCTGCAGGGTCGTCGACGTCATCGGCGGTGCGGACCGCTGGAGCTCGCCCTCACAGCTCGGCCTGTCGTACAGGCATTCCGCCATCGCGCGCTCCGAGCTGGTGCTTGCAGCCAGGTTCGCTCTCGAGGAGGGAGACCCCTCTTGCTCGGCTGGCCGGATTGCCGAGATCGTTCGATGGCGGCGGGAGAACCAACCAGGGGGACAGAACGCCGGCTCGGTCTTCAAGAACCCCACTGGAGACAGCGCCGGGCGGATCATCGAGGCTGCGGGCCTCAAGGGGCTGAGGCTGGGCACCGCTGCAGTGTCGGCGAAACACGCCAACTTCATCCAGGCCGACTCAGGCGGGTCTGCCGATGATGTGCGGGGGCTCATCGAGACGGTGCGGCTGGCAGTATCACAGCGGCTCGGGATCGACCTCGAGGCCGAGGTGCAGATGGTCGGATGGGATCCGCCGGTTCCCGCTGCCGGTACGCCATGATCCTGGCTGTGCGCCGCGCAGGCAGGAGCGAGCCCTGTGTGAACAAGGGCGCCCGGCACCATGGGAGGGAGGCCCAGTCGTGACAGATCCCCGGATCCAGGCCCGCCGGGTAACCGTCGCGCGCCAGGCGGGCCGGAGCCGCCGGCGCCGTATCCTTGCCGGGCTCGCTGGCAGCGCGCTGTGTGTTCTCGGGCTGGCACTTGTTCACTCGTCGTTTCTGGGCGCGCGCCATGTCCAAGTCTTCGGTGCGCCGAACATCGAGGCCTCGACCGTGATCGCGGCGGCCGGGCTAGAGGGCGCGCCACCTCTCGTCGACCTCAATCCCGCCTCGATCGCCTCGCGCGTCGAGCGCCTCCCCTGGGTGCTCAGCGCGGGCGTGCGCATCGCCTGGCCCTCGACGGTGGCCATCAATGTCACAGAGAGGACCCCGGTAGCCGCCGTCTCAGTGCCGGGAGCATCGCTCTCCTACGCGATCTGCGACGTGACCGGTCGGGTGCTCGAGGTCGTCTCGAGGCGGCCAAGGTCGCTTCCGGTAGTGGTGCTAGGTGGCCGAGGCGCCGGCGTGCCTGGCGGACCCGGCAGCTCGTTGCCCCCGCAGGACCGGGCCGAACTGGATGTCGCCGCTGCAATGCCCGAGTCGATGGTGGCCGCCACCAAAGGGATATTCCCAAGCTCAGACGGGGTGCTCCTGGCTTTGCAGCACGGGCCAGAGGCCATAGTGGGTGACTCCTCGTCGCTGCACGAGAAGTTCGTCGCCCTTGCAACCGTGCTGGCGCATGGCGGGCTCGGCGGAACCGGCGCGATCGACCTGCGCGTGCCGTCGGCTCCCGTCTTGCTTCCGAAGGGGCCGAGCCCTATCGTTGCTGGTATCCTCGGCGGGTAAGCCGTAGCTGCGTGGCCGTGTGCCGGAGGGGGGCCGGAGTTGGGTCGTGCATGTTGGAGCACCCCCGGAGTAGAAGCTGGCAATGTGTCACGAAGCGCTCTTCCATTACGACCCGTGAGCCGTTGCGTCGCTGCCAGTCATTTCAGATTACGTCGTCCCGCCGGACCAAAGGAAAGAACGGAGCGCTCATGAGCAGCCCCGGGCAGAGCTTCATAGCCGTCATAAAGGTCGTCGGGATCGGCGGCGGTGGAGTCAACGCTGTCAACAGGATGATCGATGCCGGTTTGCAGGGCGCCGAGTTCATCGCCGTGAACACCGACGCGCAGGCGCTCTTGATGAGCGAGGCCGACATCAAGCTCGATATCGGCCGGACCCTCACGCGCGGCCTCGGAGCAGGCAGTGACCCCGAGGTTGGCCGCCAGGCGGCCGAGGAGCACCTCGAGGAGATCGAGGAGGTGCTAAAAGGCGCCGACATGGTCTTTATCACTGCCGGCAAGGGCGGGGGAACCGGCACAGGCGCGGCGCCGATAATCGCCGAGGTGGCAAAGAGCCTCGGCGCGCTGACGATCGGCGTCGTCACTCGCCCGTTTGCCTTCGAGGGCCGAAGGCGGTCCAACCAGGCCGAGCTCGGCATCCAGAGGCTGAAAGAGAAAGTCGACACCTTGATCGTCATCCCGAACGAGCGTCTGCTTGCCATCTCCGACGAGCGGACCTCGATCGTGGACGCTTTCAAGATGGCAGACGAGGTCCTGCTCCAGGGCGTGCAAGGGATAACGGATCTGATCAATGTCCCAGGGCTGATCAATACCGACTTCGCCGACGTGAAGATGGTGATGGCCGATGCCGGTTCGGCGATCATGGGTATCGGGACCGGCTCGGGCGAGGGTCGTGCAGTCAACGCTGCGCGCCACGCCATCACGAGCCCGCTGCTCGAGGCCTCCATCGAGGGGGCTCGTGGCATTCTCCTCAACATCGCGGGAGGTCGCGATCTGACTCTGTTCGAGGTGAACGAGGCTGCGGCAATTATCCACGACGTCGCTCACCCGGACGCCAACATCATCTTCGGCAATGTCGTGGACGAGACGCTCGGGGATCTGGTTCGAGTCACGGTCATAGCCGCCGGCTTCGATCGCTTCGAGGATTCCGAGGATTCGAGGAGGCCTGAGCGCGCCACGGTACGCTCTACACCCGGCGGCGGCTACACGACGAGCCGGCCGGGCACTCGCCCAGGACAGGCGAGGGAGAGGCCGGCGGGCCCCGCCTTTCACGAGGAGACCCGCCCCGAGCTCTCCCCGCGCAAGGATGCTCGGGCAGATCTTCCTGAGGTCTTCCCATCGCGCGACGATCTGGCCCCCGAGCGGGATGTCTTTGGCGGAGACGACGACCTCGACGACGACTTCGACGTCCCTTCTTTCCTCAAGTAGGCCGAGGGCAACCCTGTCGTCTGTTGAAGCGGTGAGAGGAGTCGAGACCGAGCAGATCCGCGAGCGCCTCGAAGC
>JAKACA010000291.1 GCA_021796455.1 Actinomycetes bacterium
GCGACCGGGATCGTGACGGGCGGGCTCCTGCTCGTGGCCATCCTCCTGCAGGGGGGAGCCCTTGTCGAGAAGCTCGGCAGGATGAGCGTTCGTGCAAAGGCATCGAGAACGTAGGAGGCAAAGGAGGTCGGCACAGGCCAGACGAGAGGCACAGCTTGCAGATCGAAGAGAAGGTTCGACAATTGAGGGGGGCTCGTCCCATGTACTTGCAGAGAACGAAGAAGGTGCTCATCGGGAGCGTCCTTGCCGCAACACTTCTGGCGGGCGCGGGAGCCTCGGGAGTCGCCTCTGCCGCGGCTCGCAGCGCAGGAAGGCCACACGCGCTCAAGAAGGGCCTGAAGGTGTTCGTCGTGCCCAAGAACCTGGGCAACTCCTACTTCACGACCGCCGACAGCGTGAAGACCGGGGGCGCGCTCTCAGCGCTCAAGGCGCTCGGCGAGTCTGGTGCCGAGACGAGCGGCACGACCGACACCCCGGCATCACAGCTACCGGTCATCCAGGCCGACATCAGCAAGGGCGCGAACGCGCTCGTCATCTCGGCCACCGACCCGACGGCGCTGTGCCCGACGCTCAAGCGTGCGATGGCATCGGGCATCGTCGTGGTGACGTACGACTCGGACGCTCCGACCTGCCGGACACTGTTCGTGAACCAGGCGACGGCGCAGGGTATCGGTGACATCGAGGTCCAGATCCTCGCGAAGGAGCTCCACGGCCAGGGTCAGATCGCCATCGTGTCGGCCTCGGCGAGCGACACCAACCAGAACACCTGGATCGCCTACATGAAGCAGGAGCTGAAGAGCTATCCGAAGATGAAGCTCGTGTCGGTGGTGTACGGCAACGACGACACGGCGACCTCGACGACGGTCACCCAGGGCCTGCTCTCCAAGTACCCGAACCTCAAGGGCATCATCTCGCCGACCACCGTGGGGATCGCCGCAGCCGCAGCCGTGCTCGACACGGCGAAGTACCGCGGGAAGATCCAGCTGACGGGGCTCGGGACGCCGGATGAGATGAAGAAGTACGTGCAGGATGGCACGGTACAGGCCTTCGCCCTGTGGAATCCTGCCGATCTCGGCTACCTGGCTGCCTATGCTGCCGTGGAGCTGGCGTCGCATGCGATCACCAACGCCCCCGGACAGAGCTTCGTCGCCGGACGGCTGGGGAGGTACAAGGTGCTGCCGGGCCACGAGATCCTTCTCGGCGCCCCCTTCGTGTTCACCAAGGCGAACATCAACAAGTTCAACTTCTGATGTGCCAGCAGCGGGAGCCGGCCCGTCCAGCGGGCCGGCTCCCGTGCCGGTCAACCAGAGAGCGTGGCGAATGCAACGGATCTGTTTCCATCTCCGCGTCAGGCCTGACCGGCTCGAGGAGTACCGCGCCCGTCATCGTGACGTGTGGCCGGAGATGCGTGAGGCGCTGCGCGAGGCAGGGTGGCGGAATTACTCGCTCTTCCTCGACGAGTCCGGCCTGCTCACGGGCTATCTCGAGTGCGAGGATTTCGAGGCTGCCCGCCGGGAGATGGCAGCACGAACGGTCAACGAACGCTGGCAGACGGAGATGGCCGAGCTCTTCGAAGGAGGGGAGCACGCAGATGGGCAGATGCTGCCGCTTCCAGAGATATTCCACCTTGATTGACGTCGCGGGTGCAGCCGGGTCTCCTGCGCGCGGTACGAAGAGGAAGGCACGAAGCGATGATCGATAGGAAGGACGTCAAGGCCACGCTGCGCAAGCAGGTGATCGAGACGCCGTCATGGGCCTTCGGCAGCTCCGGGACTCGGTTCAAGGTCTTTCCCCAGCCGGGGGTAGCGCGCAACCCGTACGAGAAGATCGAGGACGCAGCCCAGGTCCACCGCTTCACGGGCGTGACACCGACGGTCGCGTTGCATATCCCTTGGGATCGTGTCGAGGACTACGGGCACCTTGCCAAGCACGCGGCGGATCTCGGGCTGGCGATCGGTGCCATCAACCCGAACGTCTTCCAGGAGCCGGAGTACCGGCTCGGTAGCGTCTGCCACCCGGACCGTAAGGTCAGGCGCAAGGCCACCGATCACCTGCTCGAGTGCATCGACATCGCTTCGGTGACGGGATCGCCGGCGATAAGCCTGTGGTTTGCCGACGGGACGAACTATGCCGGACAGGACGACATGCGTGCCAGGCAAGATCGCCTCGCCGAGGCCCTGCGCGAGACGTACGAGGCGCTGAGCGACGGCATTCGCCTCCTGCTCGAGTACAAGCTCTTCGAGCCCGGGTTCTACACGATGGACGTCCCCGACTGGGGCACCTCCCTCGTCCACTGCCTGGCCCTCGGGGAGAAGGCGTTCGTGCTCGTCGACACCGGGCACCACGCCCCCGGCACGAACATCGAGTTCATCGTGGCCGGCTTGCTTCGTGTCGGGCGCCTCGGCGGGTTCCACTTCAACAGTCGCTTCTACGCGGACGACGACCTGATGGTCGGTGCGTCGGACCCGTTCCAGCTCTTTCGCATCGTCAACGAGATCGTCGCGGCGGGTGCGCTCGATCCGGGTGCCGACGTTGCCTTCATGCTGGACCAGTGCCATAACATCGAGCCAAAGATCCCGGCCGAGATCCGGTCGGTCATGAACGTCCAGGAGGCGACCGCGAAGGCGCTCCTCGTCGATCGTGCGGCGTTGCGTGCCGCGCAGGAAGAGGGCGACGTCCTCGGAGCGCACGGGGTGCTCGTGGACGCGTTCAGCACCGACGTCCGCCCGCTGCTCGTCGAGGTGCGCGAGGAGATGGGGCTGGACCCGGATCCGCTCGCAGCCTACGCGCGCTCCGGCTATGCCGAGCACATCGTCGCCGCGCGTGCGGGCGGGCAGGCTGCCGGCTGGGGGGCGTAACGGTGGCGAAGGACACCCGAGACGCCTCGCGGCGGGCGATCGCCGAGCTGCTGGAGCGTTCGCACCGGCTCGGTTCCGACCGGAGGAACACGAACTACGCCGGGGGGAACACGTCGTGCAAGGTGCTGGTGGAGGATCCTGTCACCCGCCAGCCGACGGAGCTGCTCTACGTGAAGGGCTCCGGAGGGGACCTCGCCACGCTGGAGGCGGCGGGCCTGGCCGCGCTGCGTGTCGACCGGCTCCGTGCGCTCGCCGAGGTGTACCCGGGACCGGAGCGCGAGGACGAGA
>JAKACA010000292.1 GCA_021796455.1 Actinomycetes bacterium
CCTGACCAGCGGTCGTAGTGAGGTCTTCACGTTTGGGATTGACCTGCGCCTTCGTGGTCTGATCGGCGGCCCACCCGCGGGCTAAGGAGACGGCAGCCACGCGCTGTCCACAGGCCGATGGCTCGGTCAGCGGCGACGTGGTGTGCGGGGATCTGCCTCGATGATCGACAGCCCGAGTGCTTCGAGCTCGCGTACAAGGCCACGCAGCCGCCGCTCGTTGTCGATGAAGCTCTGGTACTCCTCAGCCTGCTCGGTGCTCAGCATCTTCGAGACGGTCTTGGCCGCCACCTTGCGGGTCCAGTACCAGTAGGGACCGTGGAGCTGCGGCGGCTCGTCGTGACAGTGACAGCCCGTGTGGGTGCAGGTGAGGCGGCGAGGGTTCAGGCTGCCCGGCAGCACAAAGCCCACCTCAGCCAGCTCTGCGGCGATGCGGGCCTGCTCGGCGAGGTGCTTCGGACCGATCTGCACGCCAGAGCCTCTCATGGGATCCACCACCTGGCGTGGAGCCTACTGTATATATATTGTGTGCTCTCTCGGGAGACCGCCACGACGATCGACAGGTACCGTCCGCGCTCGTTCTCGCCCGAGGTCGCCGCCTTTGCACGTGCTGTGGTCAGTGCTGTCGAGGCTCCGCGTCCCGAGCGAGCAAAGGCGCTCTTGTTCGCGGCGGCCAAGCTCGCCGCCTACGGCTCCTCGATCGGCCTCGAGCTCGACGAGAAGGTGCTCTTTGCCGAGTCGGTGATCGAGCGCTTCATCTGCTCGCCGCACTCCGGGAGCGCCCCGACACGACGCACGCTGCGCACGAACCTGCGCTTTCTTGCTCGGGAGAGCCCCGAGCACGTGCCACCTCAGCCACGACGCCTTCCCCGTGAGAGAGCAAAGGCTCCCTACTTACCGGCAGAGATCGCCAGCTACCTCGCTCTCTCCGACGCCCAGCCGACCAAGCTTCGCCGGACGCGTGCCGGGGCGCTGATCTGTCTCGGCGCGGGATGCGGCCTTGTCGGCGGTGAGCTTCGTCACGTGCGCGGATCAGACGTCGTCACGCGCTCGGGCGGCGTGCTCGTGCTCGTCGGCGGGCGCCACCCACGAGCCGTCCCGCTGCTCAGCGCCTACCACGACCGCCTGCTCTTCGCCGCCGCGTTCTTCGGTCCCGGCTATCTCGTCTCGGGTGCCAACCCGAACAGCCACAACGTCACGAACCCGCTCATCAGATCGCTGTCGGGCGGGATCGACCTGCCGCGACTCGAGACGGCTCGCCTGCGCGCGAGCTACCTCGTCACGATGGCAGGCCAGATCGGCCTCGCGGGCTTCATGGACGCGGCGGGCATCACCTGCTCCCAGCGCTTAGGCGACCTCGTCGCGCACCTCGAGGCAGGTGACGAGGCAGACGTGGTCGCGCGTCTCGGGGCCGCCAGCACATGAGCGACCAGGTCGACCTCGCGCGTCTCGAGGCGGTGCTTGACGAGCCGGAGGTCTCCTCGGCGATCCTCGCGCTGGAGAGCCGCCTTCCCGTCGGGGTGCGGCCCCGCCAGTGCTCGGCCCGCACGCTTCTCCTCGGCATGTGCGCCTGCCTCGCCGACGGCCATATGAGCGCGCATCTCACCGCCGTGCACGCAGCACTGCGTCACCTCGAAAAGGATGACCAGGTCCGCCTCGGGGTGCTCGCTTCCTGGCGGAGCGGGCTGCACCGCCTCAGCTACCGTCAGGTCGAGTACACCGCATCGCTCATCTTTCGCGCCCTTGCCAAAGAGCGCCCCGACGGGGCGCCGTCAACCGATCTCCAGTGGCTCTGCGACGCGCTCGTCGAGGGATCCATCCCGAAGCGCTTCGCGGGCGCCTCCTCGAGCTACGCGATCGACTGGACCGACGTGGCGAGCTTCTCCCGCCCGCCGGGCGAGCCGGAGGGCCCGTCAGCAGATCCCGAGGCCTCCTGGGGGCACCGGCGAGGGAACGGCCCGGGGCAACGCGACGAGCTCTTCTTCGGCTACTACGCCTCGCTTCAGACGATGGTGAACAACGAGAACAGCGACGCCGTCCCCGAGCTCGTCCGACGCATTCGAGTCTCCTCGTGCCGCCACGACCCGGTGCCATCCTTTGTCGAGGTTGTCACGAACGCCGCAACAGCTGGCGTCGTCGTCCACGACGTGCTCGCCGACTCGGGCTATGCCTACAAGATCCCCGGTCACTTCGCCCTCCCGCTCCGCCGGATCGGGGCTCGCCTCGTGATCGACCTGCACCCAGCTGACCGGGGCATGAAGGGCACCTTTGCCGGTGCGATCTGTGCCAACGGCAACCTCTACTGCCCCGGGACCCCAAAGGCGCTCCTCGACCTCGGACCGCTTCCTCGCGGGGCGAGCAAGGACGAGACCGCTGCGCACGACGACAAGGCCGCCGAGCTCTCGCGCTACAAGCTGGGGCGCCTCACAAGTCATGACCAAGACGGCTATCACCGCGTGGGCTGCCCGGCGGTGATGGGAAAGCTCCGCTGCCCGCTCCGGCCAGACTCTCTCCGGCTCTCCCATGAGCACCCAGAGGTGCTCAGCCCGCCCGAGCACCCACCGACGTGCTGCACGAAGAAGAGCCTCACCGTCCCCCCGCAGGTGAACGCGAAGACCGCCCAGAAACACGACTACCCCTCGGCCGCCTGGCGCAGCTCCTACGGCCGTCGCAGCGCCGTCGAGCGCTCGAACTCACGCCTCAAGGACCCCGCGGGGATCAACGTCGACGTCCGCGGCTGGTGCAAGCTCATGGGCGTCACACCGCTTGGGCTCTTCCTCGCCTGTAGCTGTGTCGTCGTCAACTTCGGCCTCATCGACGCGTTCGAACGGCACGAGATCGCCGAGGCCCGACGGAGCACACCGCTCGTGCCCCGGCCCCGACCGAGACGCCGCCGCACCCTCGCGGACCTCATCGCGGCGAGCGCCAACGCTCCGCCGTAGTCCCACCCCGACCCGTGCGTTCTCGTCCCGCCCGGGCTGCCACGCGCCTCGAGGCCGCCCGAACGCAACGAACGGCCCCGACGGGACCGTTCGCACGACTGTCACACCCGAAATGTGAAGATGGGGGAGGTCTAAACGTGAAGACCTCTGCGTCGGGCTGCCGGGATTCGAACCCGGGACCTCTTGACCC
>JAKACA010000293.1 GCA_021796455.1 Actinomycetes bacterium
CCGTTCCGGCGCTCCAGCGGCGCCGATGAGCCGACACCCGCGCCTGGGACTACACGCGTGGCGGCGGGAAGTTGGCAGCTCGTCGCCGAGGAGGGCGCGCTCAAGGGGCTGCTTGGTGTGCTCGCGGGAGTCGACGAGTACGCGATCGACACCGAGTTCCACCGCGAGCGTACCTACTTCCCCCATCTGGCCCTTGTCCAGATCGCGTGGTCTGGAGGCATCGCCCTCGTCGACCCGCTCGCCGTCGACATGACCTCCTTCGCCTCGCTCTTTGACAGTCAGGCAGTCGCGGTGCTGCACGCGGCCGATCAGGACCTCGAGGTCCTCGAGCGGTCGTGCGGGGCCCTGCCGAAGCAGATCTTCGACACCCAGATCTCGGCGGGTTTCCTTGGGTTCGCCTCGCCGTCCCTGGCAACTCTTGCCGAGGCGCTGCTCGGGATCCGCCTTCACAAAGGAGACCAGCTGGCGGACTGGTTCCAGCGACCGCTGCCAGCGAGCCAGCTGGCTTACGCCGCCGGTGACGTGGCCTACCTGGTCGACATGCGCCGCGTGCTGGTCGAGCGGCTCGAGGCTCTCGGTCGCACTCTTTGGGCCGCTGAGGAGTGCGCGATCGCTCTGGCAAAGGACCGCTCCCCGACGGTGCCGGACGAGGCATGGTGGCGGTTGCCCCACTCGCGCCAGCTGCGCGGCGTCTCGCGGGCCGTTGCCCAGGAAGTTGCCGCATGGCGTGAGCGCCGGGCACAGCGACTGGATCTCCCGGTCCGTTTCGTGCTCTCCGATCTCGGCGTCACCTGCATCGCCCAGCATCCTCCATCGAGCCTCGAGGAGCTGCGCCACACCCGCGGCGTCGAGGCCCGCCACCTCACGGGCTCGGTCCCCGAAGAGTTGCTCGCGGCCATCAGGTCTGGCCGCTCGCTTGCGCCCTCGGCGGTCATCTTCCCGCCAAGCCAGGGAACCGAGCGGCTCCCGAAGCCCATCATCGCCATGGCCAGCGCATACGTCGGACAGCGGGCGACCGATCTCGAGCTCGACCCGGCAGTGCTGGCGACCAGGGCAGATCTGGTGGGTTTCTTCCAGGACGTGCCTGTCGGACGACTGACATCTGGATGGCGCCATGATCTCATCGGCTCCTGTCTGGCGAGCCTCGTAAGCGGGTCGGCCGCGCTCGCGTTCGATGGCGGCGGAAAGCTGGTGCTGGAGGAGCGCTCGGGCCGGCCCTTCCCCGAGAGGGCGAACGGCTCGCCACGGGTCAAGATGGCGGCAGTCACGAGTCGCGTGCCAGACGCGAGGGCCGCGCCAGCCGAGCGCTGAGAATCTACTTGACAGGGAGCGCTTGGCCTGGTGCCATTGCGGAGCAAAGTTCTGTTCCATCGTCCGGGATGGGACAGCCGGGGACCAGGGGGATAGATGGCCACGATTCCAGCGCAACCGCCGTCGGGTAGCTCGGGCACTGACGATGACGTAGCGAGGCTCCACGCCCTCGGCTACGCCCAGGAGCTGCGGCGGAGGATGGGGGCGTTCTCCAACTTCGCCGTGTCCTTCACGATCATCTCCGTGTTGTCAGGCTGCCTGACGCTGTACTACTTCGGGATGGAGTACGGGGGTCCGGTCGACCTCGTATGGGGCTGGATCATCGTCGGCGTCATGACCACGATCGTCGGTCTCGGCATGGCCGAGATAGCCTCGGCGTACCCGACGGCGGGCGGCCTGTACTACTGGTCGGCCAAGCTTGCGCCGGGCAACGCTGGGGTATGGAGCTGGTTCACGGGCTGGTTCAACCTGCTCGGCCAGGTGGCGATCACAGCCGGCATCGACTTCGGCTTTGCGACGTTCTTCAGTGTGTTTCTCAACATGACGGCGGGTTACCCGACGTCGCCGGGCTACGTCCTGATTGTCTACGCGGGCATCCTGCTGCTGCACGGCGTGCTCAACACCTTTGGGGTCCGCCTCGTCTCGCTTCTCTCGGACGTGAGTGCCTGGTGGCACGTGCTTGGCGTCCTCGTCATCGCGGTGGTGCTGTTCTTCGTCCCGAGTCACCATGCCTCAGCCTCTTTCATCTTCACCAAGTTCGAGAATGTGACAACGCTCCATGTGCCCATCTACGTCTTCATGCTCGGGCTGCTGATGGCGCAGTACACCTTCACGGGCTACGACGCGTCGGCTCACATGTCAGAGGAGACCCACAGTGCCGGGATGTCCGCGCCGAGGGGAATAGTCAGCTCGATCGTGATCTCTCTTGTGGCCGGTTGGATCTTGATCCTCGCTATCACTTCGGTCCTTCCGACGACACCAGCCCTGTACACCGCGATAGCGGACAACAGCGCCGCTCCTGTTGTCATCTGGACTGACGCGTTGTCACGGGTTGGCGCCGAGCTGCTTCTCCTGATCGCTGTGGTGGCACAGGCGTTCTGCGGGATGGCGTCTGTAACGGCCAACTCGCGCATGTTGTACGCCTTCAGCCGTGACGGCGCGGTTCCCGGTCACCGCCTCTGGCACCGCATCAACCCGCGGACGCGGACGCCTACCAACGGGATCTGGTTCTGCGTCGTGTTCGCGTTCATCCTCGCGGTACCCTCGCTGTGGAGCAGCGTGGCTTACGCCGCGGTGACCTCTATCGCCACTATCGGCCTCTACATCGCGTATGTGCTTCCGACGTTCCTGCGCCGCATCCAGGGCAAGGCCTGGACCGGGGGGCAGTGGTCGCTCGGCCGGTGGAGTCCCTTCATAGGATGGGCGGGCGTCGTCTGGGTCATCTTCATCTCGATCCTGTTCATGTTGCCCGAGGTCGGGCTGAGCTATCTCAATCACGACACCTTCAACTACGCGCCGATCGCGGTAGGCGTCGTCCTGCTCTTTGCAGGCAGCTACTGGTTGCTCAGTGCCCGCAAGTGGTTCACCGGACCCAAGGCCCAGGGCTCCGAGGAGGAGCTGCGGCGCATCGAAGCCGAGTTCGGCCACATCGAGGAAGAGCTCGAGGAGGTCGACTGAGGAGCGTCGGCGATCTCGCCATCCGGGGTCCGACCCGACCTCGGCGATCTCACCATCCGGGGCCCGACCCGACCTCGGCGATCTCGCCATAGCGGCGGCTGAGATCGCCGGGAGTCCGCTCGCGGGCGAAGC
>JAKACA010000294.1 GCA_021796455.1 Actinomycetes bacterium
GCAACGCGCTTCAGCGTGGAGTGGGAGCTCGTCCATCCCGAGCCCCCCTCGCTCCCTCCGCCGGCGACCCTGCGGCCGTCGGTCGGACTGCGGTGGTGCCCTGCCTGCGTGGTGACGCCGCTCGAGGCCGCGGACGGCGCTGCCCCTACCTGGTGCCGGACCTGCGGGTCCACCTGGCAGCCAGACGCCCTGCCGACCGAGCGGCCGGCCGCGACAAGGGGTCTCGGCGAGCCCGAGCGGAGACGCCCCGGCGCAACGGGGGGTCAGGGTGAGTCCGTTCCGACGACAACGGAGCGAGCGTCCCGAGTCGACGACACCTGGCCTGCAGGGGACGTCACCCCAACCGATCGTGGCCGGGCGGCGGCGTCGGGTGATCCAGCCAGTCCCGTACGTGCGGCGGCAGCGCGATCGACGAGTCCAGCCCGGGGGCAGGACGCGCCGGGCCGTACACCATCCGCGCCGGGAGCTCGCCCGCCCAGAGCGAGAGCAGCCCGTCGGGGCCGTCGCCGTCGTCCGGCGGGCCGGCACGAACCTTGACCGAGGCCTCCGCGAGGCCGAGGACGACGACGGTGGTCTGCGCGAGCTCTGCCGCAGTCGGTGCCCGGGCGTAGTCCCACTGTCCGGGAAGGACCTGTTCGGAGATCGCGCGCAGCGCAACCAGCTTCTCGTCGGGATCGCGGAGCGCCTGCGCCTCGCCGTAGATCATCGCCGCCCGGTAGTTGGCCGCCTCGTTGAACACCGAACGGGCGAGCACGATCCCGTCGAGATGCGTGACGGTGACACAGACCGGGTTACTCCGGGCGCGTCGCAAGCTCTGGCTGGCGACCGATCCGTGGACGTAGAGCCGATCGCCCGCGCGCCCGTAGGTGGTCGGCACGACCATTGGCCAACCGTCCACCACGACGCCGAGGTGGCAGAGGAATCCGGCATCGAGGACCGCCTCCAGCGCCGCGCGCTCGTGGCTTCCCTGCTCCGGGAAGCGGCGGAGCCGCGTCCGCTCGGTCGGCGCACCGGACCCGCCCTTCGCCCGCTCGGTGGCTGCCCCCTCCCCCGCCATCCCGTCACCCTAGGCCCGTTTTCCGCACCACTCCGGGGCAAGTGGCCACTTCTGGTTGTGCCGTTTGTGCCGCGTGACGTCGGATCCTCTGGCTGTGGCGGGGGGCGGCCGAAGGGGTGCTCGGGCGTGGTGTAGGGCCAACTGATTGTCGACTGATGGGGTTATCGTCCCACTTCTCGAATAGATGACATGCTTGTAGTCCTCGGCAGTGGTCTGCTAGTGTAGGGCCAACCACGAGGAGGCGAGCGTGTACGTCAAGCGGCACATCGTGCGCAAGGGGAGCCGATCCTACGTCTATCTCCGCCTCGTCGAGGCGTACCGCAACGACCAGGGTCAGGTCCGCCACCGGGTGCTGCGCACCCTCGGCCGCGAGGACGAGCTCAAGGCGTCGGGCCAACTCGACCAGCTCGCCGCCTCGTTCGCCCGGTTGGACCCGCCCGAGCTCGGCACGCGCCGGGTTGTCGGGCCGCTGGTGCTCGTCGCGCACTACCTCTCCCGCCTCGGCCTCGCCGGAAGCGTCGATCGGCTCGTGCCGATGCGGGGCCGTGCCCAGCTCACCCATGGCGAGGTCGTCACGGTCCTCGTCGCCAACCGGCTCTGCGCGCCCGCTCCCCTGTACGACATCGCCGGCTGGGCGTCCTCGGCCGCGGTGAGTGAGCTCTTCGCCATCCCGGCGATGCTGTTGAACGACGACCGGCTCGGCCGGGCCCTCGAGGCGATCGCCCCGGTCGCAGAGACGCTGCGCGCCACGCTCATGATCCGGGCAGCCCGAGCGCTGCCGGCGGGCCAGGACGCGAGCCGGTTGCATCTCGACCTGACGGCGGTGCGCTTCTCGGGTGCCTACGAGGGCTCCGCGCTCGTGAAGAAGGGCTGGTCGGCCGATCGGAGAGTCGCCCGGCAGGTGAAGACGCTCCAGGCGTCCACCGCCGAGGGGGTCCCCCTCTACTTCCGACCCCACCAGGGCGCGACTGGCGAGCTGCCTGCGTTCATGGACGCGATCGAGCTCCTCGCGAGGACGCTTCCTCCCGGCCTCGTCGTCGTGGCCGACTCGGGGCTCGGCCACCTCGAGAACCTCGCTGCGCTGCATGCGGCGAAGGTCTCCTTCGTCGTGCCGCTCCGGGCGGACACCGGCTTCGCCGAGTGCTTCCGGAGGGAGGTGCCAGACGGGCTCGCAGCCCTCGACGCGCTCGACTACGTCTCCGCGCGCGAGCGGCGGCTCCCGCCTGGCGCGCGCACGACCTGGAAGGGGCTCCTCCGCCCCTTCACGGCGGACACGCCGAGCGGAAAGCGCTGCGTGTGGCGCGTCGCGTACATCTGGTCCTCCGAGGAGGAACGCTCGGTTCGCGAGGCACGCGAGCGGGCGATCGCCCGAGCCGAGGCGGCCCTCTCCCGCATCCGCAACGGTCTCGGGGGCCGCTACTACAAGACCAAGCGCCAGGTGGATGCCCGAGTCGCGCAGATCCTCACGCCCGAGGTGGCGAAGTTCTTGGTGGTCGTGACCGCCACCAGGGCCGGCCGGGTGACCATCACCTGGCGACGGGACGAGGAGGCGATCGCCTCGGCAGGGGCGCTGGATGGGCTCTACGCGCTCGCGACGAACCTGGCCGACCCCGAGGGGCGAGCGCTCTCTGCGCTCGACGTGCTCTCGATCTACAAGGACCAGTGGATCGTGGAGCAGCGCCACCGGGACCTGAAACAGACGCTGCGGGTCCGGCCGGTCTTCTTGCACAACGACGATCGCATCGAGGCCCTCGTCGCGGTCGTCGGCATCGCGCTCATGGTCTTCGGGCTGATCGAGGCGGAGCTGCGCGCTGCGCTCGGTGAGGACGGGGTGTTGCCCGGGATCCTGCCCGAGGGGCGCGCCGCTCGTCCGACCGCTCGCGCTGCGCTCGGCGCCTTCGAGCAGCTGTCGGTCACCTACACCCCGACCGGTCTCGTCCTCGACCGCCTGACGAACACCCAGCGCCTCATCCTCGGGCTACTCGGGATCGCTCTGCCGTGGCCGGAGAGGCCCGAGAAGTAACCGTCTGGGAGTGCGGAAAACGGGCCTAGGTCGTTCCAC
>JAKACA010000295.1 GCA_021796455.1 Actinomycetes bacterium
TCCGCGCGATGCACCTGTTGCCTCACGTCAAGACCTCCGGGAAGGCTGAGTCGTTGCCTCACCAAGAAGCTCCGGGTGGCGAGAGGCGTTGAAGTCCCGGTTGACCCGGGGCCGGACCGGTGCCGCTGCCTTCGAGAGGGCCAACCGCTCGAGGCGGGTGGTGAGCTCGCCGATGGCCCGGGACAGCTCGCCTGGACGCACGGCCTCCATAGCGTCGCTGAGGCGAGTCCGCGCTTCGGCGTCCACCAGCACGCCGGAGGCCATGGTGCGCTCGAAGGGAGTCTGGGCGCGGTCGTAGCGCTTGATGACCTTGGCGCCGTCGCGCTTTTTGAGGACGAGCTTTTGGTTGGCGAGCAGGTAGTTGGTGAAGTGTCGGTCGAGCTCCCAGATCTCGTTCAGCACCTCGAGTTCGGCGTCGGTGTCAAAGCGCAGGTAGCCGACCAGCTCGCGCACATGGGTCCAGTTCTTCTGCTCGACGTGGGCACCATCGTTCTTGTTGCCGGCTCTCGAGCGGGTGAAGGTGATGCGATTCTCCTTGCAGTAGTTGAACAAATGGAAGTTGATGAACTCCGAGCCGTTGAGTTCTCAACCGGCGTCAAGCTCGACGCGCGCGCTCTCAGCCATCATGCTGAGAGCGGAACGGGCGGTGCCTCGGAGCGCTTGGCGACTCCTCGTTCGGCCCGCTCGTTCCGCCTTTGCTGGCGTGGGTGTGTGACGAGGCTTCGCCGGGCCGCTCGCACGGCCGTCGGGACCCGGTAGCGCTCGGCGCAGATGCGCCGCCCCTCCGCCTCGCTGATCGGACGGCCGTCGACGTCGCGCAGCTCGTAGAGCGCGCCGGAGCGCACGCAGGCCGCGATGCGCGTGAGCAGCACCGCCGCGATGCTGCACAGCGCCGAGTTGTGGTGCTTGCCAGCGCTCGTCATCAGCCGGTGGTAGCGGGCGGCGAGCGTCGGATCGATCTTGCGAGCGTGATCGGCCGAGATGAACAGCGCCTCGCGCAGACACGCGTCCCCGGCTTTGGTGGGTCCGCCCGCCGGCGCGTTCAACCCCGACGCGTTCGACCGCGGCACCAGCCCGGAGAACGAGCGCACGCCGGCGAGTGACGAGAAGCGCTTCGGGTCACCAAGGCGCCCGAGGATCTGCGGGGCGCCAATGACGCCGACGCCGGGAGCGGAACGAACGATGCCCTTCGGATCCGCCGCCTTGTAGAGCTCGGCGATGCGACGGTCGAGCGCCTTGATCTCCTCGCTGAGCGAGAGAGCAAGACGCGCCTCAGCGGCGATGTCCTCGGCGAGCTGCTCGAAGTCCATGTTGTCCTCGCCCCACAGGGCGAGCGTGGCCTTGGCGGCCGCCATCACCGCCGCGGCGCGCTCGTCTCCCCACGCGGCGCGGCTCGAGCGGCGGAAGAACTCAGCGAGGCGACGCTCGCCGAGGCGCTTCACGCGAACCGGGCTCGCGTAGCGGGCGAGGAAGCGCAGCGCCGTGAGGGTCATGTCGGTGCCGATCGCCGCCGTCCAGGCCGGCCCGAGCAGCTCCAAGAGCGCATCGAGGCGATGCATCGCGCTCGTCCGCCGGTGCACGAAGCCCGAGCGGATCTTCACGGCTCGCTTCAGCGGCCCAGCTGGTCCGAGCGTCTCTTCTCGGTGCAGGCCATCTGGGTGCAACAGCGGCAGCCGGGCAAGTAGCCGGGAGTCGAGGCGGTCGGTCTTTGTGTGCTTGGAGTAGTATTTGCGCAGGTCGGAGGACTGCTCGGCGGGCACGAGCACGATCTGGGCACCCTTGCGGCGGAACCAGGCGGCAAGAGGCACCCAGGCGTTGCGCGTCGGCTCCATGACGATCGTCACCGCGGTGGCCTCGGTGGGCAGCTTTGCCCACAGCGCTTCGAGCTCTGTCGCGTCGGTGCGAAAGCGATGGCCGACAAAGCGCATCGTTCCTGTCGCATCAGCACACGACGCCTGGTGGGCGGCCCTGCAGGCGACGTCGATGCCGACCCAGATCTCCATCTCGCTCCTCTCTTCATCCAGCGGTTCACGCTGCCGGCAAGGTCCTGTCGGAAGCACACGTCACCAGACATTCCTTATGAGGGATCCGGACACGCCGGTCACCGGGTTCTCAACAGGGCGCGCACGACCGACAGGAGCTCGACCTCCCCGCGATCAACGGGCAAGGGGGTCGCAGCGCGCCCCCGGTCGAAGTCACAGCGAAGAGGTCGAGCCCTGGCGGCACCGAACCTACGTGGCTCGGCCGGAGTCAGTATGAATGTCTGAGTCGATGCCGAGAATCGGAAACGGGAACTGCGCGCAGACGTGGGTGATCGCCTCGAAGACCCAGATGGCCGCCTTGTTCTTGACCGAGCGGTTGATCGTCCAGCCCGTCGCGATGTCGGTCACCGTCAAGGTGAAACAGAACTCGCCCGAGGCGTTGCCCCCCTCGTGACCAACCAGGTCGATCTCGACGAAGCCCGGGCGGTCGTCGTCCCACTCAGCCCACGTGCGCAGCGGGATCTGGGACTTGAGGAGCGATCCGGGCTTGGTGTGCGAGCGGCCCCGAACGCCGAGCGCAGCTCGTCGGGACGCGAGATGTCGGTCGATCGACGCGGCGCTCATCGTGACGAGGAGGGCAGCGTCTTCGTCGCTGCAGACGAGGTCGCCGTCTCTGCGCAGCATCGGCACCACCGTCTCGAGCATGGGGGCGAGGCGCTTGCCCGCTGGGCAGCGCAGCAGCGCCCAGGTGACCCCCAGGGCCTCGATCACGACCGGGGAGAACTTCTTGGCTCGCGGCGCCCGGGCGACCACCGGGCGCAGGCTCAGGGTCTCGCGCAGGGCGGCTCGGGCGTCGTCGCGGTGCCATCCCGTGAGCCCCACGAGCTCGTCCAAGACGACGGACTTCTCGGCCCTGGTCGCACGCTTGTAGCGCAGCGCCAGCTTCTTCGTGACTGCCTTGCGCTCACCCACCGAAAGCTCCATCGCAGGGGCGTAGCCACTCAGGAGCCGGGGGTGGTGGACCTCAGCGAGGCGGAGGTTCCCAGGTGAGGCAACGTAGCGGTCTACGCGGAGGTTCCTGGTGAGTCAACTCGCCTTGCGCGCTCGGGCGACGCCCGA
>JAKACA010000061.1 GCA_021796455.1 Actinomycetes bacterium
GCGAAAGCTATGACGCCATCATATTTGCTGACGTCCTTGAACATCTAGCGGATACGGATGCCGTGCTACGGCGTGTCCATGCACTGCTGTCTGTGCCAACCGGCAAGCTTGTGCTCTCGCTTCCCAATGTTCGGCATCTATCTGTCTTGCTAGATCTGGTAGTCCGCGGTGAGTGGCGATACCGGCCGGCAGGAATACTTGACCAGACTCATCTGAGGTTCTTTACAAGCAAGAGTGCGAGCAGGCTCCTCCGTGAAAATGACTATTGTATGGAGGCATTCGCCAGGTACGGCGATCTCAGACTAACGCGGAGGCTCGCTAGTGTCTGGCCGTGGCTGGGGGAATTCCTACTCTCCCAGCTCTTCATCATAGCCGCGCCTATAGCTTCGAAACGCCCGGGATGACGACAAAGTCGACTCGTCTGTAGTGATGTGTGGAGGCGGGGCGAGATTAGAGAATCGCGGTGACGGATCCGAAGGAGGAGCATGCGTCTGCGGCCCGTACTCAGGACAGAGTTTGCGGGTTCCTAGTCGAGCGAAGCTCGTCGCCACGCTACTTTCACTATGGCGCTCCCTCGTCAGGGCTCTGCACGTCGAACGGCTGCCTGGGCTGCACGGGACGCTATCGGCACCGTAGCTCGGGCAGCTCGGGCTGAAGCCTGGAACCATTCGCTGGTACTGGCCAGGCCAGTCCGCAGGTCGGTCGTGGGCTGCCAGCCGAGGGTCTTGTGCACGAGCGAGATCTCCGGGCACCGACGGATCGGGCCGGCGACAGGGAGTGGGCGGTGCACGATCTGGGAGGCCGAGCCGGTGATCTCGAGGACGAGCGCCGCCAGCTCGCTGATGGTGTGCTCGACCGGGTTTCCGAGGTTCACGGGGCCGGTCGCGTCTATAATCGAGCATGGCGACCAAGACTCTCACGAGATCGTCGATGTAGCAGAAGCTGCGGGTCTGGCTGCCGTCATCGTAGATCGTGAGCGGCTCGCCCGCGAGGGCTTGGGTGGCGAAGTTGGAGAGGACCCGCCCATCACCTTGTCGAAGGCGCGGTCCATAGGTGTTGAAGATGCGCGAGATCCCGACTTTGACCCCTCGTGCTCGGTGGTAGGCCATCGCGAGCGCCTCGGAGAACCGCTTCGCCTCGTCGTAGACGCTGCGCGGGCCGACGGGGTTGACGTTGCCCCAGTAGCTCTCTGTCTGGGGATGTTCGAGAGCGTCGTCGTAGACTTCGCTCGTCGAGGCGAGGAGGAAGCGAGCACCGCGCTCTCCGGCGGGCCGGAGAGCTGCCTCGGTCCCCCTGCTGCCGACCGCGAGCGTCTGGAGAGGGCGGCGCAGGTAATCCGGAGGCGAAGCGGGGCTCGCGAGGTGTGCCACGGCATCGACGTGCCCGCTCACCTCCAGGCCTTCGGATACGTCTGACTCGACGAAGGTGAAACCTCCCGCGCTCGTGAGATCCCGCAGGTTCTCCTTGCTACCGCTGGAGAGGTCGTCGACGCAGACGACCTCGTCGCCACGCGCGACGAGCGCCTCGCACAGGTGGGAGCCGATAAAGCCGGCACCGCCGGTGACGACGATCCGGCTCATAGGATGCCGATCCCTTCGTAGGCGAAGCCGAGGCGCCGCAGCATTGCCGGCTCGAGGAGGTTACGTGCGTCGACGACCGCCCGGAGCGCCATGAGCTCGCCGACCTTCTCGAAGTCGAGCCAGCGCAGCTCGTCCCACTCGGTGGCGAGCACGAGGACGTGCGCCCCTTCACAGGCCGCATAGGGATCGGTACAGGTCTCGAGCCCCTCGAGGTGGCGGGAGACGGCCGGGTCATAGGCGCGCACGCGCGCCCCCTGGGCGGAGAGGCGTTCCGCGATGTCGAGAGCCGGAGAGTCCCGGAGATCGTCGGTTCGGGACTTGAAGGTGAGCCCCCACTACGCGACGATCTTGTCCTGCACCGAGCCGTCGGCCAAGCGGACCGCCTTGGCAACGACAGGTTGTTGTTCGTCGTTGACCGCGATGACGCCTTTCAACAGCCCCAAGTCGTAGCCAGCGTCGTCGGCGATTCGCACGAGCGCGACGGTGTCCTTCGGGGAGCAGGAGCCACCCCAGCCCGGTCCAGGGCGGAGGAAGCCTGCTCCGATGCGAGGGTCATACCCCATGCCGAGGACGACCTGGCTCACGTCGGCGCCAACGGCCTCGCATAGCGCCGCGATTGCGTTCACGAAGGAGACCTTGGTCGCGAGGAAAGCGTTCGACGCGTACTTGATCGTCTCCGCGGTCGCGGGGTCGGTGACAACGATCGGGGCGCTAGTACGTAGGAACAGTCCCGACACCTTGATCGCCGTCGCCTCGTCCTCTGCGCCGATGACGATGCGGTCCGGGTGGAGGAAGTCGTGCCCGCGGATCCTTCCCGCAGGAACTCCGGGTTCGAGACGACAGCGGCATCGGAGCGCCCGAGCGACCGCTCGACGACGCGGGTCGAGCCGACTGGCACGGTCGACTTGTTGACGACGACCGACTCCGGAAGCAGGTGAGGCCCGATCTCGCGTGCCACCTGCTCGATCTAGGTCATGTCGGCCCGCCCATCTGCTCCCTGGGGGGTCGGCACACAAAGGAATGTGAACTCTGCATCACGGGCTGCTTCGGTGTTGTCGCCTGAGAAGCAGAGCTTCCTAGCGCCGAGGCACTCGCGGAGCAGCTCGGCGAGGCCTTCCTCGACCTGGGGGATCTCGCCGGATCGGAGGGTGGCGATCCGGTCGGCGTCGATGTCGGTGCAGTGAACCTCGTGACCGAGGTGCGCCAGGCAGACCGCGGTGGTGAGGCCCACGTAGCCGGCACCGATGACCGCAAGACAACTCATCGTGCCGGGAGACTACCGCGTCATGCCCGGTGCGGGCGAGGCCACGGCGTGGAGGTGTGTCAGATCTCCCTGCGGAGGGAGGTACGTGTCGCCATGTAGAGCCAGGGACCGGGCAGCTCGCTCATCTGCTCGAAGCGGCGCCATTGGGTCACGATGATCTCGAGTTGCTGCCACTTGTTGAGCCCGTGACGAGCATCCAGACGAAACATCTTCGCTTGCGCCGCGATGAGAGCCTGTCGCTCGGCTGGGCGGTGCTGGATGTGGCGGTCCCTGCTGATGATGATCCAGCCGGCTTGGGCAACCTGAGGCAACCAGTCGACGTCCTTGTCGCCCGCTTGCACGGGACACGGTGGTCGCTCGAAGCCATCGGGGCCCCGCCCGCCAGGGTCACCGGGGTAGGTCACGTCTGAGCGAACACCTGCCAGGATCTTCGCCACCCCCAGCAGATCTGCGTCGAAGTAGAAGCGGATCGTCACGAGCGCGCCTATGCGGCGCGCGCCCGGTCAACCCCCTCGAAGCGCAGGGCGTCGATGACGGTCGCGAGGTCCAGATCGAAGTCTCGGCCGACGCTCTCGACTGAGTCCCCCGCAGCGACCTGCTCGGCGATCGTCTCGGTGGGGATCCCTCTCACCACCGGGGACCCGAAGCGGACCTCCGGGTCGATCACCACGGCTGAGTCGGATCCGCTCGGACGGAGCCGTACCACCGCCCCGTTCTCCTCGCCATCGAACTCCACCCGTTCGAGGAAGCTCTCGGCCGGCGGGAGGAGCAGCATCACCCCGCTCTGAGGTTCGACGCAAGCCCACAGCTCGGGGGGAAGTCCCGCCTGCTCCTGGGCCGAGATGAACAGGTGCCGGCCTGGCCCTACCCACGGCCGGGCGTGGGCGAGGGGATAGGCAACTCCGAGCTCGTTTCGAAGGTGCTCGATGAAGGCCCGAAGGCGCTGCATCGTCGCGCCAAGGGAGCGTCGGTACTCTCGAAGGTAGCGAGCCTCGACGAGCTCGCCCCAGGTCACGGTGTGCGAGCTGGTGGCCGTCGGCCTCAGGACCGGCGCGTAAGTCCGCCCGCGCCGTTCGCCACCTTCCAACCAGTAGTGGAGGGTGGGGCGCGGGACGCCGAGCAACTCAGCAGCGAGGGCCTCGTCGTACAGTTCGCGGTCAAGAATGGTCGATGTCACGGCACCTATCATGCCTCAACGGTGTGGCGCGGCCATGACCAGGGCCGTGGAGCAGCGCATTCCAGGGCGCTGGTCAGCCACCGTAGCCCTAGCGCGAGGGAGCGGCCAGCGATTACCGATCCGGTCCGTCACGTTACGAGCTATTGATTGTTCTTGTATACACTAGAACTTCGACGCGGCGCGGAAGTAGCCTCGCGAGGAGAGCCATGGACGCAGCAGACATCCAGCGCGAGGCACGCGCCCTCGGCGATCCGACTCGCCACCGCCTGTTCCGCTACATCGTCGACGCAAAACGACCCGTCGGGCTAGCCGAGCTGACCTCGTATGTGCAGCTCAATCACAAGGCTGTCCGCCAGCACCTGGCCGGCTTGCTGGCTCAGGCAGTGAAGCACGAGTGGAGCCCGCGCGAGGTCGGCCGCCGAGAGGGCCCGCGCCGCGCGGAGGAGTATTTCGGCACCGGCGATCCCGTCGATGCGATGGAGCAGGAGCTGATCCATCGGGGTTTCCGCCCATCGCGGAGCGACCGAGGTCAACAGATGGACTTCATCCTCGGGCGTTGTCTATTCGCGGAGGTTGCCGGCTCGTCGTCAAGAGAGACCCGGCGTCGGCCCGGCTCTGAGCCGACCGCATCAAGCGCGGTGGGTCGCAGCTGTGGGACGCGCGACGAGTAGAGATCTGCGAACATGCGCGGGGTCCGGTCTTCCTTCACCACGCGAGCCATGCCACCGCGAAGAGCAGCCCAGGCGACAACGATCCGGGCCGTCAGCGAGGGCAGTACCTCGAACCCACCAAAGCGCCTTGGGAGCTACTCGGCGCGGGCTTATGATCGCGAGGTGGAACGGCTGCTCGTGCTCGGCATGATCGAGGTGGCGCGTGCGACAGCGCTTGGTGGGATCGCCGGCCTGCACTGCTGCCGGAGTTGTGCTGGCGGCGATCCGCTGTTCTCGTTTGGGTGCCAGTTCAGACCCGCGACCCCCATGCCGGGAGGCTGGAGAGTCCGATGAAGATCTCCTGGGTCACGATCGACCGAATCTGCGAGGAGCATCGAGGCTGAAGAGGTGGCGGGTCCGCTCATGGACAGCTGCGGCTTTCGGAGCGACAAGGAGAGGGTGCAAGGGGAATGGATCTGGATCTGCCTGGTCTCCCTCTGGCAGCGGTGGTGGCCGGACAAGGTGTGCCTCGAGCTATTGGACGACAAGATCCAGGCCGGCTACCACGAGCTTGAGCGAGACGAAGCCGCCTGCGTCGAGACCTGGTTGAGCGCCTGGTCCGACGTCCTGCGTCTCTGCGATGCCACCGGCATCGCCGCCATCGAGGAGTTCGACGATCGCTTCCCGCTAACCCAGTCGCTCTACAACTGGAGCCAGGATTTCGAGAATGCGCTCTGGAACGCCGGGCTTCACGATCGCGAGGTCCTTCAGGCGAGGGTCGCCGTCTGTGAGGAGGCGCTCCAGCGTTTCCCCAACGAAGACCAGCTGATGACCGAGAACCGCCGACGCGCCCTCGCAGAGTCCTATTTCGAGCTGGGAGAGTCCGAGAAGGCCGAGGAGCTCTTCGGGTCGTGGCTGGCTGCAGACCCACGCTGGGGCTTCGGCTGGGTTGCCTGGGCGGTCTGCCACTTCTCTCCTATTGGCAGTGACAGGCCGAGGGACTACGCGAGTGCCGAGCAGATCCTGTTGCAGGGATACTCGACGCCGGGCGTGAGGGATCGAGAGGCCATCGCAGAGTGGCTGAAGGTCCTGTGCGAGCAGACTGGTCGCCAGCTCGAAGCTCAGGCATTCCAGCGGGAGGCGAAGAAGCTCGGGCGCCAAGCCGGGCAGGCGAGGTCCGAGGTACGCCCGGTCACCGTGTCGAGGAGCTTCGAGCTCGAAGACACGAGCGATGAGGCTGCTGTCGTGCGCCAGAGGACGATGCTGGAATTCGCCGGCGAGGGACTGCCACTAGACCAGCTTCCCACCGTGATGGCCGCAGCACGAGCCGCTAGTCGCGGGCCAGTGCGCCACGTTGCCAAGGTTGGGCGAAACGCCCCCTGTCCTTGCGGGAGCGGGGAGAAGTTCAAGAAATGCTGCGACACGGACCGGCTGGGAGGTCGCGCCTGATGCTTGATCGACGTGTAGGAACGCTGGCCTGACTTGGCCCCACCTAGAGCAGTATCGATGGCTTGATTTGGCCCCACCCCCGGACTCCAAGCGCGCCGCGGTCGATCTGGCGCTGCGACGCTTGGTGGGCGAGTCGATGAGCCGAGAGGAGGCCCTCGAGATGGAGGGGGCCGGTTGGGAGGGTGACCTCGAAGATATGCGTCGGGATCACCGGCTGGTCGGGTGAGCCTGGTCGACACCTCGGCGTGGGTCGAGTTCCTTCGAGGTACCGGCAGCGACACCCATCGAGCGGTCCGCCACCTACTGGAAGATGGCGCGCCGCTTCATACGACCGACGTCGTGATGATGGAGGTCTTGGCCGGTGCTCGCGATGAAGACCACCATCAACGGCTCCGGCGCTTGCTAGCAAGCTGCGACTACCTGCCAGTAGATGGACTGGCGGGCTACGAAGCCGCGGCCGGCTTGTACCGTGCGTGCCGGCAAGCAGGAGAGACGGTCCGGACTCTGACCGATTGCCTGATCGGGGCAGTCGCGCTACGAGCCGGCGTGTCCGTGCTGCACAACGATCGCGATTTCGACGTCCTGGCTCGCCACGCTGGCGTCCGCGCAGAACGGGCCGAGCCGGGAAAGCCCGATCGGCGATGAAGTCGAAGTGCCACACTCCAGGAACGCTGGGGACGGCTGTTCGTCTCGTTCTCCTGCATCGTCGAGGCACACCAGTACCCGGCACCGACCAAGGGCGGACGAGCAGGTGTCGATCTCGGGATGCGAGTCCTCGCCACTATCGCCGACTCGAGCGGCGAGGTCACCGAAGTCCCCAACCCCGCCCCCCTGCGTGCGACGATCACCGAGCGCCGTCGGGTGGGTCGACAGTTCTCCCGACGCATACCCGGCTCGAACGGCCACCGGGCGGCGAAAGCCAAGCTCGCCCGGCTGGACCGCAGAGTCGTGCACATACGGCGGGAGTCCCACCACCAGCTCACCACGATGCTGGCGGACACCTACAGCGAAGTAGTGATCGAAGACCTCGGCATCGCCGCGATAAAGAAGAGTATGGGACGCCGGGCCTTTAGGCGCTCTGTCTCTGACGCCGCACTCGGCCAGACCGGGTGTTACCGGCGGAGCTATATGAGGATCCGCCGGCAGGGTTCCGTGACCGTGGCTCGGCAACGCTTCGTGATCATCGCCACATCGGTGGCGACATGCCGAGCCCGCCCGCGCTGCGAACTGATCGCCGCGTCCGCCACTCTCAGTGTGGGTCAACCGACAACCTCCCCGGCGTGCGGCGAGATCCAGCGCCTCGAAACGGCGACGACGCCACGCCCGCCGGTCGCGCCAAAAGGGCACGCAGAACGCCGATTCGGCGCTCGCGGTTGACCGGCCTCCGGGCGCTGATCTGTGCGCGACCTACCCGGCGGTACGTGGCAGTCGCGTCGCCGAGAGATGACGGATCCTCGGGGGCAGGTGCCGCGCCGCCAGCCCGGAGCGATCTCGTCGCAATTCGCCCTCATCCGACTCGTCGAGATCCGCCCGTAGCCGCCAGTTGCGCGCACCTGACCGATGCTCGCGAGAGCCAGCACTCTTCCTTTCCCTATCCGGCCATGGGACGCCAGACCCGATCCGGCGCTGTCAACGAGCCAACACTGTTCGACATGCCCGTATTCGGCGACCAGTACGAGTGGCATGGCTATCCAAGGCAAGACTCGCCCAGGGATGCACTTGGTGGGCACATCCCTCGGAAGCGGGACCCGGCCAATCCGACCAGATACGGTGGCTCTATGCGCCGCGATGCCGGTCTGCGAGCGCTGTATGTCGCATTCAATGCCCGAGACATCGACGCGGTCCTTTCGGCCATGACGCCCAACGTCGACTGGCCAAACGGATGGGAGGGTGGCCGCGTTGTCGGTCGTGACTCCGTCCGCGTCAGTGGGCATCCATCAATCCGCCCGTTGAGCCGACCGGTATCTCTTAGCGCTCTGATGGCTCGATTGAGGTGAGGGTTCACCAGGTTGTTCGCGACCCGGCCGGCGCGGTCCGGTCCGACCGGGACGTTTGTCACATCTACACCTTCATGGGTGACCTCGTCGGGCGCATGGACATCGAGGAATGACGTCCTGACGGGGTCGCGGCAGAGTCTCCGGGAAACGCGGTGTAGTTCAGTTCACATTCCGCCTTCGTATTTCGAGCGGAATGTGTTTTGGTAGACGGGATCCTGACAGATGCAGATGCCACGGTCGTCCTTCTTCGTTGGCTGTGTCACGTACTCACCGATCGGTCGCAACACATCGATCCGAGTCACTCTGGTGCTTTCCGGACTACGGCCCAGCGCCCTGGCGACGAGCCGACCCCCGAGCAATACGCCGGCAAGAGCCGACTGATGCGCGATCGGAACATGAACGTCGTGCGTCGGGCGACCGATCCGGTTGAGCGGTAGGACTGCACCCCCACACAGACCCTCTACATACAACGCGCGCAGCGGTCGGTCGGCGAAGCGGTTCAAGGCGTCAGGCTCAACTCCGAGATGTGCGCTCACCCGTGCATACAACTCTGGAGGCAGCGGAGAATTCGTATGCAGAAGCCTCCGAATCTGCAGCAACTCCAGGTCCGCGGTGAGGCCGAGCGCGGACCCGATGATCCTGTCCTCACCAGGCAACGGACCCGAGGGGAGGTACATGCAAGCCAGGCACGCGCCATCCTGCGTCCAGGGATGGACGGACACCCCGAGGTCTCCTGGCTGGGTCCAGGCGTTCGCGATCCAGTATGGGAGGGATGCCTGCACATCCCGACGTCCTTGCGCCGTATCTAGTGCAACCAAGACCTGACCCCAACGATGCCCATGAGCCGCGACGAAGCGGCTCCACTCCTCTTCGTGGCGAACGGCCCGCAGATCGCCAGCCAGGAACCTCTCGGCCAGTTCGACCTTGATGCAGTCGTCATCCTTGCGCGCACCTAGGACGTAGCGCTGCAAGTTGCCCAGTTCGAGTCGTTGGTGGTCGACCAGGTGCAGTTCCCCTCGTACGGGTGCTCGCCCGAGCGCCCACACGGTCGCATTCCCAATGGCGCCGACGCCAACGAGCACGGCCGAACCGACGTCGATTCCGTCAATGACCGAGTTGGCGGTCGTTGGTCGAGACTCGAGATCGAGAGTAGACAGCGTCATGCCGCCATGCAACGGCGCCCCAATTTCGAAGACCTGGCGAAAGACCTCACCGACTGCCAGACAAGCGGCGGCGCCAGGACCAAATGGATTACGTGTTGTGCCCACGCTGACTGGGCCATCCGTGGATACGTAGGCATCCCATCCGTCACTGCCCGCGAACACCGGACTTGGACACGACGGCAATGCGCCGGCACCGAGCGCGACACCAAAATCGCCTCTGCTCCGACCGATCTCGATGTTCGGATTGATCGAACGAGCGAGCTTCAGATACCGAGGTCGCCTGGCGCCACCACCGGTGATCCTCAGGCGAGGATAGAAACGAGCAAGCAGACGGATGGCCAGATCGACCAGCGCGTTCGCCTCGTCAGATTCGTTCTCATCGATACACAGTTCGATCGTGATGCCACTGATCCGCTCGGAGAGAGCGGCTTCATCGAATCCCGCGAGCACTTGAGCCGCAGCGACCGCCGAGCGGTGGAAGTAGTCCGCCAGGCCCATCAGGCCCCAACACCAATTAGCGGGGATCGCCAGGGCTTACGAATTGGCGCCCAGCCGGTCTTCGTCAGCCGAAATGCCGCTGTTCTCCGGTTGAGCAACCCATCACGAGCAAAGTCGGCCGCGACTATCGACATACCGCCGAGCGTCGTGACGATCGGGAACGTATTGTCGGTGTGCGAATGAAATGCGCGTGTGGGATGCGCATGGACCTGTACCCCTAGCGTTTCGTTGTTTTCAAACAGCCAGACGTTGAGTGTGTGGAGCGCAGCGCCGTCGACACGCACAAGAAGTCCGTCTTCGGTCTGATATGAGGTCTGCTTCGGGACGTGCGCATTTCGAACACGGAACACGTCATCTTCGATCACGCCGCTCCACAGGACGAACAACTCGTAGCCATCGGCGCCCGCTGCCTGCAGCGATTGTTCACTCTCCTCCACGATGGATCGGGACACCCCGAACGTGCTGACTCGCTCCAGTGTCATGCCGCCGGTGGCGCCACTTCGAGGCCGACCTGCGGGATGAGATTGACCGCGAAGCCGCGTACAGGCTCGACACCGAAACGCGAGATGACCTCAAGGAGCCGCACCAACCGGCCTGCACCTGATGTCCGATGCAGTTCCCACGCATCCCCGTGGTGAGCGGCGTGGTCGTGGTACTCGCGAACACCAGCGATGCACAAGAACGGCAGTTCGTCGTCATCAAACGCTTGGAGGAGGGGCTGTTGCACCCCGAACTGGATCTGCGCTGGCATTCCTGGGACGGTTACGGGCCCACCCTGAACGGCACGATTCAGGCGAAGATGCGCAGGGATCTCCTTGTACCTGTACGGCTCGCGGGTGAAGGGCTTGACGAACGTGACCGAAGGTGGACGTGCGTCATAGTTCGAGTAGTCGAACAGCACCGCGTAGATGATTGCCGGCGGCTCCAGCTTCGGTGCCGCGAGCAACACGAAGACGAGGGGGAACTCATGTTCGACGAGGAACCAACCGCGTTTTTCATATTCGTGGCGAAGCTCGAGGAACTCCGAGATCTCAGCCTCGAATTTCGTCTGCGAGATCTCGGGATCGACGAACTGGTCAGCCACGACCGCGTGGTTAGCCACCGACTCCAGCCTTCAGGTTCAGGAAGAGTTGCGTGTGGGGCTCGAAGTGGTAGTCCTCCACCTTCTTGTGCACGTCCAGCTCGACGCCCGAGGCGTTGCGCAGCTCCCAGTTCTCGGGTGGCTGGCCAGTGTTGCCGGTCTGCTCCAGAGCCTTTTCCAGCACCATCAGCAGGACCGCTTCTTCGCTGGCCACCACCTGGGTGGGCTGCCCGTTGACCACCACGGTCAGCTCGATCTTCTCTGCCATCTGACCTCCTCAGGGGGTGTTTCCCTCACCTGCCGAACGTAGTATAGTGGATTCACTGACTCAAGTGAAGTCACTGAGGAGTCGAGCCTGTGGTTAACATCGAAGAGCACCCCGGAGACACCCGGCTCGACCGGGGCGGAGGACGCTTGCCTGGCACATCGGCGTATCGCAAGGTCGTCTTGTTTCCGACCGGAGATCTCTCGGATCCGGAGATGGCGGCACGCGTACGAGATCACTACGTCCCGCCGACCGCCTACAAGCAACCGACCACCCTCGTTCTCGACCTGACCGGCAAGCTTCTCTCGCCGTCCGGCCTCAAGGAGTGGGTCGTCACCCTCGGTCAGCGGATTCGCGCCGGCATGTACGGCGACGCCCGACTTGTGGTCGCTACATCCGACCCAGCTGCCCAAGAGATGAGTGCGCTGCTCGCCCGCAGATATCAGATCCCGCTCTATCTCGCCACCTCTCCCGCCGCGGAGGATGTTTTCCACGCCGTTCCTGCGGGAGACCTCACCGAGGCTGACGTCGAAACCCTCGAGGTGCTTCGGACTTCCGGCTCGGTCACCACCGTGTCAGCACTTGCCGGAGCCGTGGGACTTCAACCGACGGCGGCCAACAACCGTCTCGTCAACGTCGAGCGCAAGGGATTCGTTCTTCGTGTGCGCCGCGGTCGTAATGAGGGGGACCTGTTCGTCGATCCCCGTGTCACCTTCATGACACCGCTCGTCGCGTCTCGAACTCCGGAAACACCCGCCATGCGGAATGCGCTGCGGGAGGCCGGCATCCGGTCTGATCCCTACGCACATCCTCCTCGTGAAGTTCAGGGCGAAGCGGCGGATCGTCTCGCCGATATCCTTCGCCGCCGCGGCAAGCTGCCCCACACCGACTAGGCCCGACCAACGCACGTGCTTCGTTGGTCGTGGGCGGGGGATGCTGACGGAGACGAATTCGCGCAGTTCACCTGCGCGGAGGTCGAGTCCGCCGATCCCTGGGTTCTGGAGGTCGAAGCGTATGTCCGGAGCTGGGTCCTCCGGCATGCTCATCATGTTCTTGCCCACCGCGATGAGGAGGGGACTCTGGTCGCCGTCTCCGCCTTTGATGAGACCGTGGTCGGCATCCCGCTTCTGTCCCCTCCCGATCATCCTGGTTGGCACCTTCAGGTTGTCGCGATCTCCCATAACCACCAGAATCAACGCTTGTCAGCCGAAGTCTTCTCCGGCACCTTCGAGGCGATGCGCGGTCTCGGTCTCGATCGCGTTTTCGTGACGGCGAACGTGCACGGGCTTCACGTTGTGAGCCTGCGTGCGTGTGCTCAAGTCGGCCTGACGCCGTGGATCCAGCTCGACGCGGACTACTGGATTCTGCTCGGCGAGGTTCCGCCTCTGCCACCGTCCTGAGGTCCGGTCAGCGACCGTCAGGTTGCACGCATGACCAAGTGGACCACCGCACAGGGCATGATCGTCTCCGAGGTGGTGACCGAGGTCGGATCGGGGATGAACGGCCGACGGCGCAAGATCTCCCGTCTGCTCGCAGACGCTACGGCAACCACGATCGTCGTCGAGCGCCGAGACCGCTTGGCCCGTTTCGGTGTCGAGAACCTGGAAGCTGCGCTGTCGGCCCAGTGCCGCAGGATCGTCGTGGTCGACGGCGGTGAGGTCGATGACGACTTGGTGCGGGACATGACAGAGGTGCTGACGGGCTTCTGCGCCCGGCTCTATGGCCGCCGGGGTGCCCGTAACCGGGCAGAGAAGGCACTCAACTGTGCCAAGAACGACGTGGGGCCAATGGCGCTGTTGCACCACGATGCAATGCTGTAGGCGATGGGCAAGCTCGTTATTCCCCCGGGGTGGGTATGCCAGGCATACCGGTTCGAGGTCGACCGGCCGTCTCGCCACCGGTCCATCTCACCGCACGAAGGAGCCAAGCGGTTCGCCTGGAACTGGGCACTCGGGCTCATAGAAGAACAGATCCATGCCCGCTCTACCTACCAAGTGCTGGCCCTGCGCCAAGGAGCGACTATGGGCGAAGCAGTCGCGTGGTCAAAAGAGATGGTCCCGATCCCCTGGTCCATGTTTTCCATGCGTAGGATCTAGAACCACGAGAAGCATGAGATCGCACCCTGGTGGTCCGAGAGCTCCAAGGAGTGCTACTCCTCGGCCTTCGAGGCTCTATCTAGGGCGTTCAAGAGCTACTTCGATTCACGGTCGGGCATACGGAATGGACCTCGGGTCGGTTGGCCGAAGTACAAGCGTCGAGCCGGTCGCCAGTCGGTGGCGTTCACCACCGGGGGCATTGCCATCACCGACCGCCACCACGTAAAGCTCCCTGTCATCGGTCACCTCCGGGTGAAGGAATCCACCGACAAGGTGCGCCTTCGTCTCGGTGCAGGCACCGCCCGCATCCTGCGGGCCACCATGTCAAGCGACGGCCCTGTGACCTTCGTCTCCTTCTCGGTGCTGGTCCACCGGGACCAGCCGGCTTGTGCACCGGTGGGTGTCTGCGGCCACGATGTCGGCATCTCATCTCTGGTGACCGCTTCCGATGGACACATCGTGGAGAATGTGAAGCCGGCAACGAAGGCCCGACCCAAGGTCCGCCGTTACCAGCGCAGGATGGATCGCCAGCACCGCACGGGCTCGCCCCGGTGTTTCAACCACGATGGCACCCACGTCAAAGGCTCCTGCCACTGGACTACCCGTTCGGTCCGGGCAAGAGCAACCAACATCGGCTCGCCCGAGCCAAGCAAAAGGCGTCGAATGCTCGCAAGGACGCGATCCACAAGGCCGGCCATAGGGCCGCGACCACCTACGCCGTCAACGTTGTCGAGGACCTGAACGTGGGAGGTATGGGGCGACGGGGGCGGGGCAAGAGAGGCTTCAACGGGGCCGTCCACGACGCCGCTCTCGCAGAGCTCCGTCGTCAGCTCACCTACAAGTGCCTCTGGTATGGCTCTGCGTTGTGGGTGGCGTCGAGGTGGTACCCATCGTCGAAGCTCTGTTCACGGTGTCGAGTGAAAAAGTGCGATCTCCCACGCTCCGCGCGCGTCTTTCACTGTGACGCCTGCGGGCTAACCATCGATCGAGATATCAATGCAGCCAAGAACCTGGCGGCTCTGGCAGAGCTTGCCTGTGTGTGTCTGATGACACGGTTGATGACCGGGCAACCGGTCGACTGGTCCAACCTCCCCGTCCGTCCGTCGGGTTGGGAGCCGGACCACAGCGCCCGCAGTTCGCGGGAGTGTGCCCGAGCCGGAGGCCCCAAGGCCGATGGAGGGGAGAGGAAGACCGCCCGTGCTCATAGAGACGGGGACCGCTCCTTTGATCGGGAAGTTGCTGTCGCCACCGATTCCGTCGTCAGTTTTGGCGGACCCTCACCCAGCCCTAAGAAGGCGGTGGCCTGATGCCTTCGGCCTCTGTCTGTGACAGCGACACGGCTGGGTTACCAGCCGCCCGAGAGACCCGGAGACGAGGTCTCAAGATCAGCGAGATATTCGCTGATAGTTCGGGGAACGGTGTTGGTCGAGAGCGAGCTGCAGGAAGGGGATGTCGCCGCGCAATCAGCGGGTCGGGCCGATCCACAACTCTTGACTATTCCTCCCGGCAGTCTAGGCTCAATGCTTAGTGTTCAGACTGAACAGGCGGGGCGTCCGTCGACCGCACAAGCGTCCCGCCGGCAGATCGCGCCGTGGCCTTGTTGCTCTGGGGGTCTTCTCTGGGCTGTTCCTGCTGCCCCTTGCCCCGCTCCATCCTGCCGTGCCCACTCGGCGGGCGGCGTCTGCGTCAGCCAGCGCGATCGCGGGACGTGGCGTGTTCCATTTTGTGACCGCCGTGACGATCTCGGGAAGGACAGCTGTCGTCCTCGGCGGTTCGACTCCCGGCTACACCTTTGCCAATTCTGCCTACGTGGTCGACAAGGTCGGTGCTGCCTGGCACCTCGTGGACACCCTGACGAACTTCGGGCCGGCTGGCGCCTGGGCGAAGTCCGCGGCTCTCGGGGAGGGGACCCTTGCTATCAGCTGGTTCCGACTGTCGTTCGCAGGGATGGCGATCTACGAGAAGAGCGGGTCGGGTTTTCATCTCGTCGCAGATTTCCGTCTCCCTGTCAAGGGTGGGGAGATTGGGACCGTTGCTAGCGACGGATCGACAGTCATGGTGGGTGCCTGGGGTGACGGGACCGGTAGAGCGCTCATCTACCACAGAGTCGGATCGGCCTGGCGGTTGAGCCAGTCTCTCGCGAACCCGGCGCCTCGGCCCGGAGACAAGTTCGGTTGGTCGGTTGCGATCTCTGGTACTACCGCCCTCGTCGACCAGGAATATGGATATGGCAGTGTCTACACCTACAGGCAAGTAGGCAGATCCTGGAGACTGACTGGCAGCCTGCATCCTCAGGGAGCAGTGAACTTCGGCGCCAACATCTCTTTGGCAGGCGGGGCGCTAGTGGCTGGTGGCTTTTACGGCCAGGGAGCATATGCGTTCGAGAGGTCCCCTGGGGGTTGGGCCGAATATCCGTTGGATCGATACGACGCAAGTGCCTCCAGTGGTTTTGGCGCAGCGGTCGCGGCTGGGACGCAAGCCGTCAGGGCCGGTCAAGTCCCGTTATTAGCAGTTGGTGCACCAGGGATCCCGATCCCTAACGGGCCGGAGGTGCGGGGCCGGGTCTACCTGTATACCTTGGAACCGACATCACCCCCAGTGAGCAAGATGCTGACTGCTCCGGGGGCGAGGCCAGGTGACGGCTTCGGTGAGGCAGTCGCCCTGTCGGGGGACACGCTGCTGATCGGCCAAGAGATGCTGCCTCCGATCGGCAGTCAGAGCCGTCCTACCGTACCGACAGGGCGCGTGTACGTGTACACCGACACCAGCTCGGGCTGGGTCCCGTCGGGTCAACTCCCGCTGTAGCGCTGGGCCAGGTCATTCTCCGCCGTCGTGCGAGCGTTCGACCCTCGGCGAGCAACAGGTGACCAGGCCGGACCGGTTTGATCACCGGCATGGAAGACGTGCCCGAGGTTGTCGCCGGCAGCGGAGCGGGGCCCTTCAAGGCGACGGTCACGAGCATCGATGCGGGCGGCACCCTTCAATCCTGCGCCACGGCTACGCACGCCCCTTCATGAGCTCGGGACCACCGCGTCGATACACCGACGGGTGTATCGTGGTGTGCGTGGGACGGACGAACATCGAGATCGATGGCGAGCTCGTAAGTGAAGCGATGCGGCGCTACGGGCTGCACTCCAAGCGCGCCGCGGTCGATCTGGCGCTGCGACGCTTGGTGGGCGAGTCGATGAGCCGAGAGGAGGCCCTCGAGATGGAGGGGGCCGGTTGGGAGGGTGACCTCGAAGAT
>JAKACA010000296.1 GCA_021796455.1 Actinomycetes bacterium
GGTGAAGGACCGCGCTGAACGCTTCGCTGCCGAAGGGGAGCACCGAGGTGACCGCGTCAACGGTGAGGTGGTTGTGGAACAGCGGGAGACCCGAAAGCTCGGCAAGCCGCCGAGCCACCTTCAGCTTCCCCGCTGCTGGCGGTCCGTAGATGTAAGCGAGGACAGGCTTGGACGCCACCGCCCAGACCGTACCCCGGGCTCCCTCATCGCAGTAAGAAGCGCATGCGGGCGCGGCGAGCGGCCACAAGGGAACCACCTTGTGTGGACCGCTGGGGAATCCTCACTCGAACCGTGCCCACAGCCAGCGCCGAGCGCTGGATACGCACCGTGCGATCGGAGGTGACCGACCGCCTTCTCATCACGAACGAGCGGCACCTCGGCCAAGTGCCCGACCGCTACGTCCGCCACTATGACGAGCATCGCCCGCACCGTGCCCTGGGGTTGCGTCCACCAGATCCGCTTACAGCGAGGGTCTGCCAACTTGGCGTCGTTCTCTTCGTGCAACATGATGGCGACCATGTCCCGGACGAAGATGCACGAGGACGAGATCGAGACGTCGGTAGGTCTTGTGAGTCGCCTGGTCTCCACCCAGTTCCCCCAATGGGCTGGGCTTCCCCTCACCCTGTTCCCCTCGGACGGCACGGATCACGATGTGTACCGGCTGGGAGATCACCTCTCGGTCCGAATGCCGCTGATCGAGTCGGCGACCAGCCAGGCCCTCAAGGAAGCCGAGTGGTTACTGAGGTTGGCTCCCCACCTTCCGCTTGCAATCCCGACTCAGGTGGCGATGGGACAACCCGGTGAGGGTTACCCGTTCCTCTGGTCTGTGTGTACCTGGTTGCCGGGCGAGAGCGCCGCCAATGCCACGATCGGAGACCTCGAGCTGGCGGCTCGCGACCTCTCGGCGTTCATCATCGCCTTGCGTAAGGTCGCCACGACCGGCGCACATCCGAGGCCGCCGCGCAGCCGAGGAGCACCGCTCTCCGAGCTCGACGAGGCTGTCCGCCGTTCCGTGGCAGCGCTTGGTGACCGAATCGATGGCGGTACGACGATGGAACTCTGGGAGGATTCGCTGCGCGCCGACCCCTGGGATGGTCCCGAAGTCTGGCCACGGTGACTTGTTGCCAGGTAATCTCCTCGCTACCGGCGGGCGCCTATCCGCAGTCATCGACTTTGGCGGCCTTAACGTAGGGGATCCGGCATGCGATCTGCAGCCCGCCTGGAACGTTTTTACCGGCAAGAGCCGTGCAGTGTTTCGTGAAGAGATCGCAGCAGACGACTCATCTTGGCCCCGCGGTCGCGGGTGGACGATCTACCAGGCAGCCACGGCCCTCGCGTACTACAAGGACACGAACCCCGGCATGATCCGCCAGGCCTCACGCGCTTTGGCCGAGGTGTTGGCCGACGCGGATGAGCAGTTTCTCGGCCAGTCCTAGGGAGCCTCGGGGCCCGACCAAGGAGAACTGGAGGGCTGATGGCTTCTAGTCGACCGCACCGAACAGGCGGGTCTGGCCCCTGATCACCTTCAGATCGCTGCTGGAGTCGGTACCATCAGCGATCGCGACCGCGAAGTCACCGAGCAGGCTGCCCGGGAAGTGGATCGGCGATACCTTGTCAGATCCTCAAGACGATGCTCTGGCTCGACTGACTCCGACGGACCTGGCCCAGATCGTGGACGAGATCAGCCGGTACGATCGATCCAACGAGCTGGATGAGGCTGGCCTGGCGGCGCTTGTCTGTTGCGGAGAGCTCGACGAGGCGAACCTTCCCCTCAGTGCCGAGCTGGCCGAGAGGCTGGGCGTCGAGCTTCAGCTCATCCCACAAGCTGGGCACGTCGCTAACCTCGATTCGCCGGGCGCCTTCACGGATCTGCTGCGCCGGTGCGACGCAGCCCGGCAATAGCCATTCCCCGACCTGATACGAACGCGGATACGCCGAAGCCCGTCAGCCAGCGATCAGGAGTTCGTTCCGTGCTCACCACCGGTCGAAGGGCTGTCTGGCCCTAGCGATGAGGGGCTCTTGTCGCTCCGCGATCAATCTCGGCACTCCAAGGAGTGCGCGCAGCTCCGGCGTATTGAGACGCCGTCGTCTGAGACGCGATTCGTCGTTATGGGCGAGTGACTCCGTTCAGTGAGCCCGGGTTCAGGACGCCAAGTAGCGACGGAGCGCCTCTCGAGCGACCGCGCTCACGCTCCGGTGTTCCTCCTCGGCGCGGTCGTGGAGCGCTTGTGCAAGATCGGGCTCGACACGTAGGTCAAGGCGCGGCGAGACCCCTCGGTCAAGCGACGGTCGACCGATCCGCTTGCGCGTAGCAATGCTCAAGTCGTAGCCAGCCGCCGCCTCGTCGGCGAGTTCTTCTTCGATCGCCGGGGTGAGTGGAGTCCCCGACTTCGTTCGCTTCACACGCGCCACTTCTTCGCCTCCTCGTAACCGCTCCGGTACTTCTCTCGCAGTGCCATGGCATGAATGATCCGGATGTGTTCCTCCCCGACGTGTCCCGGCTCCATCTCGACGCCGACCACTTCAAGCGCCCGGCCCTTGTCGTCGTCGCCCAGGTAGACCAGCCGGACGGTGGGCACGGGCGAGCCGGGCGGTGCAGGTTGGACGAGGACGAGCCCGCAGTGCTCGATCACGAACCGGGCCGCACTGCGGGAGATCCCATGTCGCCGCGAGGCTGCCGTCCAGCTCAACCGCATTCCGGTCAGCTTAGCGGTTGTGTCCGACAGAACTCCTATCAGCCCCCAGCCACGAACGCCACCACCACGTAGGCGGCGTGACGGTCGAGCCCCTAGCGGCGGTGGTCGTACACCGTGGTCGTGCGGGGATCGGCGTGACAGGCAGCGATCTGGACGTCACGCAGCGGCACCCCGGCATCCAAGGCGGCCATGATGAACGCCGCCCGGAGCATGTGGGGATGGACATGGCCGAGCCCTGCGCGCCGACCGATCGAGCGCACCCAACGATGGACGGTCCGGCGGTCGAGGCGCAGGCCGTCTGACCTACGCAGGTTGGGTCCGGACGACCGCTCGCCGACCGCGAGGTCGACGGTCCTGGCGGTTCGCGGGAC
>JAKACA010000297.1 GCA_021796455.1 Actinomycetes bacterium
CCGGGAGAGTGACGAGAAGTCCCGCCTCGCGAGCATCTCCTCTCGGCTGGCGATGCCGATCGCGAGCTCCTTTCCTCCAGTCGCCTCGCTCTGGGCGGGATCGGCGAACTTCGATGACGCGTGCAGCCCGCTCGCCATTGCGAGCTCGCGGGGAGAACCGGGGGGACGTGCCGGCGGGGCCGGAGCGGGCCGCGGGGAGGGCACGGTCGAGACGTTGCCGCCCGGAGGCCGGTTCGCGAGCTCGAGCCCCAAGCCGAAGACCTGAGCGAATACCGCATCGAACGTCGCGATCTCGTCGTGTCCGCTCACGAGGACAGCTCTCGCCGTCCAGTAGAGCTCGAGGCGGCTCGCCGGGCTCGTCAGCGCGAGCGATCGCGCGAAGCGCCCCGTCTGCTGCACCGTCACTGCCACCCCGGCACGACGCAGCCGGTCCGAGAAGCCAGCAGAAAGTACCGCCAAGTCGCTCATCTGGACCTACCTGCTAGCGCCGTCCGGCCTTCGAGCGGCCATCGTAGGCGTGCGAGCGCGACCGTGCCGCAGCGGCGCGAGAATCCAGCCATGACTTCTCCAGGATCGAGCTCACTCCCCATCGTCGCGCACTGGATCGACGGCAAACCCGCGGACGGCGCTGCCGGACGTCTCGGCGACGTCTACGACCCCGCGACCGGCGAGGTGACGAGACGCGTGGCTTTCGCCGGAAAGAGGGACGTCGACCAGGCCGTCGCTGCGGCCCTGGCGGCCTTTGCGGCCTGGCGGCGCTCCTCGCTCTCGAGGCGCTCGAAGATACTCTTTGCGTTTCGCGAGATCGTCGCCGATCGCGCCGCCGAGCTCGCAGCCATCGTCACCTCAGAGCACGGCAAGGTCCTATCCGACGCGCTCGGGGAGGTCAGCAGGGCGCTCGAGGTGATGGAGTTCGCCTGCGGGATACCTCACCTGCTGAAGGGTGGCTACTCCGAGGAGGTGTCCACCCAGGTGGACGTCTACTCGATCCGCCAGCCGCTCGGCGTCGTCGGGATCATCAGCCCGTTCAACTTCCCCGCGATGGTCCCGGGCTGGTTCTTCCCGATCGCGATCGCCGCCGGCAACACCGTCGTGCTGAAGCCGAGCGAGAAGGACCCGTCGGCTTCGGTGTGGTTCGCCGAGCGCTGGGCGGAGGCTGGCTTGCCAGAGGGGGTGTTCAACGTCGTCCACGGGGACAAGGAAGCAGTGGACCGACTGCTCGAGCACCCCGACGTGAAGGCCATCTCCTTCGTCGGATCTACGCCGATCGCTCGCTATGTCTACGAGACCGGGACGCGCTCGGGCAAGCGGGTCCAAGCCCTCGGCGGCGCCAAGAACCACATGGTCGTGCTCCCTGATGCCGATCTCGACCTCGCGGCCGACGCCGCTGTCAATGCGGGCTTCGGTTCAGCGGGCGAGCGCTGCATGGCTATCTCGGCGCTCGTGGCGGTCGAGCCGGTGGCCAACGATCTCGTGGCGAAGATCACGGAGCGCATGGCGAAGATCACGACAGGAGACGGCCGCCGCGAAGTCGACATGGGGCCGCTGGTGACGAGCGCGCACCGGGACAAGGTCGCGCTCTACCTCGACGCCGGCGTCGAGGCTGGTGCGGATCTGGTCGTGGACGGACGCAGCGTCGTTCCCGACGGGGCTGCAAGCGGCTTCTGGCTCGGCCCGAGCCTGTTCGACAATGTGACACCTGACATGTCGATCTACACCGACGAGATCTTCGGACCGGTCCTGTCCGTCGTGCGCGTGCCGTCCTACGAGGCGGCGCTCGAGCTCGTGAACGCGAACCCATACGGGAACGGGACCGCCATCTTCACCAACGACGGCGGAGCGGCCCGGCGTTTCCAGCAAGAGGTCGAGGTCGGCATGGTCGGGATCAACGTCCCCATCCCTGTCCCGGTGTCCTATTACTCCTTTGGCGGGTGGAAGAGCTCGCTCTTCGGCGACAGCCATGCGCACGGCAGCGAGGGAGTCCACTTCTATACCCGTGGCAAAGTAGTCACGAGCCGTTGGCTGGATCCGAGCCACGGAGGCATCAACCTCGGCTTTCCCCGAACCTTCTGATAACCCGAACCTTCTGATAACCCGACAAGGACACCAATGACCGCAACCATCGACACCATGAACGACTCCGAGGAAGGCGCCCGCGTCTATGCCGCCGACAGGGCGCACGTGTTCCACTCGTGGTCAGCCCAGGAGCTGATCAAGCCGATGGTCATAGCGGGAGCGCAGGGCTCCTACGTCTGGGACTACGACGGGCACCGCTACCTCGATTTCTCCTGCCAGCTCGTCAACACCAACATCGGACACCAGCACCCCAAGGTCGTGGCCGCCATCAAGGCACAAGCCGACCGCCTGTGCACCGTTGCCCCCCAGTTCGCGAACGATGTGCGCAGCGAGGCCGCCCGGCTCATCTGCGAACGGGCACCCGATGGCTTCAACAAGGTCTTTTTCACCAATGCAGGAGCGGAGGCGATCGAGCACGCGACCCGCATGGCGCGGCTGCACACAGGGCGCATCAAGCTCCTCGCCGCCTACCGCTCCTACCACGGCGCTACGACCACTGCCATCAACCTCACCGGCGACCCTAGGCGCTTCGCGAACGACTACGGGAGCGCGGGAGTCACCCACTTCTTCGGACCGTTTCTCTACCGCTCACCGTTCCACTCGGACAGCGAGGCCCAGGAGACCGAAAGGGCTCTCGAGCACCTCGACCAAGTCGTTCAGTTCGAAGGGCCGTCCACCATCGCGGCAATCGTCCTCGAGACGATCCCCGGCACCGCCGGGATCATGGTCCCGCCGCCCGGCTATCTCGCCGGCGTAAGGCAGATATGCGATCGATACGGCATCGTCTACATCGCCGACGAGGTCATGGCGGGTTTCGGCCGCACTGGCAAATGGTTCGCCTTCGAGCACTTCGACGTCGATCCGGATCTCATCACCTTCGCGAAGGGCGTCAATTCGGGCTACGTGCCGCTCGGAGGAGTCGTCATCTCCGACGAGGTCGCTGCGACGTTCGCCAAGCGCGTCTATCCCGGCGGCCTCACCTACTCC
>JAKACA010000298.1 GCA_021796455.1 Actinomycetes bacterium
TCGACCACGACGGGAAGTAGCGCAGCTTGGTTAGCGCGCAGCGTTCGGGACGCTGAGGTCGCGGGTTCGAATCCCGCCTTCCCGACTACAAAGGTCCAGGTCAGGGGCTTAGGTCGGCAGACTGGCGCTGATGCTGAGCGGACTTCTCCCCCACTGATCCCCCACGGAGGGGGGAGAAATCGGGAGCCAGTTCGGCGCCGCCTGCACAGGGCAGGCATGAGCGAGCTGCCCGAGCTGTGGAACATCGATCGCCTCGCCGCGTACCTCGGGGCGCCCAAGGCGTTCGTCTACCGCCTGACCCGCGAGCACCGGATCCGCTTCCTGAAGGTCGGCAAGGAGCTGCGCTTCCGGCCTGAGGACGTGGCGGCCTACCTCGAGGCGGAGTCGGTGCCGGCCGTGGCGTCAGCAGCCGAGCCGGTCCGCCCACGACGGGCCGGCCGCGCGACCGGGACCGGGTGGCCTCGTGAGCCCCCGCCGCGAGCTCCCGCCCGGCGTTCGACGCCACGTCTGGCCGAGCGGGATGGTGACCTTCGAGGCCCGCTGGTACGACGCCGCCGGGCGACGGCACTCAGCGTCCGACGACACCGCTGCCGAGGCCGACCGGGCCCGCCAGGAGCGCCTGCGAGAGCGGCGCCGGGGAGGATCGGGCGATCCGACCGGGGGGCGGATGTCGCTGGAGGCCTGGTGGGGCAGGTGGATGCCGTCGAGACGGATCACCGACTCGACGAAGGAGCGCGAGGAGGCCATCTGGCGACGCCATATCGAGCCGACCTTTGGTGGCTACCGCCTCGTCGACCTTCGCCGGTCCGACATCGCCGCCTGGAGCGTCTCGTTGGACCGAACCCTGGCGCCGGCAACGGTCGGCAGATGTCTCCTGCTCCTGAAGAAGTGCCTCTCCGATGCGGTCGCAGAGGGGATGATCGCCGCGAGCCCGGCGGCGTCGGTCGCTCCGCCGGAGCGGGGTCGGGTCGAGCGGCGGTTCCTCTCTCTCGACGAGCTCCAGCGACTCGAGGCAGCCGTGGAGGCCTGGTGGGGTCTCGTCGTGCCCTTCGCTGCGACCACCGGGCTTCGCATCGGGGAGATCGCCGCGCTCAAGGTCGGTGACCTGGGCCTCGCCGCACGCGGGGTCCGCGTGAGCGCGACGGCCGTCGGAGTCTCGCGGCGGGTCTCTGGTGACGAGATCAGGCGTCAGGTCCACCGTCCGAAGACCACGGCCGGCGAGCGGGTAGTCCCGACGATCACCGACGAGCTGGCCGAGCGCTTGGCTGTGCACATCGACGAGCGCGGGCTCAGCCTCGACGACTGGCTCTTCTCCGGCCGGCGTGGCGGACCGATGGACCCGGCTGAAGCCGAGGAGCGCCTGGATGACCGCGAGCGTCAGCAGCTCGGCGTCCGACAGCTTCGGGCACAGGCCGACCTCGGGCCGAGATCGTCCCAGCTCAGGGCGTATCTTCAGTTCGTCGTCGATCTTGACATACAGTGCGGTCGCGAGGGTGTCGAGGTCGGCGTCCACGAGGCCTCCAGAGTCGATCGTTGGGACTCAACTCGCCGATTGTGGACGCCCTCTGCGCGTCAGCGGTGGATCTGGGCTCGCAGGCGAGCCCTTGGAATCACTCGTCTAGGAACCGACGATCGCTTGGAGCGGGCATGCTCAAGGCAGATCGCGTAGTGGTGCAGGACTGCATAGCACTGTGTAGTCTTGCAGCATGACGACGCTGCGTATGCCCATCACGGTGGCGGCTCGCAAGGGGATCTCGAACGTCGCGGCCGAAGCGGAGACCCGTCGAGTCGTGCTCACAAGCCATGGCCGTCCCGTCGCCGTCGTCGACTCCGCGGAGCGGCTCGACGAGGACCTGCGGCTTGTCCGAGAGGCCAGTCGCTCAGTCGTGGAGGCCGCGGCCGACCTGGCGCTTGCTCGGTCCGGCACGCTCGACCTCGGCCAGCTCTGCGACAAGCTGGGCGTCGCCGTCGAGCGCGTGCGGGCGAGGGCCACCGAGCTGCGGCAGTGAGGCGCGGCGGTCGCCTCCCCGGCGACCAAGCCGAGGTCGTGTTCTCGGACATCCTGATCGAGCAGCTCGAGGACCTCGGCGAGCCTGAGCGGATCGACGTGCTCGCCGAGATCGTCAGGCTGTGTGAGGTGCCCGCTGGCAAGCACCCATTGCACGCCCCGCTCCCTGGTTGGAACACCCTCGACGTCTTGGGTGGTGCCCACCGCGTCGTCTACAAGGCCTCCGTGACGTCCAGGGTCGGCCTCATCGAGGTGCTCTGCCTTGGCCCACGTCGGGACTCGGAGATCTACGACATGGCCGTCGGCATCGCCAACAGCGGGTTGCTCACCGACGACGAGGTGACCCAGCTGTGGGAAGCCCTCGGGCTCCTCGACGTGGCCGTCGAGTCGGTCGGCCTCGAGGGCTGGGACTACCGGCCGGCGCCGGCGCCCGAGGGGCTGCGGCGGGCTGCGGTGGCTGCCGGCCTCCTTGACGAGGAGACGGCGTCCCTGCTGGCGAAGGACGAGGTCGAGGCCGCCATGGCGGACGGCTGGGGAACCGCCGGGCCTGATCCGATGCGCGCCTTGCGCGCAGCGCTGAAGCGAGCACGAGGCAGCGGGGACTTCGACGAGCGGAAGATCCTCGAGGCCCGGCTGGAGGACAGGTGTGGGGCGATCATGCCGCGCGCCAAGGCGGCGTGTGTTCGGCGCGCCGGCCATCCGGGCCCGCATCGGAGGGGATGACGCAGCCGTGAGTAAGAGCTCTCCAGATCCGCCACTGCTTCCCCATCGAGGTCGCGAACAACGCTCAACGACACCTGGTGACGTGAGTCAACGGATGACGACGGAGCAGGTCAGGGCGTAGATTCGTTCTTCGTGGCTGGTCGTCAACGTGTTGCCAGGAGCGTTCGGGACGCTGAGAACGCGGGTTCGATTCCCGTCACCTCCACCGCGGGTCAGCGACAAAACTGACCTATCCACAGCGACAGAAGTCGCTCGCTGATCCTCCCAGTGAACACGATGGGTGTCTCAGCGCGCCCAGAGGGCCGTGGGTCGCCTGCTCAGCG
>JAKACA010000299.1 GCA_021796455.1 Actinomycetes bacterium
GCCAGCCGGTAGAGACGAGCGAAGCACTCGAGGTTCTCGGCGACGGTGAGGCGTAAGTACAAGCCGGGGAACTCCGGCATGATCGAGATCCGGGACCGTATGGTTTGCCCGTTCTCGGCGTGCAATTCGATGCCGGCGACCGTCGCCGAGCCCGACGTCGGAGCAAGCAGCGTGCCGAGCGTGCGCACCATGGTCGTCTTTCCGGCACCGTTTGGGCCGAGGAAGCCGAAGACCTCGCCGTGGCCAACTTCGAAGGAGACGTCCTCGTAAGCGACGCGCTCGCCGAACCGCCTGGTCAGGTGCTCGACGACGAGAGCGGCATCAGGTCTCGCGCCGTCGTGGCTTGATTGGCCCTGGTGGCCGGGCTCCGCGGTCATGAGCGAGCGCGCATGTCAGCGACCTCCGGTCCGGTCGCGCCGCGATCTCGCACGATCTCAAAATTAGCACGGTACTGACCATCCGTAGTAAAATCTGTCCGGATGTTCAATTTTCGTAGGATCTGATCATGACCGAGGTCGCGACGGGACCCAAGGGGCGGACGTTCATCGAGAACGCCCGGCGCCAGCAGATCGTCACTGCCGCGATCGACACGATCGCCGAGGTCGGATTCGCAAAGGCATCCCTCGCTCGCATCGCCGAGCGCATCGGTATCAGCAAGGGGGTCATCAGCTACCACTTCGCCGGCAAAGACGACCTCATCAGGCAGGTCGTGATCGAGATTATCGAGGCCTCGCGGTCCTACATAATCCCGCGTGTCTTTGCCGAATCGGCGGGACCGGCAAGGCTTCGGGCGTACATCGAGTCGAACCTCGCGTTCATGCGCGAGCACCGGAACTCGATGATTGCCATCCTGGATATCGCACGAAACGGTGGCGTGATGGCCGACGGGCGCCGGCGAGTCGACGGTCGAGATGCCGGCGTTGCAGTTCGCCTCCTCGAAGAGGAGCTCGCGCGCCTCCAGAGTCAAGGGGAGCTCCGTAGGGATTTCGACCCAGGGGTGATGGCCGTGGCGATCCGGGCAGCTATCGATTCGGTGCCGCACCGGCTTGTCGGTGATCCGGACCTCGATATCGACCACTACTCGAAGGAGCTCGCGACCATCTTCGACCTGGCAACGCGCATCGGTCCTGCCCACGTCGAGAGATCACACACGCCCGCTGCGGGCGGGCCATAGCGACTGCACGCAGCTCACTACCAAAAGGCTCGGCGTCACGCTCGTCGGCGCTCGAGCACCCGATCCGCCTCGTTCAGGCGACGGCCCTGCGATAGAGGGTGGTTGCCCAGGCGAGGGTGAGCGCGCACAGCGGGACGAGGACCGCGAAGGCGTGCCACGTGGCGGTGGTGGCGAAGTGGCCGACAGCGAGTCCGCGGGCGGCCTCGACGAGGTAGTAGAGGGGGTCGAGGTGGCCGATCACCTTCAGCCAGGTCGGGCCGAGCGAGATCGGCAGGAGCACGCCAGCGAGCAGCAACACGGGCAATTGGAGACCCTGGACGACGGCGGCGAAACCCTGGATCTCTTTTCTCGTCAACGCCGTGGCCATCGAGAACGCGGCCGAGGTGACCGCGAGCAGGCCGGCGAGGACGGCGAGGACGGCCAGCCCGGCCAGGTGGACGGAGAACCCGAAGGCGGCGCCGACACCGACGAGCACGACGTCGAAGACGAACATGCCGGCCACCGAGGCAAGTATCGGCCCGAGGAGAAGCGCCAGGCGGCTCGTGGGGGTGACCCGGAACCGTTCGACCACGCCCGATTGGAGCTCGAAGATGACGTTGAAACCCGGCCCCATCCCGGCCGAGAAGGCGAGCAGGGCCAAGATGCCGGGCAGGAACTCGTCCATCACCGCTCCGGTCCCCTTGCCGGCGACGCCGGGTAGGCCGCGCAGCAACGGGGTGAACAGCGCGAGGTAGAGCAGCGGCGTGGCCAGCGAGACGAACAGCCAGGCCGGATTGAGGAGCAGCTGGAGCGCGGAGCGCCAGAACAACAGCCCGGTGTCGCGAAGGGTCTTCATGACGGCCTCCCATCGGCCGGTGCTGGTCCGGCGTCCCTAAGTGACCGGCCGGTCTCGGCCAGGAACACGTCATCCAGACTCGCCTCGGCGAGGGTGAGCGAGGCGACCTCCACTCCCACGGAGTCCAAGGCCCGCAGCACTTCGGGCAGGGCGGCGGAGCCATAGGCCACGTGCAGGCGCAGGACGTCGCCGTCTGCCGCCACGTCGAGCACGCACGACGCCGCTTGGAGCGCTGTTCGAGCCCGGGGCTCGTCACGGAGTGGCTCTGCCAGCGTGATCGAGACAGTCGCACCCGCGACCCTGTGCTTGAGCTCGTCTGGAGTGCCCTCGGTGACGATGCGCCCATGGTCGACGATCACGATCCGGGCGCAGAGCGCGTCGGCCTCGTCGAGGTAGTGGGTGGTGAGCACGACCGTCGTGCCGGCGTCGGCCAGTCCCCGCACGTGCTCCCACAGGTTTGCCCGGTTCTGGGGGTCGAGCCCAGTGGACGGTTCGTCCAAGAACAGCACCTCGGGGCGGTGCACGATCCCGAGGGCGACGTCGAGACGCCGGCGCTGGCCGCCGGAGTAGGTCATGGCCCGTCGGTCGGCGAACTCCGCCAAGTCCAGCAGCTCGAGAAGCTCCTCGACGCGCCGGTTGAGCTCCCGGCGGCCCATGCCGTACAGGGCGCCTTGGAGCGTGAGGTTCTCCCGGCCGCTCGCCAGGTTGTCGGCCCCGCCAAGTTGGCTCACGTAGCCGATGTGCTGCCGTACCTGCCTTGGCCGCTTGGCTACATCGATGCCGGCCACGATCGCACGGCCGGCGTCGATCGGCAGCAGGGTGGTGAGCATCCGCATGGTCGTGGTCTTGCCCGCCCCGTTCGGGCCGAGCAGGCCGAATATCTCTCCCGGAGCCACATGAAAGCTCAACCCGGCGACCGCCTCCACTCTCCCGCCCCGAGTGGCAAAGCTCTTCTGGAGACCTTCGACCTCGATGGCAGTCGTGGTGCTTGCGACCGCGGGCGGTGCGGTGTCCGTGGCACCCGTCGGTGCGGCGGTCATC
>JAKACA010000300.1 GCA_021796455.1 Actinomycetes bacterium
ACGCCGGCCAGTCTCCGTTCGAACGCACGGCTCGTAGCTTGAGGATCGCCTCCGCACCGTTGACCGACCAGCGTGCCCCGGTCACGTCCATGCGATCGCGAACCAAATGGGCGCATGCGCCCTCGATGACGTCATCAAAGTGCACCTCCGGTAGTAGCGAGTTGAGTTCGCGCGGTGAAACGGGCCACTGCTGGTCGGGCGCGCAGTGCGACTTCGATGTCCGCAGTGAATGGGATGCAGATGGCGCCGGTGGCTGGCTGACGATAAGGCAATACGCCGATCCGCAACCAGTAGTAGACCGTCTGGGTTGCGATGCCGAGACGCTCAGCCACCTGACGTACCGTGAGCTCGCCGGGTTCGAGTGGTGACGGGCGTGAGAGACCGATGGAGGTTCGGACGTTGCGAACGTCTCGTATTCCGAACTCGTGACCGCGCGCCGTGTGCAGCCCGAGTGCACGAAGTTCGGCGGCGATGTCGCTGTCGCGCATGCCTTGGTTCTTCCGGCGGCGGATGAGCTCGATGGCGTCTGGGTCGGTGAGCATGCGGGTGCGCGTGGCGGGGTGCTCCTCGTGGGATCCGGCGCGCCAGCGGATGCCGACGCGGATCTCATCCCCGCTGGGGTCCGAGGTGAGGGTGACGTCGTTGATGAGGGTCCGCAGGATGCGTTTTCGATCCCGAGGGGAGGTGGTCGGCTCGTTCCAGAGCCGCCTGAGATCTGCAGCGAGAGCCTCCAGGTCCGAGTTGTCTGGCAGCGGCGGCCGTTGCGCGCTCTGGGCTTCGAGCGCGGCTTCGGCTTCGGCGACGACGACCAGCTTGGCCTCCCATCGTTGCTCGAGGCTGCGGGCGACGAGGCGGTTCTCGGGTTCGCAGAGATTGAAGGCGCGCTCCGCGCGAGCCGCCTCGTAGCGGGCGCGCTCGACTCGTAGCTCGAAGGCTCGCAGGGAGCGGGTCTCGCGCTGGTGGAGCTCTTCGGCGGCGGCCATCGCCAGAGCGATCTGTTCCGGGGTCACGATCTCGAGCAAGCGTCGTTCGACGATGGGGTCGACCAGTGCCGCTCTCACCGAGCGGCACCCGGGGGTGTGGGTCTGGTCCAGATGGGATCGGCATCGGTAGTGGGCGGTGTCCGCGCTGGAGTAGTAGACCCCCATGCCCGTCCCGCAGTGTCCGCACAGCACCACGCCTTGGAGCAGTGCGAGGCCCTCGCGCGGTGGCCGGGCGCCGCGCTGGGGTCGGTTGGCGGCCGACTGGCGCTGGTTGGCGTTGAAGGTGTCCCAACTGATGTAGCCCGGATGGTGGTCGTAGATGACCACCTCCCACTGGTCCGCGGACAACTCGACGGTGCGGGTCGAGATGGTGCCGTCAGCGTCGATGATGCGTTCGGACTTGTAGCGGCCCGAGACGTAGGCACCAGCGTAGGTGGGGTTGCGTAGGATGGCGCGAGCCTGGCTCTGTCGGAGCCGCATCCAAGTGACGTCCCCGGTCCAGGACTGGCCGTGGGTCGGGAACTTCCGGTCCTTGAATGCCTTGACCACGCCATTGCACGTGCCCGTCGCCTCGAACGCGCGGAACACGTCGGCCACCGCGGCCTGCACCTCTTGGTCGGGGTCGAAGACGACTTGGCCGTCGAGGTCGTAGACGTAGCCGATCGGCAGCGATAGGCGCAGCTCGCCCCGGCGTGCAGCCGCCTTCTTCGCTTCTTGCATGCGCTGGGCCAGGATGTGCAGTTCCACCGCCGACATCGTTCCCTTGAAGCCCAAGAGGAGCTGGTCGTTGAAGTCCCGCAGATCGTAGACGCCGTCGGCATCCGCGATGAGGGTGTCGGTCACCTGGCAGAATTCCAGCAGGCGTTGGAAGTCGGCCGAGTTGCGCGACAGGCGGGACGCCTCCAGCACGAACACCAGCCCTGCCTCGCCCGCGCAGACCTTGGCCATGACTTCTTGGAAGTCGCGCCGGCCGTGGGTGCTGCGGCCGGACCGGCCGAGATCCCCGTCGAGCACGGCCACCTGGGAGCGGTCCCAGCCGAGCACGACGGCAGCGTCGGCCAGCGCGTATTGGCGCATGGTCGACTCGGTGTGGTCCCTCACCTGGGCCATGGTCGACTGGCGGAGGTAGACCAGCACGAGGCGGTCGCGGTGACGTTGGCTGATCTTGTGTGCCCCGTTCACGGCTGCACGCTCCGGCTTCGAGCGCGGCGGCCAACATGTTGGCCACCGGCATCACCAGCTCGGGGCAGGCGGCGAGCATCAGCACTCAGCCGAGACGCCCACGCCTGAGCAGCTCGAGGTTGATCGCCGAGATCTCCCCCAGCGCGGATTCCATCTTGGCGTTGGTCTTCACCGCCTCTCGCACCTGTCCGGCCAGCTCGGCTGGAACGTAGAGCATCCGGGTCCGGCCCCCTACCCGGAGCGACAAGTACAGGTAGGGACCGTGCAGTTCCCCTCTGGTGCATCGACAGCCCTCCTTCCCGCAGCGGCGGCGTTGTTCTTGTAGCGAACCGGCGATCACCGTTTGCAGATCGGGGATCTGGCGGACGATGCGGCGCCGGCGTTCGCGTAGCTGGCGCAGGCTGAGCCCGGCCACATCCACCGTTGTCCGTGTCTTGTGCTGGATCATCACACAAGATCATCGCCGACCACCGGCGCCGCGTCAACGACCCTCGATCGCCCGCAACATGCGAGCCAGCTCAGCCAGCACGCGCAGGTCCAGCGGACTGCACCCGACACTCTCATCGCGATCGGTGAAGTCCGGCGGCAGGGCCAGGGTGCCCCGCTCGCCGGCGTCGCAGATGAAAACCTGCCCGAGGCCGGCGAGGCGCCGCTCGTAGAGGACGGTGAGCCGCTGTCCCAGCAAAGGGTGGAACGGATGGGTGACGATCAGGGAACTACACGAGGTGCTGGACTTCCTGGCAGTATGCGTACGTCGTCTCGATCACCCCCGTCGCGATCGGCCACCCCGCAGCCAGGGCCTTCGGATAGTCGAGGAAGGGCTTCTTGTTCTTCAAGTACCGAGCACACTCGTCGGCCTTCTCGCGTGCCTTTGCGTCGAGG
>JAKACA010000062.1 GCA_021796455.1 Actinomycetes bacterium
GGCATCCGACATGACAAGATCAGTCTACGAGCGAGGTGTGACACTCACGGGGAAGGTCGGGGCTGCGCCCCGAGCCCCGATTCCCCTGACGGCTGAAGCCGCCAGTCCCCTCGGGGCGATCTGATGGCCGAGCGCTATGACGTTCAGGAGGTGGAGGCTCGCTGGCAGCGCCGCTGGGAGCAGGAGGGCACCTATCAAGTCGATCTGGACGATCCGCGCCCACCGTCCTACGTGCTGTGCATGTACCCCTACCCGAGCGGCCCCGCACACCAGGGACACGTCCGCAACTACACCTTTGGTGACGTGCTCGTCAGATATCGGACAATGAAGGGCGAGGCCGTCCTCTCCCCTTTCGGGTTCGACTCGTTCGGCCTACCGGCCGAGAACGCCGCCATAAAGGGAGGCATGCCCCCGCGTGCCTATACCGAGGCACGAATCGCCGAGCTCAAGCGCTCCGTCCGGCGCCTCGGGGCAGTCTACGACTGGCGACGCGAGATCAGGAGCCATGACCCGGACTACATCTTGTGGAACCAAGTGATCTTCCTCGAGCTGCTGAAGGCCGGCCTCGCCTACAGAGCCGAGGCACCCGTCAACTGGTGTCCCGGCTGCCACACCGTGCTCGCCAACGAGCAGGTTCTCGCCGATGGCACCTGCGAGCGTTCCGGGGACGTGGTCGAGAGGCGGAACCTCGAGCAGTGGTTTCTTCGGATCACGCGCTATGCCGACGAGCTGGTCGACGCGCTCGACGGCCTCGACTGGCCTGAGCGCGTGAAGACGATGCAACGCAACTGGATCGGCCGCTCCCTCGGCGCGCAGTTCTCGCTCCCGGTCAAGAATCGACCTGAGCTCAGCATCGACGTCTTCACGACCCGGCCTGATACCGCCTTTGGGATGACCTATGCCGTGCTTGCGCCCGAGCACCCACTTGTCGAGACGCTGACGACACCAGAGCAGCGAGCTGAAGTCGAGGAGCTGGCGGCGCGTGCCTCAGAGGAGTCGGACATCGAGCGGCTCTCCTCGGAAGGCTCGCTCGACAAGCGCGGCGCGTTCACCGGCAGCTACGTCGTCAACCCGTTCAACGGCGAGCCGATCCCCGTCTATGTCGCCGACTACGTCTTGATCGGCTACGGCACCGGCGCGATCATGGCCGTGCCGGCCGAGGACCAGCGAGACTACGACTTCGCCGCGCTCTACGGCCTGCCTGTCGTCCGAACCGTGGAGCCGCCCGAGGGGTTCGAGGGCGGGGCTTATTCCGGCGACGGGCCCCATATCAACAGCAGATGGCTGAACGGGCTCGACAATGCCGCAGCCAAGGCGAAGGCGATCGAGTGGCTCACCGCGCAGGGCATCGGCCAAGCCACCGTCAACTACCGCCTCCGTGACTGGCTGATAAGTCGCCAGCGGTACTGGGGCTGCCCTATCCCGGTCGTCTACTGCCCGACCGACGGCATCCAGGGCGTCGCACGCGATGACCTGCCAGTCCTTCTGCCAGAAGACGTCGAGTTCCGGCCGACCGGCCAGTCTCCGCTGCGCTTTCACGAAGGGTTCCTCAACGCGACCTGCCCGAAGTGCGGCGGCCCGGCAAAACGTGAGACGGACACGATGGACACTTTCGTGGACTCGTCCTGGTACTTCTTGCGTTTTGCTAACCCGCACCATGAGGACGGGCCGATCGACGTCGCCGCGGCCCGTCAGTACCTCCCCGTCGACCGATACATCGGCGGCATCACCCACGCGATCTTGCACCTGCTCTACGCCCGCTTCTACACAAGGGCCCTCGGCGACATCGGACTCTCCCCGCCCGAGATCCGAGAGCCGTTCGAGCAGCTCTTCTGCCAGGGGATGATCCGCATGGACGGCAAGGCGATGTCCAAGTCCAGGGGCAACGTCGTCTCGCCCGACACCTACTTCGACACCGTCGGGGCGGATGCGCTTCGGCTCTTCCACCTCTTTGCTGGCCCGCCCGTAGAGGACATCGACTGGTCCGAGCAGTCCGACGAGATCATCGAGGGCTGCCTGCGTTTCCTCGGGAGGGTGTGGCGCCTGGCGAGCGGGGACATCGGCGGCGAGGCGACATCGTCAGATGGGTCTCCTGGCGCCGGGGAGCTGCGCCGTGAGGTGCACCGAACCATCGCCCGCGTCACGGCAGACATCGAGCGGTACGGCTTCAACACCGCCGTGGCAGCCCTGATGGAGCTCACGAACACTGTCTACCGGCACGTTCACGCCGGGACCGACGGGACCATCGTGAGCGAGGCGATCGACACGCTGCTCGAGCTGCTCGCGCCGTTTGCCCCCCACCTTGCGGCCGAGGCCTACGAGCACCGCCACGGGATCCACGTGCACACGCGCCCGTGGCCGGAGGCAGACCCCTCGGAGCTTGCCGTCGAGCGCACGACTCTTGTCGTGCAGGTGAACGGCAAGCTGCGCGACCGCATCGAGGTCGACGCCGGGCTTGGCGAGGACGAGGTGATTGCACTGGCGCTCGCGTCCGACAAGGTTCAGCAGCTTCTCGGAGACGTCGCTCCCCGTCGCGTCGTCGCCCGACCTCCCTCTTTGGTGAACATCGTCGCCTGAGACCGATCTATCTTCCATGAGATGAAGCCATTCGACGACAACGCCGAGCAGTACCGGTTCTGGAACGAGCTGGCCGGGCCCCTCTGGGTGGCGAACCAGGACGAAATGGACCGCCTCACCGGACCTTTCGGTGAGGCCGCTCTCGCGAATGCCGCTCCCCGACCCGGCGAGCGCGTGCTCGATGTCGGTTGCGGATGCGGATCGACGACGCTGGCTCTCGCGAGGGCAGTCGGGGCGACGGGTGCTGTTCTCGGGGCCGACATGAGCGCTGTCATGCTGCAGCGAGCCGCCGAGCAGGTCGCCTCAGCCGACGTGGGCAATGTCACGCTCCAGCAAAAAGACGCCCAACATGACGCTCTCGGCACACACGAGTTCGACCTCGTGTTCTCGCGCTTTGGTGTCATGTTCTTCGCGGATCCTTTCGCCGCTTTCGCTAATCTCGCCTCGGCGCTACGACCTGCCGGGAGGGTCGTGTTCACCTGCTGGCAGGGACCCGGTGCGAATCCCTGGATGAGCCTGCCCGAGCGCGCGGCAATGGCTTACTTCGAGCTCGAGCCGCCGGCGCCCGGCGGACCTGGACCATTCTCGCTCGCTGATCCGGATCACATCACTTCGGTGCTCGAAAGAGCCGGGTTTCGTGACATTGCAATCGAGCCGGCTGTCCGAGAGCTGAGCCTCAGCGGCGCGGGGGACCTGCACGGCTGGGCAGAGCATCGTCTCGTGATGGGCTCGACTCGCAAGCACTATCTCGAGAGCTCCCCCGAGCAGCAGCTCCAGGCGAGGTCGAAGCTGATCGAGGCTGTTGCGGAGCACCATGGCCCCGAAGGGTTGCGGCTCCCCGGCGCCGCCTGGGTGGTGAGCGCTCTCCGCTGAGGCGGCGGCTCGGGCGGCGCCCCGTGGTAGGGCCGTGAGGACGTATGTGTCCCGACCATCCACCCAGAAGGGATTCTGGCCACGTCATGGGGCTCGGGCGGCGAGGCCCGGGGCAGCCCAGCTAGTCAGCGCGCCCGGACGAGCTGGTCGCCCGGTGTCGATCCGTGAGCCTGCTCGATCGCCTGCGCCATCATCCGGAGCGCAGACCGCACAGTGACACGACTCAGCTTCTCCGTCAGGACCGCATCGCCTTCAAGGGCTTGGTTGGGCGCGCGGAAGACACCTCGTAGCTGCAGCTCGACACGATCGGAGTCGATGGAACGGAGCATCAGCTTGCCCTCGAAACGTGACGACGGCCCCTTGACGCCTCCCGCCTCCCAGAGCAGGCGGAGCTCGCCGTCCTCGCTCGTGGACGGCTCCGGCGACACCAGCACAGTGACCGCGTGCGGTATCCAGGTGAGGTGCGAGGGATCAAGGCTCTTGCGAATGGTCTCGGCCTCGCTGTAGGAGGCAAGCACGCAGCCCGGCAGCCAGGTCTCCGCGCTCGCAAGCCGGTGCGACACGGCTTTCAGACCCACCTCGACCTGGACCCAGTCCTCGATCACCATCGCGGGATCGCTGTGGCGGTGTGAGTCCGAAGGCGCCAGATAGGTCCCGGCCTCGAGCGCCTCGTCTCGCGCAACCAGAGTGGCGAGAGTCGTCTCGGCCAGAGTTCCCCTGAGTGCGGCCGTAGCCGCGCCCCACGTCTCGTGCAGCGGGCAAACGGCATCCCAGCGGCACGGACCGTCGCCGAGAGCGCAGCGCTCCGAGCGAAGCGGCCCCTCCCCGGCCTCGACCACCTCGAGCAGGCTGACCTCCTCGGGCGCGCGCACGAGCCGGTAGCCGCCGCCCTTGCCGGCTTTCGACACCGCGAGCTCGGCCCGCACGAGGTCGGCCAGGATCTGGGAGGCGTAGGTGAGAGGCACGTCCATCTCGGCGACCACCTCACGGATCTTGCGGGGCTCCCCACTCGAATAGGCCCGAGCCAAGCAGAGAGCGGCCCGCACGACGTAGTCCCCCCGCTTGGAGAGGGTCATGTTCACAGGTATAACTGTAGCTGCCTACTTGACGTGTAGCAAGCGTTGTGTAAAAGTATCGACGTTGAGTTACTTACTACACGTGAGGAGGATGACATGACGATCCTCGATCAGACGGAGACCGTCGCACCCGAGCCGGCCCCGGCGCCCGATCCCATCGCCGTCGCGGTCCATCTCCGGCCGCCGCTCCGGACCGGGATCGACGCACGGTTCGGGCCGAGCGACCCCGCCAAGGGCCTCGACGTCGCCCGGTACCCAAGGGTCGCACGGCTCCTCAAGAGCCGCCGGTTCCAGTTCATGCTCATCCTTCCGAACCAGATCATCTTCTGGCTCGTCATCTTCATCGGCCTTCTCGGCACGGTTGTCCCGGGGCTCAACTTCGGCACCGCGATCACCTGGTACGTCTGGTTCTGCCTCGTCTTCGTGATGATGGTCGTCGTCGGGCGCGCCTGGTGTGCGATGTGCCCCTTCGGTGGTTTCGCCGAATGGATCCAGCGCCGCTCGCTGTGGCAGCGAACCCAGCGCCGGCTCGGCCTCGGACTCAAGCTCCCCGAGCCGATCGCTCGCTACGGCTTCCTCCTCTCGGTCGCGAGCTTCCTTCTTCTCACATGGATCGAGGAGTTCTTCAACATCGCGGTGCCGGGCAACCCCGCGGCGACGAGCTTCATGGTGCTCGGCATCGTGACGAGTGCCCTGCTGTTCTTCCTCGTGTTCGAGCGCCGCACCTTCTGCCGCTACATCTGCCCGCTGTCCGCCCTGATCGGCACGGTCGGCTCGATGGGCTCAGTCGCCGGGTTTCGCACCCGTGACCGCGACGTCTGTCTCTCCTGCAAGACGAAGGACTGCATGCGCGGCGGAGAGAGCGGCTACGGCTGCCCCTGGTACACCTGGCCGGGCAGCGCCGACTCCAACCTCGCCTGCGGGCTGTGCAGCGAGTGCTACAAGGCCTGCCCCGCCGACAACATCGGCCTCTACCTGCAAAAGCCGCTCACCTCGGTGATCGCGCCGACACGCCGCCGTGCCGATGTCGCCTGGGCAATCGCCGTCTTGTGGGGCCTCGTCGTGTTCCAGCAGTTCAACTCCTTGAGCCCTTACGCGACCCTGGACAACTGGCTGAACCGGCACATGGCATTCCCCAACTACCCGAACCCGGTCGACTACGTAGGGATCATCGCCGTCGTCACGATCGCCATGGCCGGTATCGCCTGGGGCGCCGCACGGCTCTTCGCCCGGCCAGGGCTCGAGTTCGTAGGCCGCGGCCAGGGGTTCATCGAGAAGGCGAGCAAGTTCCGGGCCTACTTCCTGCCGCTCATGTACGGCATCATCCCGGTCGTCGGCGCCGACTTCTTCGCCCGCCAGCTACCGAAGTTCTTCAAGCACGCGACGAGGGTCGTCCCGTCGGTCGGCCACCTGTTCGGCGCCGGATCCACGAGCTCCTCGCTGTACGCGACGAGGATGCTCTCGAACCCGGGCATCGTCAAGGTCCAAGTCGGCGTGATTGCCGTCGGGACAGTGGCAGCGATGTGGACGAGCTGGCGGATCGCGGGCCGTGAGCTGGCACCTGTGTCGAGCCGGCCGGCCGGGGTCCGCGTCGCAGCTGTCGGACTCGCCCTTGTTTGCGGCGTTGCAGCCGCCTTCATGTACGTGCTCATGAGCGCAGCCTCGTAGAGGAGAGGACAGGACAATGACACTCACCACCCTTGGGGGATCTCCCGCGGACGCAGCTGTCGCGTCCCATCCGAAAGTCACCGTTCTCGTGGACCGCTGCGCCGGTTGCCAGGAGTGCGTAGTGAGGTGCCCGGTCGAGGCGCTCTCGATGGACGTCGCCACCTGGACCGCCATCGCGGACGACTCGAAGTGCATCGGCTGCCGTCAATGCGTGCGGACCTGCCCCTTCTCGGCGATCTTCATCGACGGACCCATGGTCGTGGCCGAGCGGGTGGGTCGCCCGGCTCACCACTTAGAGCAGCTCGAGGGCAACCTCGAAGAAACCCGCCTCGGTTTCTCCTCCTGGGCCGACGTGGTCGCCGAAGCGAGCCGGTGCCTCAGCTGCCCCGACCCGACGTGCGTGCGGGGATGCCCCGTGCACAATGACATTCCGGGTTTCATAGCGGCGGTGCGCGGTGGTGACCTCGACGAGGCCCACCGCGTGCTGAGGCGCACGACCTTCCTTCCCGATGTCTGCTCGAGGGTCTGCGACCAGGCCGTCCAGTGCGAGGGGGCGTGCACCTGGTCGCTCGCGGGAGGCGCGCCGGTCGCTATCGGGGCGATCGAGCGGTTCATCGCCGACAACGCCCCCGTGCCGGGGGTCGAGCAGGTCTCCGAGCGCGGCCGCGACCTCGAGGTGGCAATCGTCGGGTCGGGCCCGGCGGGCATCGCAGCGGCGTGGGAGCTCGCGCAGGCAGGTGCGTCTGTCACCGTCTTCGAGAAGGACGAGCAGCCAGGTGGCCTCATCCGCTGGGGGATCCCCGACTTCACGCTCCCGCGCTCGGTCTCTTCCAGGGCCTGGGACGCGCTCGAGGAGGCCGGTGTGGACCTTCGGTGCGGTAGTGAGGTCGCCCCGAGCGAGCTCGCCAAGCTCAGCGCGAGCTACGACGCCGTCGTGCTTGCCCACGGCGCCGGCGTCCCGATGCGCCTCCCGGTAAAGGGAGGAGATCTAGAAGGTGTCTGGGACGCGACCCGCTTCCTCGTGGAAGCCCGCGCCGCGGTGGCCGAGCACCGGCCGCTTGCCGGGCTGGTGGCTGGTGGCCCAGATGACGTCGTAGGAGCCGGGCCTGGGACCGGGGCCGGCGGAGGGTCCGGGGCCGGCGGAGGGTCCGGGGCCGGCGGAGGGTCGCAGAGCTACGGGCTCATCCCGACGGTGCTCGTCGTCGGCGCGGGCAACACGGCCATGGACGTGGCCCGTCTGGCACGCAGGCTCGGGGCGCGCCCCATCTGTGTCGACTGGATGGACCGTCGTTTTGCTCCGGTTAGGCCCGATGAGCTCGAGGAGGCCGCACTGGAGGGAGTCGATATCCGCTTTTCGACGACCCTCGGGCGTCTCGAGGGTCAGGACGGCCATGTCGTGGCAGCGGTGCTTGACAGCACTCGTCAGGAGGCCGCGAACCGGCTCCCGGAGATTGTCGGGCACGCCACGGCCACCGAGCGCGTTGACCTGGTCGTAATGGCGATGGGATACCGGCTCGACCAGGGCTATGCGTCAGTTCTCCCCGGGGTTCCCGTCTCGCGACGGGCAAGCGGGGTCGCGGACCGCGGCTGGCAGGCGAGCGGCCTGATCGCAGCCGGAGCTCCGGCCTTCGCCAGGCACCAACCTATCGGCCAGCTCGCCCTCGGTCGGGAGAATGCCAGAGTGCGAGCCTCGCTCGGAGTCGGAGACCGCTTGTGGGTGGCCGGCGACGCGCTCGTCGGTCCGGCGACAGTGGTGGAAGCGATGGCCCAGGGGCGCCGGGCCGCTCAGGCGATCCTCGACGAGCAACCGCGGCGCGATGGCCATCAGCCATCGGGGCGCCCCTTGCGGGTCCTCGTGGGGTACGAGAGCCGCGCGGGCCACACCGAGCGCGCCGCTCGCGCCGCGGCGGCCTGCCTCGCGGCGAGCTCAGCCGAGGTCAAGATCGTTCCTCTGTCGTCGATCGGCGTTGCCGAGCTCGCGAGCGCCGACCTCGTCTTAGTCGGCACCTGGGTCGAGGGCCTGGTCGTGGCAGGCGTGCGGAGCGCGAAAGCGACGAGGCAGTGGCTGGCCGCTCTGCCCCCGCTCGGTGGCAAGCACTTCGCGATCTTTTGCACCTACGGCGTGGCACCGAGAGGAGCTCTCAGCGCCCTGCAGGGCGAGATCGAGAGCCGCGGCGGCGTCGTAGTCGCGAGTGCGGCATTCGGCCCCCGGCCTTCGGCCGAGAGCTCGCCCGAAAAGCTCGCACTGTCGGCCATCGAGAAGCTCGGCGCGCAGCGCTCGACCCTGGAGGCGTCCATCCCGGCCGCCTAGGGAAGCCGCGGTGCTGAGGCGCACGCGGCTGGGTTACTTGGGGCGCGGCTAGGGCGCGTCCGCCAGGGCGCTCGCACCCGGAATAGGGTGGGGCCAGCCGGGGCGCGTGCGCTCGAGGAAGGTGCTCACGAGCTCCGCGGCACGCCCGCGGGCCGCATCCTCCTCGGCCGCCGTGTCGGCCAACATGACCTCTGGATCCAGTCCAGCCTGTTGCGCCAATTCCCTCTCACCGTGCTCGAACCACTCCCGGAGCAGGTCGGCACCGACCTCGGGGTGGAACTGGAGGCCGAGGTTGCGCCCGATCGAGAACGCCTGTGGGGCGATCCCGGTACGGGCGTGCAGGACCGCACCTGGCCCAAGCGCACAGCGGTCGTAATGGAACTGAAACCACGGCCCCGGGCCGACGACGAGCGGCCCGACTGGCTCGACCGTCGTCCAGCCGATCTCGGGAGCAGGAGCGCGCTCCACGGCGCCCCCGAAGGCCACCGTGAGCACCTGCGCGCCGAAGCAGATACCGAGCACTGCGACACCGGTGCTGTCCGCTCGGTGCAGCCAGTCGATCTCCTCGCCGATCCACCGGCCGACGGTCGCGTCGTCGTAGACAGACCACCGTGCACCAAGGACCACTGCCGCTGCGAAGTCTTCGACTGGCGGAAGGTCGCCGTCGTCGGGAAAGACGTGAGTCGACAGCTTCGCCCCTCTCGCCGCCAGGGCGTCACCGACGAAACCAGCCGAGTCCTCGCCGTGGTGAGCGATCACAAGGACTCTCATCGGCGCAGCCTATTGCGCTCGAGCGGTGACTTGAAGTCCCGTGTGGGGCGTGTGGGGCGTGTGGGGCGTGTGGGGCATCGAGGGGGCTCGGGCGGTACCTCGTGGTAGTGCCGTGAGGACGTATGTGTCCCGACCACCCACCCAGAAGGGATCCTTGCCCCCCGGCGGGTCGAGCGGGCCCTTGCCCCCCACCCCGGTGACACCTCAGCCCCCGAAACCCGCCAATACTTCTGCCCAACGCTCCGCGGGCAGGTGATAGGGGGCGTAGAAGGAGAAGCGATCGACCAGATCCCCATACCGCTTGTGGACCACGGAAGCGACGTCGGATGGCTCGGCAGTGACGGCGAAGGCGTCGAGCACGTCGTCGTCGATCAGCGTCGCCATCTTCTCCCACTCCCCGAGCTTCGACAGCCTGTTCAACTCGACTTGAAGCTCGCCCCAGCCGTGGAGCTCGAGCACGGGCCGGTACGCCGGCGTGGAGCCGTAGAAGGCGATCTGGCCCTTCACGATCGGTCGGGCCGCCTCCTGCTCCTCCGGGGTGCCAGTGATCACGAAACCCGGATAGGACACCTGGAACGACTCGCGTGACCGCTTGCGGTGCTCGAGGCCACGCATGAGCGCCGGCATGGTTGCCTCCCTCATGTACCTTTCCGTCGTGAAGCCATGGATGAGGATGCCGTCGGCTACCTCACCTGCCACTTCCGCCATGAGCTCACCCACGGCCGCAAGGAAGACCTTCGGCGGACCGTAGGGGTTCGGTCCCGGGCTGAAGAACGGTGTCATGAGCGTATGGGTGTAGAACTCGCCCCGAAAGTCAAGCTTCGTGCCTTCGTTCCACGAGGTCCAGATGGCGCGCAGCGCGAGGATGTACTCCCGCATCCTGGCGGCGGGACGGGACCACGGCATCGAATACCGCTTCTCGATGTGAGGCTTGATCTGCGATCCGAGACCGAGGAGGACCCTCCCTTTGGAGAGGAGCTGGACGTCGTTTGCGAGCGTGGCCGTGATCATGGGACTGCGGCCGAAGGCGACGACGATGCCGGTCCCGAGCTCGAGAGTGCTCGTGTGCTCTGCGGCGTTCGCAAGTATGAGGAACGGATCGTGTCCAGTCTCGGTCGCCCAAGCGCCTGCGTAACCCTCAGCCTCTACCTGGCGAGCCTGCTCCCCCATCCTCTCGGCGTCAAAGCCAAGCCCAGCGTCGATCAGCATGTCCAGGAGCCTACTCGGCGAGCTGTCCCCACCTCGGGCCCGGCTCAGTGGGCGGATTCAAAGAGCCCGTGCTATCGAAGCACGACCCGGCAGGGAACCTCTTCCTTCTCGTTCAAGTGATAGCTGACGCAGATCCGGTGGTAGCCGTCTGCGATCCAAAGCGGATCCCCCTGCACCAGGAGAACCGGCGAGAGCTTGGTGCCGGCCTTTATCTTCTTGAGATCAGCCGCGACTTCTGAGTCTTCGGGGCCGAGCAGCGGCATGCGAGAGGCTCTGAGAAGGTCCTTCGCGGCGTAGAGAACGATCCTGTCGTTTGATCGAAGCTTCTTCACGAGCTTGGAAGCCGCCTCGGCTCCGACGAGGAGAGACAGGTACGACGCAGCCGCGGGATAGTCCTTCGCCTCGGGCTCGTGTTTCCAGTGCTCGCCTTCCACGTTCCTCCGATCCACGCCCGGCCTGCCGGTCTCAACCCTGCCTGCCTGCCTCAACCCTGCCTGCCGGACTGAGCCCGTGCCTATGTACCCAAGGCTAGGCCCGAATCTCGCTCACTGCCCGCGCTCGCAGAGCCGGCAGAATCCACTTCCCCGATCTAAGCTCTCCGGGAGGACCTGCGTCGCGGGCGCAGCTAGTCGGGGAGGTGACATCGGTGAGCCTGGCGGCACTTCCTTCCGAGCCGCATCGCCACCGGCCCCTCGAAGCACATCCCGGGCTCGAGACCGCCTGGACACGGGATTTCAACGATCTCAGGTACGAGTGGCGGAGACTTTTCTCCGAGGTCTTCGGGACGTTTCTCCTCGTGACTGTCGCCGCTGGCGCACCGGTCATCGAAGCGCTCAGCCACGGCGCCGTGCCCCTCGATGCTCAAGTCACTGCTCCGGGACTGATGGTCATCGGGATCATCTACTTCATGGGCACCATCAGCGGCGCCCACCTGAACCCGGCCGTCACTCTCGCATTTGCGCTCAGGGGCAACTTCATCTGGAAACGCGTCCCCGGCTACATATGTGCCCAGCTCGCTGGCGCGCTCCTCGCTGCTGGCTTCCTCCGGCTCACCTTCTCCAATATCGGCAACCTCGGGGCCACCCTGCCCGGACCGGGAATCAGTGGTGGGAAGGCGACACTGGTCGAAGCTGTGATCACCCTCGGCCTGGTGAGCGTCATCCTCGGCACCGCTGCGGGTGCCCGCAACGTCGGCACCAACGGCGCGCTCGCGATTGGTGGCTACATAGTCCTTGCCGGACTGTGGGCTGCGCCGGTGACTGGAGCTTCGATGAACCCCGCCCGTTCCCTCGGCCCGGTGATCGTCGGCGGCCACTGGACCGACTGGTGGGCGTACGTGCTCGGCCCTCTGGCCGGCGCTGTGATCGCGGTGGGTGTTGCCCAGATACTGCGCGGCCCTGCCTCCAAGGCAGCGACTGAGGCCGCCGAGGGCCTCCTGCCCGACCGGCCCGCGGAGCCACCGCCCGAGGAAGCACCGCCCGCCCAGTAGCGGCCCGCCGCCCGGCCCAGGCCGCGGCGCAGAGGCGCCGACGAGGCGCAGAGGCGGCCCAGGTCGAGGCGCAGAGGCGGTGCAGAGGCGCCGACCCTACTCGGGCCCGCCTGGCGCCCCGGGGTCGCCGGACTCACCCCTCAGGTACCGCTCCAGCTCGGCTGCTATCTCGTCGCCTGAGATCGCCCTCATGTCGTCGAGGCCCGCAGACGGCTCGCCCTCGAGCTCGTCGATACCCCTCTCGAGCTGGCGCACCATTGCAAGGTGCTCACTGCTCTGGCCTATGAGCTCGTCCACCTTGGAACGAGCGGCTTCTGCCGCCTCAGCTAGGACATCAGAGTCGATGACGAGCCCGGACAGCGATGCGAGCGCATCGAGAAGCGCCACTGCCGCAGCAGGAAACGGCATCGCAGCGACATAATGGGGCACTCGTGCCCACAGGCCGATCGCCGGGATGCCGGCTTTTGCCAGCTCGAGCTCGAGCACCGCCTCGATACCAGCGGGCACCTCGATCGCGCCGGAGATGAAGCCGATCTGGCTCGCCAGCTCGGGCGTCGTCGCCGTCGAAGCAAGGCGGATGGGGCGGGTATGAGGCGCCGCAGCCGGAAACCCCCCGAGACCCACCATCAGCCTCGATCCCATCCCCAGCGCCACCTCGGTCACGGCGGCGGCAAAGCCGCGCCATCCAAAGTCCGGCTCAGGGCCCGAGAGCAGGGCGATGCCGGAGCCGAGGCGGTCGACACCGACCCGGATCGTAGGCTCGGGCCATGTGAGGCCCTCGTTCATGCCGTTGGCAATGAGCAACCGCGGCCGCCGGGCTCGCTGGTCTATCAGCTGCTCGCCATCGAAAGTCGCATATAAGCGGGTCTCCACGGACTCGAGCAGACCAGTGAGAGCAGTCGATCCAGCCATACCGGCGTCTACCCAGCCGTCGACCGCGACCACGAGCACCGGGCTCGGTGGAGCCGGCTCACCACTCAAGGTGTAGAGGTGGGACGCCGAGGGATCGCTCACGGTCGAAGCCCAGCCGCGTCAGCGACGGCCGAGGCGGCTCCCGCCAGGCTGTTCACCCGGGCCACGAAGGTCTCCACGCCGCTGCGGTCTCCACCGGCTGCACCACCTCTATAGCGGGAGAGCACACCTTGAAGTATGCAGGCCAGCTTCCAGTACCCGAACGCCACGTAATAGTCGAGCTTGTCCACGTCCCTCCCGGTCTTGCCGGCATACATGCCACGCATCTCAGCTCGCGAGGCGAAACCCGGGAGGGTGGTGGGCGCCGTCACGCCGAGCACGCCCGACTCGTCCTCCGGTTCGGTCCAGTAGACCATGAGGAGCCCGAAATCTGCGAGTGGCTCCCCGAGAGTGCAGATCTCCCAGTCGAGCACTGCCACCACTGACCCGTCGGGCCCGAGCATAGTGTTGTCGAGCCGGTAGTCCCCGTGGACGATCCTGACCTCGCCCTGCTCGGGGATCGCCGCAGCGAGACGCTCGTAGACGCGGTCGATAGCGACGGCGCGATCTGTGCCTTCCACCTGGGAGGCGTCAAACTGCTTGTGCCAGCGCTCGAGTTGGCGGGCTATGTAACCTTCCCGGCGCCCGAGATCCCCGAGACCGACGGCGTCGGCATCGACCCGGTGCAAAGCGGACAGCACGTCACAGACAGACTCGCTCGCCCGGCGTCTTCCGGCGGTGTCTAGGGTGGCTTCAGCAGCAGCGGCATCACGCAGGACGTGACCCTTTACCAGTTCCATGACATAGAAGGGGGCTCCAGTCACCTCTGTATCGAGACACAGACCGAGCGTGCGCGCAACCGGGACGCTCGTCGCCGCAAGAGCCGTCACGACACGGTGCTCGCGCGCCATGTCGTGAGCCGTCGGCAACACGTGAGAGACAGGCGGCCGCCTGAGCACGACGGACTGCCCGCGCCGGTCGCTCACCTCGAACGTAAGGTTGGACCGGCCACCTGCGATGAGCTCGAATCGCAGCGGTGGCTCGAGGCCGACATTGGATGCGAGCCACTCGCTCACGGGCCCGGTGTCTATTCCCTCGATCGTCACAAGCTCAAGCTTCGACCACGTGAAGGCCGCGGTCGGACACGTTGCAACGGAGAGGACCGCCCTCGGTGGCGACGACGATGTCCTCGATCCGCGCCCCGAACCGACCCGCGAGGTAGATCCCGGGCTCGACGGAGAACGCGTGACCCGGCTGGAGTGGGGTCGTGTTGCCCGCGACCAGATAGGGAGTCTCGTGCTCCTCGATCCCTATCCCGTGACCTATGCGATGGATGAAGCCGTCGCCGAAGCCGGCGCGGCTGATCAGGTCCCGCCCAAGAGCATCGACGGCCTCGCACGTCGTACCGATCATGGCGCCTTCGACGGCGACTTCTTGGGCCGACTCGAGCACGGCGTAGAGCTCAGCGAACAACGGGTCCGGCTCACCTGTCACCACGGTTCGGGTCGTGTCCGAGCAGTACCCGACCGTGTCACCAAGACGAAGGGTCCCGCCGAAGTCGCACACCACAGGCTCGCCGACGCCTATGACCCTCTCACCGGGCTCGTGGTGCGGGCTGGCCGAATTCGGTCCGCTGCCGACGATCGCGAAGTTCACTTTGTTGTGGCCCTCGGCTATCAGGCGGCGCCCGATCTCTTCGGACACATCGGCCTCTCGCCTGCCGATCAGCTGGATCTCTCCGCCGAGCAGCGCGTCGGCGACTCGATCGGCGGCCGCACCTGCTGCCCGCAGGGCGGCGATCTCGCCAGGGTCCTTGACGGAGCGCAGAGCTGAAGTCACCGCGCTCGCCGGCCGGAACCTTCGGCCGGGGAGGGCGTGCTGCAGCGCGAGGAGGGATGTCGCCCAGGTCCGGTCCGAGATACCCATCTCGACTCTCGAGCCCACGAGATCCGCGATGACCGCGATCGGATCCTCACTCTCACTCCAGGGCCGGAGGCTGAACAGGCGGGCGTCGTGTGCGACTCGCGGCGCTTCGAGGGCCGGCACCACCAGAGTCGCGTCGTCATCGGCCGGGAGCACGAGCATCGTTATGCGCTCGAGCGGCATCGCCTCGTATCCGATCAGCCAGGGCATATCGGCCCCGAGCGACAGCAGCAGCACGTCGACTCCCGCCTCGCGCATGGCATCGCGTGTCCTCGCGAGCCGTCCAGCACGGGCGAGCAGCGGATCGAGTCCCGCCCCTGTCACGCTCCGACCACCATCTCGCCGGCTCGGCTTGCCCGGCTCGCGGCCTCCCGAGCGTGGTAGCTCGAACGTGTCAGCGGTGATGACTCCACGTGCAAGAAACCCATCGCCGTTCCTACCTCGGCTATCTCCGCGAACTCCTCCGGCAGCCACCAGCGCTGCACCGCGAGGTGCGCCGCGCTCGGCCGAAGGTACTGGCCGACGGTCACTATGTCGACACCGACCGAGCGCAGGTCGAACAAGGTGGCGTGGATCTCGGGGAGGGTTTCTCCAAGACCGAGGATCATCCCGGACTTCGTGACCAACCCGGCCGCCTTGGCACGTGCCAGCAGGGAGAGGCTACGAGCATAGGAGGCGGAGGTGCGGACCGCTCGCTGCAGTCTGAGCACCGTTTCGATGTTGTGGTTGAGCACGTCGGGGCGGCTGGAGAACACAGCCGCCTGCGCCGCCTCGTCGCCCTTGCAGTCAGGGATCAGGACCTCTACCGCCGTTGCCGGGCTGCGGCGGCGGATCGCCTCGACAGTGAGTGCAAAAGCCGCCGCGCCACCGTCCGCGAGATCGTCGCGAGCGACGCCGGTGACGACGGCGTGGGACAGCCCGAGGCGAGCGACCGCGTCCGCGACGTGCTCCGGCTCGCCCGGGTCGAGGGGCAGCGGATGGCGCGTGTCGACCAAGCAGAAGCCGCACGCCCTCGTGCATCGCTCGCCATTGATCATGAAAGTCGCCGTGCCTTGCGACCAGCACTCCGACAGATTGGGGCAGCCCGCCTCCTCGCAGACAGTGACAAGCTCCAGGTCGCGCACTGTCGAGCGGAGCGATAGGACCTCGGCGCCGAGCTTGACCGGAGCGCGCAGGTAAGGGGGCTTGCGGGCGCTGAACGCGATACCGGCGGTCGGATCGATGCCCGCGGCGACGAGGCGCCGTTCAAGGGGTCTCGCATGGGACTGCGCGGTCTCCCGGGTCCCTGCGTGCCGGCTCCCTGCGGCCTTGTCCTTCGGGTCCCGGGTCCTCCAGGCGGCTTCCTGGATCTCGACGGACCGCTCGACGGACCGCTCGACGTACCTCTCGCCGGGGCCAAAGGACAGCTGT
>JAKACA010000063.1 GCA_021796455.1 Actinomycetes bacterium
ATGCCCTGTGTCCTCCGTTCTCGCTGGCTTGCGAACCACAAGAATCGGAGGCGCAGGGCGCCTGGTGGTGGATGCCTATGGGTGGGTCACCAGTCCGGCACCGCCCCACGGCTCATCGCGAAGAGCCCGATATCGTTGGTCAAAGTGGTTCTGGCTCCCAACGGAACGCCAGGTCGCGGCGCCCTGTCGTCGTGAGCGCGGTCAACGGAGCCTTCCCTCTGGGCGGCGCCGCCTTCCGGCGAGGTCTGACCTTGCCGGCAGTCGGCGCCGCATCAGCGTCGCCCCGTTCCGTGGGTGAGCGGCGCGTGAGCAGACAGGAAGCGGGGCACATGCGGTACTGGCCCAGGATGGTGCGAAAGATCGGCATCGGCGCGGTGGCGCTGGTGCCGGCGGGCGTCGTGGCAGTCTCGTCGTCGACGAGCGGCGCGGCCGGCGTGACACGGTCGGTGGTGAGCTTCGACGGGATAGCCGGGACGCCCGCCAATTACATCTTCCCGTTCACGACAGTCTCGCACGCATCGGTCGAAGACATCGGGTTCTTCCAGTACTACATGTTCCGCCCGCTGTACTGGTTCGGTTCGCGGGATTCTACCACAGTCAACAAGCGGCTCTCACTCGCCAAGACACCGGTCTTCTCCGACGGCAATAAGACGGTCAAGATCACCCTCAAGCCGTACAAGTGGTCGAACGGCGAGCCGGTCGACAGCACCGACATCATGTTCTGGATGAACATATGGCATCAGAAGCCAACAGGTTATTACGGGTGGTTCCCTGGCGGCCTTTCGATGCCGACAAGCCTCGCCTCGGTCACCGCCACAAGCCCGACCACGATCACCTTCCAGTTCAAGCAGTCGATGAACCGGCACTGGCTGTACTGGAACCAGCTCTCGGAGATCACGCCGCTGCCGCTGGCGTGGACACGCACGTCGCTCACGGCGGCACCGGGCTCGGCCGGCTGCGCGAAGGCTGCCTACGGCACCAACGATGCGGCCTGCAAGGCCGTGTACCAGTTCCTCTCCGAGCAGGCTGGCTTCAACCCGACAAAACCCAGCCAGACCCTCAACGCACTTCCGACCTACGCCACGAACCCCCTGTGGAAGGTGGTCGACGGGCCTTTCACCCTCAAGACGTTCACCCCGACAGGGCCGTTCACGATGGTGCCCAATCCCTCGTACTCCGGCCCAAACAAGCCAAAGAGCAAGAAGTACATCGACAAGACGTACACGAGCATGGGTGCCGAGTACAACGCGCTGGGGAGCGGGACACTGGACATCGGTCAGCTGCCGCCGACAGAGATCACGTCTTCGGCGGCACGGCCGGGTAGGGCCGGCGTGGCACCGGTGATCGGCAAGAACAATCCCCGCCTCGCGTCGACATACACGATGGCGCCCTTCTACCTCTGGGGCGTCAACTACTTCCCCTACAACTTCAAGTCGACCGGTGACACAGGGAACGCTGGACCGATCTTCCGGCAGCTCTACTTCCGCCAGGCGGTGCAGCACCTGGTGGACCAGACACTGTATTTGTCACGGATCGACAAGGGGTACGGCGAGCCGATCTATGGGCCGGTGCCCAGCCTGCCCACGAGCCCCATGCTGTCCAAGGCCGAGCTCAAGAATCCCTACCCCTTCAGCGTCAGCGCAGCGCGCCGGCTCCTGAAGCGCCATGGCTGGAAGGTGGTGCCGAACGGCGTCAGCACCTGCCAGAAGCCGGGCACCGGCCCAGGGAAGTGCGGTGCGGGGATCAAGAAGGGGGCCAAGCTCGACTTCACACTGCAGTACTTGTCGGGCACAAAGACGATCTCCACGCTGATGCAGGCGGAGAAGTCGGACTGGGAGCAGATGGGCATGCACGTCAACCTGCTTACCGCGTCCTTCGACACCGTCATTGGCAACGCGGTGCCCTGCCCCAAGGGATGCTCCTGGGAGTTCGAGAACTGGGGAGCGGGTTGGGAGTTCTACCCGGACCTGTACCCCGCCGGCACATCTGTCCTCGCGGCTGGCGCCGGTTCGAATTTCGGTGACTGGTCGACAAAGACGAGCACAGCGCTCATCGCCAAGACGGTCACGGGGAGCACAAACCTCTTCAAGTACGAGAAGTGGGAGGAGAAGCAACTCCCGGTGATCTGGCAGCCGCAGCGGGTGACGCTCTACGAGGTCCACAAGGGGCTCACCGGAGTGCTCCCCACCAACCCGCTGAACACCGAGACACCGGCCACATACGCCTGGAAGCGTTAGGCGGCCAGCGTCTGGTGGACAATGCGCCCGGCCCGCATGACGAGGGCGGTGGTCTCGCTCCACCCGGCGAGGCCGGGGTCCTCGAGGATGTCTCCATCCACCACCAGCAGGTCGGCTTCTTTGCCCGGTTCGACGGTCCCGATCAGGTCGGCCAGGCCGAGCAGCTCGGCGTTGGTGCGGGTCGCGGCGATCACTGCGCCCATGGGTGAGAGCGGACCCGCCTTGATGGCAAGCTCCCTGCCCTGGTACCGGCGCATCGAGCCGAGCAGGTCGGAGCCCGAGCCGATCCTGACGCCGGCGGCCGCGGCGATCCGCAGGCTGCCGAGGCCGGCGTCCACGACGAGCTCCAGCTTCTGCAGGCTCTCCCGGCTCATACCCTCGCCGCTACCCTCCCGGTGGAGCGCCTCGTAGGTGACCAGGGTGGGCACGAGGAAGACCTCGTGCTCGGCCATGAGCGCTGCGGTCGCTTCGTCCAGCAGGTTGCCATGCTCGATGGAACGGACACCGGCGTGGATGCAGGCCCGGATGGCGGGGGGCGTGTAGGCATGGGCCAGCACGTACGTGCCGACGGCGCGTGCGGCGTCCACCGCGGCGGCCAACTCGCTCACCGAGTACTGGACCGACTCGAGCTTGTCGGCAAGGGACATCACCCCTCCGCTGGCCATCACCTTGATCTGGTCTGCTCCCCGACGGAGCTCGTCGCGTGCAGCCCGTCGGACAGCGTCCTCGCCGTCGGCCACCCAGGACTCGACGCCGACCTGGGTGCCACAGATCTCCTGCAACCTCCCCTCCGCAGGCGAGCGGAAGTCAGCATGACCACCGGTCTGGCTGAGCGGGCGGCCCGAGACGAGAAGCCGGGGACCGTTGATCGCCCCCGTCTCGATCGCTCGTCGCAGCCCGGCGTCGGCGCCGCCTGCGTCCCGAACGGTCGTGAACCCCCGTGCCAACATCCGCTCCAGCTCGGCCGCAGCCAGCACGGCCACCTCGCTGGGGAAGCGACGACGAGCTTGCTCGCCTGGATCGAGGTCGGCGGCCGTCACATGCACGTGGGCATCGACGAGGCCGGGCAGGAGGCTCCGGCCCCCGAGCCGGATCACGTGCCCTGTGCCCCGGTACGTGCTGGTGCCGTTCTCCACCTCGACGATGTGCCTCCCCTCGACGACCACCCGGCCTTCGAACGGCGGCGCCCCGGTGGCGGGCACCACCATCGCCTCGGTCAACACCACGCGGTCACTCACAACGGTCGCTCCTTCAGGTGACTAGGTGGCGATGCTACGCGCGCGCTTCGGCCCGGGCTGGCGGGAGGCCGAGGGATGGGGCAGGTGCCGACACTCTCGGTCAGCGACGCTGCGACGCTGCCTTCGCCTTCGACGCGGACGCCTTCGACGCGGACGTCTTGGACCCCGTCGACGTCGAGGAGGCGGTCGAGGTGCGCGATGGTGAGCCCACACCAGAAGCGAGGCGCAGAACTTGGCGCCGTTGGGGTCGAGGTGCTGGGGTTTGGAGCCGCTGATGTTATACCAGTCGACCACGGTTGTGTTCGGGTAGCTGTGGGCCACGGTGGCGATGGTCTGGTTCACCGCCTGCTTCCATGGCCGTGTCTCACGGGTTTTGACGAGCACGATCCGCTGCATGGGTCCGAGCGAGCGGAGGAGCGTCTTGAGCTGTGCGACGGTGAAGTAGCCGCTAGCTTGACGAGGACGGACTCGCCGTTGTCGACGATCAGGCCTCCCGTGGAGAAGAACCGGCGCTGCAGGGTGTCGGGGGTGACGTGGTGGTAGCCAGTGAGACGACGTCGTAGCCTGTGCGCAGCGCGTCTCGCGCTCGATGTTGCTCCAGGGCTTTCACGCGCTTCGCGACCTGGTCTCTCATCGTCTCGTTGACGACTGCGTCGAACGCGTCGCGGTCGACGTGGCGCAGCGTGCGCTGGATCGTCGACTCGGAAGGCACGACGAGCTCTCCGGTTGTGGGGCGCCTGCGGCAGTGCAGGTAGGCTCGTTGCTCGTCGTCGAGGTCCCTCGCCCACTCTGCGATCTCGCGGGCGCCCTTCGCGCCACAGAGCGAAGAGGTCGTGTCGGAGCTGGGGCGCCTGGACTCGGTCGTGCTGAACGCCGGCATCATGCGACCTGGTGGCGTCACCGACCTTGGGGTAGCGGAATTCGACGAGATGGTTGGCGTGAACCTGACGGGCCCCTACGCCGTGGTCAAGGCGGCGCTGCCAGCTCTGCTTCGGGCGCGGGGGTCGATCGTTTCGGTGGCGTCGGTCGCCGCGCTCCGGGCGGCGACCGACATGGGCGGGTACGCCGCCACCAAGGCGGCGCTCACGATGCTCGCTGCTAGCCTCGCAATCGATCACGGACCGGCAGGCCTCCGGGCGAACGTGGTGTGCCCGGGCTGGACTGCGACCGAGATGGCCGACGAGGAGATGACGACCTTCGGGGCTGGGCGGGGAGTCGGCACCGAAACCGCCTACCGCCTCGTCACCTCCCTTGTTCCCTGTCGGCGGCCTGCGAGCGCCGACGAGGTGGCAGCGGTCATCGCCTGGCTCTGCTCCGCAGACGCCTCGTACGTCAACGGGGCGGTGATCCCGGTCGACGGTGGCTCGACCATGGTCGATGCCGGCACGATCCCGTTCGACCCACGGTTCACGCTGACGGACCCTTAGCGCCGATTTCCACAACAGGTAGTTGACCACAAGGGTCTCTGCTCGCAGTATGGGTTCGCACGCGGGGCGGACAGAAGAATATCCGCGTGCCGGCTGGACAGTTCGTGCTGGACATCATGAGTGAGGCAGTCGTCGTGTTGTGGTGATCCTCACGCTAAACTACAAGTAGGGCATTCGCGCTCGGGCGCAGCAGGCAGCGGCGGTCGCTTCCAGGCGGACGAGTCGCCCACCAAGATGTGGCTTGGGACAAGTGAAAAGGTACGTGTTCAGGTCATCGCACCGGCTCAAGCTGGATAGCTCGAAGCCGCAGGTCAGCGTTGGTGAACCGACCGACCGGCTCGTCGAGCCGGACGATCCACTTCTCGCCGTCTCTGGCGATGATGGTCGCCGGCTTGCCATGTAGGTATTGAGGTCGCAGGTTGTGGCCAAGGTGGACGCGGTCGCCGACGTGGAGCCGGCTGGCGGCGCGCAGCTCGTCGATGGCGTTCAGAGCGGCGATGCGGTCGTTGATGATGGTGGCGAGCTGCTCGAGGTGGTCGTCGAGCGCCCCCAACCGAAGGGCGGCGAGGAGCGGTTCGACGTCGAGGGTGGCGTGCGCGGCGGAAGATCGCACGACGGCGTCGAGGAGGGGTTGAGCCATCTGGTTGGGGCGTGGACGGTCAGCGGCGTGAAGGCGGGCGGCCTTGCGCTTTGCCATGGCGCCAGTCTGCTCCGCCGCCCCGGTGGGATGCCACGGGGTCGGCTCAGGTCCTCGCCAACCCGACCGGCAGCCAGGTCCCGCCCTTGAAGAGCTGGCGGAGCCCGTCGAGGACCGGGTGGCCGTGCTTTCGCATGGTCGAGACGTAGCTCGTGATCGCGCAGCTCGAAGACCTGGCGACGTTCGACGTCGACGACCTCTGCTGTGGCCAGGTCCCCGCCGCAGCCCGAGCACACACCGGGCACGTGGGGGATCACCTCGTCGGGATCGTCCACCTGGGCGAGATGCTTGCCCTCGGCACCGGGCTGCTTTCCCGGCCGGCGCTTCGTCGCCCGACGCTCGGCCCGGTTCGGTGCAGGGGGCTTGGAGAACCCCTCTTGAGACGGCGGCATCGACGAGTTGCGCGCGGTGCGCCCGACCCGCTCTTCCAAGTCGGCGAGGCGTGCTGTCAACGCAGCGTTGGCCGCTTCGAGCTCTGCAATGCGCGCGTCGCGCGCGGTCAGCTGCTCACGCAGCGATGCGTTCTCGGCGATCAGCTCCTCGCTGGAGAAGCCGTCAGCACCAGAAAGAGAGCCAACACCCGGAATTCCCCACGGTACGCGCGTCGTTTGCCCAGGTGGTGGATGGTCGGCTCACGAGACCTGAACAAGTGCCAGCGAGCTTGACCACTGGCGAGCATCGGGGAGCCCGAGTCCTCGACGCGGCCAAGGCGCATGCGGTCAGAGAGGGCTGGCAAGTCCACGACGATGACACGACACCTCGATTAGGTGGGCGAGGGTTGCCAAACCAGGTCCGATGGCCTCGAGGGAGATGGCGGCGAATCCGAGGCGGAAGTGGTTTGCTGGAGCATCGGGGGCAAGGAAGAAGGCGCGACCCGGTTCGATGACCACGCCGGCGTCAAGAGCCTCGGCTGCGAGGCGATCGGCGTCGAGGGTCTCGGGACCAGTCAGCCAGAAGCTGGTTCCGCCCGTCATGGTGACCGGGCTCACTGGAAGCAAAGTACGGATCCCGTCGCTCATCGCCTGCCACTTGCGCCGCAGAATGGTGCGATGACGCCGGAGGTGGCGACCGTAGGCGTCGTCGGCGATCATGAGTGCCAGCGCTCGCTGGAGATGTCCGGGAGGGTGGCGAAGGACATATCGCTGATGACGCCGGACCTCGGACACGAGCTCTGGGGGAGCAACGAGGAACCCAAGCCGTAGTCCTGGGGCGAGGAGCTTGGAGAAACTTCCGAGGTAGAGGACTGGACCCGCGCGTTCGAGGGACTTGAGGGCGGGCGTGGGTCGACCCTGGAATCGAAACTCGCTGTCGTAGTCGTCCTCAATGATTAGGAGATCGCGTGACCGGGCTAGGTCAACGAGGCGCTGCCGCCGCGCGATGCTGAGCGTGACATTGGTAGGAAACTGATGGCTCGGAGTAACATAGGTCATGTCGGCGCCGCCAGGAATGTCCTCGATCACCATTCCTGCTTCGTCCACCGGAACCGGCTGGAGTTGCAGCCCCGCCCGATAGAAGATGTGGCGGGCATCGGGGTAGCCGGGGTCCTCGACCGCGACAGAAGATCCCTGCTCGAGCAGGGTTTCTCCGATCAGGTGCAGCCCTTCCTGGGTCCCCATGGTCGTCATCACCATCGACGGATGCACGTTGATCCCCCGACTCGGCAGTACGCGTCGGCAGATCATCTCGACTAGGAGCGGGTCGTCCTCCTCGGCGCGGTCTGCCAGACTGAATCGGCGATGGGGTTTGTCGAGAGCCATCGCAAGATAGCGCAACCAGGCAGCCACGGGAAAGGTCGCCTCGTCGATTTGGCCGTAGATGAAGGGGTACGGGACGTCGGCCCAGTGGGACGGCTTGCGCAGGTCGGGGAAGCAGTCCTGCTCGTAGCGGGTATGTTGCGGGCGCGACTCGGGTCCTGCCGTTGCTCTCATCGAACCGACCTCGCGAGCGTCCGACTGGTTCTCCGGGATGCGGCCTTCCGCCAGGAGGCGGGCGATCTCCCGGTTGATGTATAGCCCGCTTCGGGGGATGGCCTCCGCGAAACCCTCGCTGACCAGCTCTTGATAGGCAGCCACGACCGTATTGCGAGAGACGCCCAGCTCGTCGGCGAGCTGGCGTGATGAGGGCAACCGCTCTCGGGATCCCGAGCGAGAGGACAGGATGCGATCCTCGAGAAAGTTCCGAACCAGAGTGGTCCGGGCGGTGGATCGACCGATGTCTGGCACCATGGAAAACCTCCGAACTGGAACTGTACAGAAGTCCACAGAGGCCGCATACTTCTCACAGGCTCCGAAATGGACCTGTTGCAGATGTTGCCAATGTGACCGGGGGGGCGATGGCTACGCCTGACGCCGAGGTGAGCGAGAGCGAAACAGCCGCATGGTCGCGGCGACGGTACCGAGCCGAAACGTCCCTCATGCCGCACTTCACTCGGGCACAGACATGGCGCGCGGGGCGTTGGCCACTGATCGTGGGCGGTGAAGGGTGCTGGGTGTGGGATAGTCGCGGAAAGCGCCATCTCGACGGTCTGTCGGGACTTTTCTGCGTGAACATCGGCTACGGCCGAACCGACCTGGCCCAAGCTGCGGCCAAGCAGATGGAGTCGCTCGCCTACGCGTCGAACTGGTCGCTTGCCCACCCCGCAGCGATCGAGGCGGCCGAAACCGTCGCCCGTCTAGCGCCGGGAGACCTCGATGTCACCTTCTTCGTGAATTCGGGCTCCGAGGCTATCGAGTCGGCGATCAAGTTCTCCCGCCAGTACCACCGAAGCCAGGGCTCCCCTGAGCGCGTGAAGGTCCTCAGCAGGGATCTCGCCTACCACGGCACCACGCTAGGCGCCCTCTCCGCGTCGGGTCTCCCAAAGATCAAAGACCCCTTCGAGCCATTAGTTCCCGGATTCATCCAAATTCCCGGCACCCGCGGAGAGCCAGCCTCTTTGGACGCCATCGAGGCGGCGATCCTTGCGGAGGGTCCAGAGTCGATAGCCCTGCTCATCGCCGAACCTGTCCAAAACGGCGGAGGAGCGCTTGTGCCGCCGCCAGGATACTGGAGCGAGCTGCGCGAGATCTGCGACCGCCATGGGATCCTGCTCGCGGCCGACGAGGTTATCTGCGGCTTCGGCCGCCTTGGTGAATGGTTCGGCAGCACCAGGTTTGGCGTGATCCCCGACGTTATTACCTTCGCGAAGGGCGCCACTTCGGGCTACGTGCCGATGGGCGGCCTTGTCGTCCGGCGAGGACTGGCCGAGGCGCTGTTCACTTCTGCTGGCACCTTCTTACACGGCGCAACCTTCGGTGGGCATCCCGTTGCGAGCGCTGTGCTGGTCGCCAACGTCGCCGCCCTAGAGCACGAGAGAGTGCTCGAACGGGTCCGAGAGCGTGAGAGCGTCCTCGCCGGAGCTTTGGCCGGGCTGGTCGCCGGTCACCGCTGCGTGCGCGAGGTGCGGGGATGCGGCTACTTCTACGCCCTCGACCTGATGGTAGACAGGGATAGCGAAACCAACCTGAGCGATGACGCGGCGATGGAGCTGCTAGTCGAGGTGCTTCCTGGGGCTCTCGAGACGACGGGACTCATCGTCCGGCCCGACGACCGAGGCGGAACGATGCTGATTGTGGCTCCCCCGCTTGTTGCGGACGAGCCGGTCCTGGACGAACTGGTCGTTCGCCTCGACGCCGTACTCGGGGTCGTCGATGGGTATGTGCGCCGTTGACATTCACCAGTGCCACGACCGCGCACGCGTTCGACCCAACCCGCGTCGAAATTGCCCCGGGCTCAGTACGAGAGATGGCCGCCCCTTGCATCTCCAAATACTGGGCAGCAGCGTGACCGACCCGGACCGCGTGGACGGCTCGCACCCACTTCCTGCAGAGCGCAAAGGAGGACTCTAGTGACCGAGCGCATCGGGCATTTTCTCGCAGGAGCTCGCCAGGAGGGTCGGTCGAGCCGAATCGGCCCCGTGTACTGTCCGGCGACTGGTGAGCTGATCGCCGAGGTGGCCTTCGCGGACGAGTTCGAAGTCGACGAAGTGGTCGGAGCTGCCCACGCGGCAGCCGCAGAATGGCGGGACTCTCCGCTCGGCGAGAGAGTCGAGATCCTCCTGAGGTTCCGCGACCTGCTAGTGAAGCACCGCGACGAACTGGCCGGGTTGATCACCCGCGAGAACGGCAAGCTGGTGTCGGACGCACGCGGGGAGATCAGCCGTGGAATCGAGAGCGTCGAATTCGCCTCGGGCCTGTCAACCCACCTTCTCGGGTCGTTCTCCGAACAAGTAGCCCGGAGCATCGACGCCTACAGCGTCCGCCAGCCGCTGGGCGCGGTCGTCGCGATCACCCCCGCGAACTTTCCTGCCATGGTGCCGCTGTGGATGCTCCCGAACGCCCTGGCCTGCGGGAATGCGGTCATCCTCAAACCCTCGGAGAAGGACCCGTCTGCACCCATTCGGCTAGCTGAGCTGCTGGATGAGGCTGGTCTTCCCGCGGGAGTGCTGAACGTGGTCAACGGCGACCATTTTACCGCCGCGGCCCTTCTATCGCACCCTGGCGTCGATGCCGTTAGTTTCGTAGGTTCGACCCCCGTGGCCCGGTCCGTCTACGAGAACGCCACGGCCACTGGTAAACGGGTCCAAGCGCTCGGCGGGGCGAAGAACCACCTGTTGGTCCTCCCTGATGCGGATCTGGATGCGGCCGCGGAGGCCGCGATCAGTGCCGGCTACGGCGCCGCGGGGGAACGTTGCATGGCCGTGTCGGTCGTGGTGCCCGTTGGCGGCGTCGAAAACGAGTTGGTGGCCGAGATGGAGAGGAGGTCCAAGGCTGTGGTGGTCGGGGATCCGATGGACCCCCACTCTGAGCTTGGACCCCTAATCACCGGCGCGCACAGGGCCCGGGTGGCGTCCTACGTCGATCGGGCGTCCGGAGAGGGAGCGCGGGTCGTCCTCGATGGCCGAGAGCACCTGGGGTCTGCGGCCGGGTCGGGCGGCTTCTACCTCGGTCCGAGTCTGATCGATGGAGCCACTCCCGAGATGGCGGTCTATCGCGACGAGATCTTCGGACCGGTCCTCTCCCTCGTGCACGCTTCCTCTTACGACGATGCCCTTGACCTGGTGAATGCAAATCCGTTCGGCAACGGAGCCGTCCTGTTCACCTCCAGCGGCCGGTGGGCCCGGGCCTTCCAGCATGACGTCCGGGTCGGCATGCTCGGAATCAACGTGTCGATCCCCGTCCCACCTGGGCACTTTTCGTTCGGGGGTTGGAAGGGGTCGCTCTTCGGCGACCTACACATGTACGGACCCGACGGTGTGCGGTTCTATACGAGGGGAAAGACGGTGATGACCCGATGGTAAAGGACGACCAACTCCCGGCAGCAAATGCGAACATTGGCCCTGGCGCAGATAGGAATGATCCGGGCGCCGCGTATTCGGCAGCGCTTGGCGATTTACTGCGATTTCGCCCTTCGCTTGAGGCGAGTCTTGACGCACTGATAGCACGCCATCCCGACTTCGCTCCAGCGGCGCTCGCCCGAGCATACCTCGGGGTGCTCACCAGCGAGCCGAGGCCCAGTCGGGAGGCGTTGGCGGTCCTCACCGCCATGGAACGGGAGGTCCCGCACCAGAAGCTGAGCCCGGCTGAACAGCAACATCTACGAGTGATCGAGGCGTGGGCAGCTGGGCACTTCGGACAGGCACAGAAGGCACTCGACGCTCTGGTCGCGACCGACCCGAACGACGTGCTGGCCCTCTTCGCTGGCCATCAGCTCGACTTCTTCCTCGGTGATTGCGTAAGCCTGCGTGATCGGATCGGACGGGTGCTTCCGGATTGGGATCCCCGAGATCCAGTCTACGGATTTCTGCTCGGAATGTTCGCGTTCGGGCTCGAAGAGTGCGGATGGTACGACCGAGCGGAGTCGGTCGGTACCAAGGCACTTGAGTTCCATCCCGAGGACGTCTGGGCGTTGCACGCTGTGGTCCACACCCACGAGATGCGGGGGCAGGTCGCCCTTGGCCTGGCGCTCATGGACCAGCTGGCGCCGCACTGGACCGAAGGCAACTTCCTGAACGTCCACAACTTCTGGCACAGGGCCCTGTATCTTCTGGAACTCGGCGATCAGGACTCAGTTCTATCGATCTATGACCGCCACCTGCACAACCACAGCTCTGCCGGAGTCGCGCTCGAGATGCTCGATGCCGCGTCGCTCCTGTGGCGGCTCTTCCTCGACGGCAGGGAAGAGACTGAGCGATTCAACGCCCTGGCCTCCGCGTGGGAGAAATGGGGCGAGGACGGCGGCGGGCGCTCGGGCGACACCTCGAACGAGTCGTTCTACGTCTTCAACGACTGCCATGCGGTGATGGCGTTGGTCGGCGCGGGCCGCTACGAGGAAGCAGAGCGCTGGGTACGCGAGCTCCGTCGCTACGCGGACACGGCCGACGACGGACTCACCAATGTGGAGATGACCAGAGCGGTGGGCCTACCCGTGGCCGAGGCGTTGCTGGCCTTCGGTGCCGGCCGCCACGATGAGGTCGTTGACTTGCTGCTGCCAATCCGGGAAGGACTTGCGCGGTTTGGAGGGAGCCACGCCCAGCGTGACGCGTTCCAGCGGACGTTGCTCGAGTCGTCTCTGCGCTCGGGCAATTATGCATTGGCGCGATGGCTGGTCAACGAGCGGATCTCCCTCAAGGAAGACAGCCCATACAACTGGCAGGCCCGCAAGAGTGTCGCGGATGCTGCAGGCGACCCAGCGGCGGCTCATATGGCTGACGCACGGGTCGCGAGTCTCCGTGGGGGATGGCGAAGGAATTATGCCGGTTAGCGAGCCATGTCGATTAGGAGCTGAGCAAACCGTCAGGAGCGATAACAGTCGGGAAGCGAAGGGGGCCGGAGCAGAACGCCAGAAGGCCAGATGACGCAGAAAGTAGGCCGCCTTCCAATCATGGACGCGACGTCCAGCGGATGAGTACTCCACCATAGAACAGTCATTACAATATGAATGTGCTAAAGGGATATGGGAGCGAACTGATGAAGCTTACTACATCCATCACAGACAATATTACGCTACCGGTTCGTATACTACATGACTTCGCAGAGCATGGCCTACGTAAGACTGAACTCTGCGCTAGGGTAGATCACTCGGTGGAACTCTTTATCCGCCGCACTGCACCAGTAGTGACTGGTCCCCGCTCGTCGAGCGTACGTCAGATTTGGCTACTTCATGGAGCTGGCATGGATTCCCTTGGGTTTGATATTCCCCTGCCCGGTTGGTCGCTGATGGAGAACCTCGCACAACGAGGACACGAAGTGTTCGCCTGTGATTACCGTGGCCATGGGCGGTCGACTCGCGTGTCTGACGGAGCCTCAGTGACTCCTCTCGTAGTTCGGGATGATGTAGTGGCAGCTATCAGTCTCCTTTCTAGGGGACGGACGCGAACTAAGGACTCTGAAGAGCAAATAGATGAAGTCCATCTTGTAGGGGTTAGCTTCGGTTCGGTGGTGGCACCTCTCGTTGCGAAGCGGCTCAATGGTCATGTGGGAAGCATAACTCTGCTAGGGGCGGTCTTCGCGTCCTTAGGTGGCATGACTGCAGGATTTCCGGAGTTTATAGCTGCTCTGAGATCTTCGCCTGGCGGATACGCCTTTACGACTGAAGAAGAATGGGGGGAGCAATTTCTGCACGACGCGGATCCGCGAGTCCTGCGATGGCACGAAGTGTCCTATGGACCGGCGTACGCATACCCAATAGGTCCTTATCTTGCTGTGGCATCACTTCCTGTAGATAGCGAGTTGTCGACCATCAGCTGTCCGGTCAACATCGTCATTGGGGATAACGATCCGTTCGCAACTGTTGACGATATGAGTACGTTGCTCTCAAGAGTGAGCAGCGACCGCACTCGACTAACTATCCAGCGCGGAATTGGGCATCTGCCCTATGTGGAGGCCCAAGCAGAACAGGTACTGAGCCTCATTGAGGATGCGGTATCTGGAACGATCTGATGCTTGCCTAAAGAGGGAATAGTCCGAGAGATGTGCACATCGCCAAGGCAGAGATTGGATAAGAAGATCTGGCGGCCAATGGGCACTTGGACGCCCCTCATATTAGGCGTAGAAGATAGGAATGTATACATGTGCGCAGATGTGATAACTCGTGCGGTGTAAACCATTGTATGAGCATACGAGGAGGGGAACCTATGGTGCTGCAATTGAGAGAACAGGAAGGTACTGGAGCAGTCGCTTCGCTTCGAGCTAACGCGCTGAGCGAAATCGAGGCGATGGCACTTTCGGTCGCTCAGATTGGGCCTGCAATCGAGGTTATATTTGTTGTTGGGGCGATCGGTGCTGTTGTTGGCGTAGGAGCTCCCCTAATTGTGTTAGTAGCTGGTCTAGGCTATCTTCTACACGCCAATACCACCGCGGAGTTTAGCAACTCGGTTGTAAGCGCGGGTGGTTATACTGCATATATGGAGGCAGCGTTCACACGGCGGGCAGGTCGTTACGCAGGCGTGCTCTTCGTTCTTGGATTCAGTGGAATTGCAGCTGGGTTCCTGCTACTTGTGGCTCTGTGGAGCCAGACGGCCGTGATGGGCATATTTTCTGTGATGCTTCCTTGGCCCTTCTATTTTGTTGTCCTATCTGTTGGGCTTGGCTTGATCATGCTCCGCGGAGTGGTGGTGTCATCACTCGTTGCGATTTCGCTATTTGCATTTGAGCTGGCAGTCGTGCTTAGCGGACTGGGTGTCATGTTGGTAAATAGTGCCTCTCATCTGACGTTGTCGGCGTTCTCGTTTGCGAGTGTTCATGGATCTGCTGGCATCGCAATAGCATTTCCACTTGCGATCTTTATGTTTGTTGGAGCAAGTAATCCCGCCCCGATGTCGGAGGAGATTGGAAATCCCAGGCATTCGGTCGCTCAGGCCGTGCTTGTGGCGGTGGTTTTTGCGACCGGGCTGTTTGTCGTGGCAAGTGTAGCGATTGACGCGAGCTATAAGAACAGCGCGACGCTTCTCGGGAAGGTTGCATTTCCCTTTATAAGTGCGCCAGGTGTCAAGGGGAGTCCGCTGGTAGACCTCATTTATATTGCTGGTTTCACCTCAGTGTGTGCCATCTTTTTAGCCGGGTTCAATGCGGGTGCCCGTGTGATATTCAGTCTGGCTAGACGCGGCATGCTACCACCGGTGTTGGCGCACACGAACCGTTGGCAAGTACCTGGGGTTGCGATTGGTGTTGCGGTAGTGATATGGGGCGTCGGCGGCCTGATCGCGGGGTCGGTTTTGGGACTTGTCGGTGGTTTTAGCGATATAGCGGGAGTGGGATCTGACGTGTATGTCATCCTGTTGATCTCTGTCAATGTTGCGCTATTGCGGTTCTTTCTCGCTAAGAAGGCAAGTGTCCAGCGCCGGTCGAATGCATGGGGAGTTACTCGGAACATAATATTTCCGCTGGCGGGTAGCGTAGTGCTAGGCTATCCTCTTTGGGAGAGTATCAAGCCGGGCGCGGTTGGATTTGCCGGTTGGGACTGGGTTGTTTGCGTAGCCTGTTTTGCTGCTGGGTGCCTTGCTTGGCTATGGCCTGGTACTGGGACCATACGAAATCCAGTCAGGGTGGAGGAAGAGTAGTGCCTTTCCCGCAGATTGGCCGAGCGCTAGCTTGGCAATGTGACGATGGGCTCCGGTGGACTCGATAGAACCCGAGGGCTCATCGTCTGCCGTGGTCGCGGGCATTGTCGGTTGGCGAGCGGCGCCGGTGGCGGGGGGTGAGCCCTGCCCACGAGCCAGGGAGTCGGTCAAAGTACAGCCGCGTAAGTAGATAGTGGTGCAGCGTCCGCCGCGATGAGGTCAGTGTTGCTGCTGAGGCGCCGCGGTCTGCCACGACTGCCTGATGAGACGGAGGCGACGGCAGTGCGCGCCGATCGTTGGGCGCGACGAGCTCAGGAAGTCTTCTCGCCCTGAGCGCCTGGAGCTGCTGTCCGGCTACACGCCGAGCAACGTGAGCGCGAGCTCTGGCCGGCGCGAGAGGTGGCGGCGCGCCTGGGCGATGTTGTCGGCGCCGGCGAGGCGGAGCACGCCGATCGTCAGGTTGCGCAGCGTCGCAAGCACCCGTGGCGCTGATCCCGAGCGGACCTTGGAGGCGTCTTCTCCCATCGTCGCGTCGCGCACCCAGTGCAGGCTCTCGATCTGCCAGTGGCTGCGGCTCGCGTGGAGCAGCGCCGGACGCTCTGCGGTCGAGCTCGTGACGCCGTACACCGTCTCGGTGTGGCGCGCGGTCCCGGTCTTCGCGTCGTCGACCTCGCGCATGATCCGGAACAGCTGGGCGACGTGGGGGAAGTCGACGTCCTCGGTCGGCTCCGCGGTCCAGATCGTGCGCGTCTCGACCCGGCCGTGCCCTTTGGCGGTCTCGGTGTAGGCCTTCGACCAGTCCTCTTCAGGCACGGACTCGATTGCATCGAGGAGGTTGGGCTGGTTGTTGTCCGCGTAGAACAGGTAGTCGGCGCCCCTCTTGAAGAGGTATTTGGCATGCTCGCGCTGCGTGTGCAGCGCGTCGGCGGTGATGAGGCAGCCGGCGATCTCGAGCGGCGTGAGCAGCGGCTCGAAGTGCTTGATCTCATTGGTTTTGTGGTCGACCTCTTCCTGGCCGATCACGACGCGCTCTGTGTGGGT
>JAKACA010000064.1 GCA_021796455.1 Actinomycetes bacterium
CTGCCTTGATTGCCGGTCCGGTCATGGCGTTGGAGCGGCGGCGTCGCATCTCGGTAATAGTCGCGCTCCTCGGTGCCGCTTCGCTCGTGCTTGCGATGACAGCCATCATCGCCTCTTCACGCTCCACCCCGCGGCTGCGAGTGGCAACTGACAGGGGTGCTAGAGGGGAACCGGGCCAGCTTGGCGGCGGCGCCCTGGTGCCTGCAGGCGACCTCGTGTCTGACCCGGTATTCGTGAGCTCGAGCATCGGTTTTGCTCTCGAGACACCTGATCGGGGCAATCTCGCCATCGAGCGTCTGGCCAGCAGCGACGACGGTGGCAGGACCTGGCACGTTACCGGGTCACCGTTCCCAGTCCAGTGGGGCTTCTCAGCACTGCAGTTCACATCGCGCGACCGAGGGTATGTGTTCGGCAGCTCGGGCTTGCTCGACACCGCTGACGGCGGACGGTCATGGCACCAGGTGACCGGCCTGAGCGGGGCTCTCGAGCGTGTGGTGCCCCTCGGGACCGACGTCTGGGCGACGTATACCTCCTGTCCCGCCCCCGGTGTTCAAAGTGGCTGCTCGGTAGGCGTAGCTGTCTCCTCCGACGGCGGAGGTCGATGGCACGATCTCTCGCCGCCCGGAATCTCGCAGGCCCGGACCGGTGGGGACGTCCTCGCGCGCTGGAGCCTCGATGCCGCTTACTTGCTGTCCTACGGCCCAACTGGAGGAGGGCTCGCCTACACAGGTGACAACGGTCGCACTTGGGTTCACCTGGCCGATCCATGCTCGGGGCCGTATATGCGAGAGGACCTCGCTGCCCCGCCTGCCCCGCCTGGATCGGCCTCCGGGCTATGGCTCGTGTGCGGGGCGATGACGAGACCCGGTGAGGAGGGCCAACCGAAGCTCGTATACCGGTCGTACGACGGCGCCAGGCGGTGGGTTCTCGTAGCTGGGACGGGGTTTCTCAGCCAGGACACCAGCCCTGTGGGAGAGATCCCGCTCTCTGGCTGGGTCTCCCAGCTGGCAACCATCAGCTCCTACCAGGCGTGGCTCGGCATCGCGGGATTGGGCGTCATCGTCAGCGGAGACTCTGGTGCCACCTGGGCACCCGTCGTCAGCATCCCCCTGTCGCAGCCAGTCACCGAGGTTGGGGTGACTTTCAACACCAGCATGCTTGGTTGGGCCATCGTCTTCCGTCGCGGCGTCTGGCGCACCGACAACGCGAGCTCCTGGGCGCTGATCGATGGGAGCTGACTCGTCGCTGTCCCCGGCGGACTGGGCGGGCGCCAGGAGGATCAATCGGTGCTGCCGCGACCCGACCCAGCGTCCACCGGTTCTCCTCCCCCAAAGGGTACCTTGGTAAGCGATTGTCATGACGAGCATCGCAGAACAGGTCGGCCGTGTGGTCGGCGGCCGTTACCGGCTGCTCGCCCCGGTCGGGTCCGGCGCGTCCTCCCAGGTATACGTCGCGACCGACACGCGCCTCGCCCGTCGCGTCGCGGTGAAGGTCCTTCATCCCATGCTTGCCGCCGACAGGGCTTTCCTCCGGCGCTTCCGCGCCGAGGCACGCCTGGCCGCGTCCCTCGACCATCCGCACGTCATGCGGGTCTTCGACTGGGGAGAGGAAGCTGCAGGCCCCTACCTCGTGTTGGAGTTTCTCGGGGGTGGCAGCCTGCGGTCGCTGCTTGACACCGGTGCCCGTCTCAGCCACTCGCAGGTGGTCATGGTAGGTACGCAGGCAGCCTCGGGCCTCGCATACGCGCACCGGCGGGGCATCGTGCATCGAGACATCAAGCCGAGCAACCTCCTCTTCGACGACGAAGGACACCTGCGGATCGCGGACTTTGGCGTCGCGCGGGCGCTCGCTGAGTCAGCGCTCACCGAGCCGCTCGGGGCTATCTTCGGAACTGCGAGATACGCATCTCCAGAGCAGGCCGAGTCGCGCCCGCTTGACGACCGCACTGACGTCTACTCCTTGGCGCTCGTCCTCTACGAGACGCTCACGGGACGAGTGCCCTTCAGCGGAGACACCATCACTGCCATGCTGATGGCCCGAGTTGGGTCGATCCTGCCCTGGACGGCGGAGCTCGGTCCACTCGCGCCGATCATCGCGCAAGCGGCCATCTCGGAACCCCTTGCCAGGCTGGATGCCGTCGCGCTCTTCTCGGACCTCGAGCTTTTGGGCCGCGAGCTACCGCCTCCCGCGCCACTGCCCCTTGCCAGGACGCGAGGCGTGCCGCCGACCCAGGCCTGGCCCGACCGCGATCCGACGGCGGTCGACGGTGCCTCGGACGAGGCTGCGCTCCCTGGCGAGGCAGAGCTTTCAAGCAGGACCGACTCCGGTTCGGAGGGCGGGCCGACTCTTGCGCCTGCGGGCCCCGCGCCGTCCAGCCAGGCACCTGCCAGTCCCGCGTCCGCAAGCACTACGCCCTCCAGCCAGGCGCCTGCGGGTCCCGCGTCCGACACCAGTCGGAGTCCAAATGCGGTGCCAGGTCGGAGAACCAAGCGCCGCCGCCGAGTCATGCTGTGGATCGCAGCCGTCGTCATCGTGCTCGGGACAGCGGGAGGGGCAGCGGCAGTCGCCATCCACGACGCTCTCTATGACCACGTAGTGCCTGCCCTGAAGGCGATGACCATCTTGAGGGCAGAGAGGACGGCGGCCAGGAATGGGCTGCTCGTAAAGGCGGTCTCGACGCCCTGGAACGCCCACGTGCCCGCCGGCGTCGTGATCAGCCAGTCGGTCGCTCCGGGCCGCCACGAGCGCGCTCATTTTGTGATCGGGCTCGTGGTCTCGAGGGGCGTCGAGCCGGTACCTGTCCCGAACCTGACCGGTAAGTCCTTCGTCGCGGCCGAGCGGGCGCTCACTGCCGGCCACCTGCGACACCGGCTCAGGTACTCCTACAGCCAGACTGTCTCACGGGGCCAGGTCATCGCGTGGAACCCGCACGCGGCGAGCGTCGCGCCCGGCCGCGTCGTCGTCGTGACCGTCTCGGAGGGGCCGGCTCCGCGGCCGGTGCCACCTATACCGCAGACCGACACCTTCTCCGAGGCGCGGAGCCTGCTGGCCAGCTATGGGTTCAAGGCGACGGAGGCGACGGCCTACAGCCTCTCGGTCGGTGCCGGCCTCGTGGTGTCTGTAACGCCGGGTCCGAGCGCAGGCAACCAGCGTTACGGTTCGACGGTCACCGTGACAGTGTCGCTCGGTCCGGAGTCGTTCGCGATTCCCAATGTGGTAGGTGACTCCGTTGCTCGCGCGCGGCAGGTCCTGGAGGGGATGGGCTTCCAGGTTCAGGTCGAAGGGGCGGGGAGCGTAGTCATCGACACCTATCCTGCGCGCGGCCGCGTCGAGGTGCAGGGGTCGAAGGTGTACATATTCGTGGTTTGACCCGGCCCGCGGTTCCTGACAACGTGGCGGTGAGACGGTGAAAAGGAAGACAGCAGGACGTCTTCTTATCCATCAACGCCGAGGAGGGCACGACGGTCATGGGCGCGCTGGACGGGAAAGTCGCCATCGTCACGGGCGGTGGCAGGGGCATCGGGCGCGAGCATGCCCTGTTGTTCGCGAACGAGGGAGCGAAAGTCGTTGTCAATGATCTCGGCGGCGCAGTGGACGGCTCGGGCGACGAGCGCTCGCCGGTCGACCAGGTCGTGGACGAGATCAAGGCGATGGGCGGAGAGGCGGTAGCCAATTCGGACGACGTCGCAGAGTGGGAAGGCGGCCAGCGCCTCGTCAACGCTGCGGTCGAGGCGTTCGGCGACCTGCACGTCCTTGTGAACAATGCCGGGATCCTTCGCGACCGGGTGGTGGTGAACATGACCGAGCACGAGTGGGACGATGTCATCCACGTGCACCTCCGGGGCCACTTCGTCCCGACCCGGTGGGCCGGTGCCTACTGGCGTGAGCAGTCCAAGGCGGGTAAGCAGGTACGGGCAGCGATCGTCAACACCTCGTCCACGTCCGGCCTTCTCGGCAACCCGGGCCAGTCGAACTATGGTGCCGCCAAGGCTGGCATCGCGGCCTTCACCATCATCACCGCCCAGGAACTGTCCCGCTACGGCGTGCGCGTCAACGCGATCGCGCCGGCGGCTCGTACGCGGATGACCGAGTCGACGCCCGGGCTCTCCGATATCGTGCAGCCACCCCCGGATCCGGAGGCCTTCGACGCATGGGATCCAGCCAACGTCTCTCCGCTTGCCGCCTACTTAGCGAGTGATCTTTGCAGCTTCACGGGCAAGGTGTTTTTCGTGCAAGGCGGCAAGGTGCAGTACTTCCAACCATGGACTCTCACCCACGAGATCGACAAGGGCGCGCGATGGACCGTCGCCGAGCTGGCCGACGCGGTGCCGGGCATCTTGGAAGGATCGCTCGCTCAGCTGTGAGCTGGCCAGCGGTGAGCCCAGCATGCCAGAAGTGGACATGGTGCTACGCGGTGATCTCCCGCATCCGTTGCGCCATCTCGATGTGCACAGGGTCGGTCGGCGTGCTCTGCAGGGCAAGCAGCTTCGACATGTCGCCTTCCACGCGGATGCGGCCGGCCATGAAAGCCTGCATTCCGGCCTGGGGGTTCCCCTCGATGAGGATTGCCTTGGCGGTCTCGTAGTCGACGGTCACCTTCAGGTCGGCATCGTCGAGGTGCCCAGTCTCAAGGATCAGCTCGCCATCGGTCGTGTCGAGGTGAGCGTCGATGGGCCCTTCGCCGAAGGGAACCTCGTTGACGACGAGGTTCATGCGCACCGTCACCGGAGATGCGGGTGAACGGTTCGCGAATTCCGCGCGGACCTTGCGGGCTTCTTCGGTCCACTGCGGGCTCAGGAACTGGTACGCGGCCATGTAGCGCTCCCTCTGTCTTGCTCGTGAAACTGGCTGGCAGACTACCGGCCGCCGTCCCCGATCAAAGTCGCCAGTGCCCACACGAACCGTCGAGACCGGGTATTACGATGGGCCTATGTCCACATGCCGCTTGCCAACGCGCGCCAGTGTGGCACTGGCGTCCTAGATGACAGCTGCCGGCGAGACCATATCGCTGGAGGAGGTTCGCCACGTCGCCAAGCTGGCGCGCCTCGAGCTGACCCCCGAGGAGCTTGTCACCCTGCAAGCAGAGCTCTCAGCGCTCTTGGACCACGTCGACAAGATCCGCCGGCTGGATACCCGCGACGTGGAGCCGACCGCGCACCCACTGCCTCTAAGCAACGTCTTTCGACCAGACGAGGTGCGTCCGGGGCTCGATCGCGAAGAGGTGCTCGACGCCGCTCCCTCCGTCGAGAGTCACCGCTTCCTTGTTCCTTCGATTCTCGGCGACGCCCCGTGAGCGATCGTGGCGCTAAGCACATTCTCGACGCCGGGGTGCTCGCCATCGCCGGCGCCGTCCGCTCGGGACAGGCGACAGCGGTGAGCGTGGTCGAAGAGGCGCTCGAACGCGTAGCCGCGGCCGACGGTCGGCTCCACTGCTTCAACTGCCTCACAGCTGAGAGTGCCCTCGAAGCCGCTGAAAAGATCGACGAGTCGGTCAGGCGCGGCCTGGACCCGGGCCCTCTTGCCGGCGTACCCGTGGCGCTCAAGGACAACCTCTGCACTCGGGGCGTTCCGACGACTTGCTCGTCGAAGATCCTGGACGGCTGGAGACCTCCCTATGACGCCACTGTGGTCGTCCGCCTGCGAGAGGCGGGTGCAGTCTCGGTAGGAAAGACGAATCTCGACGAGTTTGCGATGGGCTCGTCCACCGAGAATTCGGCTACTGGCCCTACCCACAATCCCTGGAACCTCGCCAGGGTTCCCGGTGGCTCCTCCGGAGGCTCGGCCGCGGCCGTCGCGGCCGGACTGGTTGCCGCCAGCCTTGGCTCTGACACCGGCGGATCGATACGGCAGCCCGCGTCGTTGTGCGGCGTGGTGGGCATCAAACCGACCTACGGGCTCGTCTCTCGCTACGGCCTCATCGCTTTTGCCAGCTCTCTCGACCAGGTAGGGACGTTCGCCCCAACCGTCGGGGACGCGGCAGCCGCACTCCAGGCGATCGCTGGTCATGACCCGGCCGATTCCACGTCCATCGCCAGGCCTGCCCCGGAGCTCATGCACGGACTGGATCACGGTGTGGGCGGACTACGTGTGGGGCTGATCTCCGACTTTCTCGCCGAGGTCTCCGAGCCCTGTGCGGCCGCAGCTGCCGACGCGGCCGAGGCACTGTCGCTCGCAGGAGCCGCGGTTGAAGAGGTGTCGATCCCCGAGATGCTGCTCGGCCTCCCTGCTTACTACATCATCGCCCCGGCGGAGGCGTCGTCCAACCTGGCCCGCTACGACGGCGTCCGCTACGGGCTCAGAGTTGACGGGCCCGACGTCGAGACCATGAACGCGCGGACCAGGGCGCAGGGCTTCGGACCCGAGGTTCGCCGCCGGATCATGGTCGGCACCTATGCGTTGTCATCTGGGTACTACGACGCCTACTACGCCCAGGCGCAGAAGGCGAGGACTCTTGTGATCGCGGCCTTCGCGCGCGCCTATGAGCGCTTCGACGTGCTGCTGGCACCGACCACGCCGTCGGCGGCCTTCGCGCTCGGATCCAAGACTTCGGACCCGCTCGAGATGTACCTCTCGGATCTGTGCACGATACCGTCCAACCTTTCCGGGCACCCGGCAGTCTCGGTGCCCTTCGCCCTCGATCCGGACGGGCTGCCCGTCGGTGTGCAGGTACTGGCACCGGCGCTGGCCGAGGATGTCATGTTGAGGGCCGCCGCCTTCATCGAGGCTGTCGCGCCTGCATCCGCGCGCGGCCCAGTCAGGCCCGGTCAGGTTGCCCAGCGTGACTGAGGTTGCCTACGAGATGGTCGTCGGGCTCGAGGTGCACTGCGAGCTGTTGACAGAGACAAAGCTCTTCTGCTCCTGCGCCAACCATTTCGGCTCGGAGCCGAACACGAATATCTGCCCTGTCTGTCTGGGCCTGCCCGGCTCCCTGCCGGTGCTCAACAGGCGGGCGGTCGAGCTCGCCATCCGCGTCGGAGAGGCGCTCTCGTGCACTGTGGAGCGGTCGATATTCCACCGGAAGAACTATTTCTATCCCGACATGCCGAAGGACTACCAGATCAGCCAGTACGACTTCCCGATCAATGTGGACGGGGCGCTCGAGCTACCCGACGGCTCGCGTGTCGGCATCGTGCGCGCGCACATCGAAGAGGACACTGGCAAGACGACCCACATGGGTGGCGGCGGTGGACGGATCCATGGCGCCAGCTACTCTCTCGTGGACTACAACAGAGCAGGTGTCCCGCTGGTGGAGATCGTGTCGGCGCCAGACATCCATTCGGCCGCGCAGGCTCGAGCCTATGTGGCCGAGCTGAGAGCGATAGTGGTGGCCGCAGGGGCGTCTGACGGCCGCATGGAGGAGGGTTCTCTCCGAGTCGACGCCAACGTCTCGGTCCGCCCTAGGGGGACCGAGGAGCTCGGGACGCGCTGTGAGGTGAAGAACCTCAACTCGCTCCGGTCTCTCGTTCGTGCGATCGAGCACGAGTCCACGCGCCAGATAGCGCTCGTATCGTCCGGGGGAGCAGTCACCCAGGAGACCAGGCACTTCGACGAGAGCACGGGGCTCACGCACTCTCTGCGCTCCAAGGAGGAAGCTTACGATTACAGGTACTTTCCTGAGCCTGACCTTGTGCCCGTCGTTCCCGACGCCGCGCTCTTGCGAGCGGCGCGCACCGGCATCGGACCGATGCCGCACGAGCGGCGCAGGCGAATCGCCGAGCTCGTGGGCGTGGACGGGACTGCCGAGCAGATACAGACCGTAATCGAGCTGGACCTTGATGCACTCGTGGTCGCTGCGGTGGCTGCGGGCGCTGACGCCCGGCTCACCTTGGCACGTGCAGCAAACGAAGCCGCCGCGAAAGCCGAGGGGGCACGGTCGCTCGACCCGTTGGCGTTCTCGGCTCTCGTGGGGATGGAAGTCGCGGGACGCCTTTCGGCGACCCAGGCCAAGAGCGTGCTCGCCGAGCTCATCGACTCCGGCGGGGATCCGGCCGAGATCGCAAGTCGATTGGGATTCGAGGCGATGGCGTCGAGCGAGGTCGACTCTCTCGTCGAGGAGCTCATTGCCGCTCACCCTGAGGAGTGGGAGCGCTACCGCGCCGGAGACGCCAAGGTAGCGTCTTTTCTCATGGGCCAGGTGATGAGGGCGACAAAGGGCCGTGCGAACGGCCGCCTCGTGACCGAGGCGCTCGAAGCGCGCAGATAGCCACGAGCAGCGAGAGCGGCGCCGGGCGCGGTGCCGGCCCCGCGGGCTTTGCAGCGCGCCTAGCCTTTGGCCCATGCCAGAACCGACGCCGACTCCCGTCAAGATCCACAGCCAGGACGTGACCGAGGGGCCACGACGCGCTCCAGCCAGAGCAATGCTGCGCGCCGTCGGGCTCGGGGATGATGACTTCGCCAAGCCGCAGATCGGGGTCGCTTCGACCTGGAACGAGGTGACGCCTTGCAACATGCCGCTCGCGAGATTGGCCCAACGAGCAAAGGCCGGAGTACGTGAGGCGGGCGGGTATCCCTTCGAATTCGTTGCGATCGCCGTCTCCGACGGCATCTCCATGGGTCACGAGGGGATGCGGGCGTCGCTCGTAAGCCGTGAGGTGATTGCCGACTCGGTCGAGGTGGTGATGCATGCCGAGCGTTTCGACGGTTTCGTCGGCTTGGCGGGATGCGACAAGTCACTCCCGGCGATGATGATGGCGGCGGCGCGCCTCGATCTCCCGATGGTGTTCGTCTATGCCGGGTCGATCCTTCCGGGACACCTCGGCGGGCGTGCTCTTGACATCGTCTCGGTGTTCGAGGCCGTCGGGGCCTACGCCGCGGGAGAGTGCTCGGCCGCGGAGCTGGACGCCATCGAGCGCCATGCCTGTCCGGGAGAAGGTGCCTGCGCCGGTATGTTCACGGCCAACACGATGGCGTCGATATCGGAGGCGATCGGGCTCGCCCTGCCCGGCAGCGCGTCGATTCCGGCCGTGGATCCTCGCCGCGACGAGGTCGCCGCTGCGAGCGGCCGCGCCGTGGTGCGCCTGCTCGAGCTTGGCGTCCGGGCGAGGCAGATCCTCACCAAGGAGGCCTTCGAGAACGCGATTGCGGTTGCGATGGCGCTCGGCGGCTCGACCAACGCCGTGCTTCACCTGTTGGCGATTGCCAACGAGGCTCGTGTCGCGCTGTCGATCGACGACTTCGCGCGCATCGGCAAGCGCGTCCCCCATCTCGCCGACATGAAACCCCACGGCCGCTTCCACATGGTCGATCTCGACGCGGTAGGTGGTGTGCCGATGGTGATGAAGACTCTGCTCGACGCGGGGCTCCTCAACGGCGACTGCCTGACCGTTACCGGGCGAAGCGTGGCGGAGAACCTGGAGGCGCTGTCGCCTCCCGGCCCAGATGGATCGGTCACGCGCCCGGTCGCGGATCCCATTCACGCAGACGGGGGACTTGCGATCCTGCGGGGCTCGCTCGCTCCCGAAGGTGCCGTGGTGAAAGTTGCGGGCCTGGATGCTCCGAGCTTCGAGGGGACGGCACGCGTCTTTGACGGGGAGGATGCCGCGATGGATGCGATCCTTGCCGGTTCGATCACACCGGGTACCGTCGTCGTGATCCGTTACGAGGGACCGAAGGGCGGACCAGGCATGCGAGAGATGCTGGCCGTGACCGGGGCGATGAAGGGGGCAGGGCGAGGAGCGGACTGCGCTCTTGTCACCGATGGACGCTTCAGTGGCGGCACCCATGGCTTCTGTGTCGGCCACGTGGCTCCGGAGGCGACCGTCGGCGGACCGATCGCTCTTGTGGCCGACGGCGATCGCATCGTCCTTGACACGCGGACCGGGCGGCTCGACGTCCTCGTCGAGGCGGCCGAGCTGGAGGCGCGCCGCGCCGGCTGGAAGCCTCTCGCACCTCGGTACACGACCGGAGCTCTCGCCAAGTACGCACGTCTTGTGACAGGGGCCGAGCGCGGCGCGGTCACCGAGCCATGATCTCGAGCGGGCCTGAGACGCTCTTGCGGAAGTTGCCTGCGTCGGCCATACTTGTTCTTGTGAGCCCTGCTTCCCGAGTTCTCGTACTTATCCTCTAGCGCACGACGCTCGCTCGCGTCCGTGCGCCTCGACCTCCCCAGCAGGGGAGGTCGTTTTGTTTTGGCGAGTCGTGGCTCTTTGCAAGCAAGGATCCGAGCTGATCGGAGCGAGCAGCCCCGGCACCGCAAGAGATCTTCTGTCAAGAGAGCCCCCAAACCTTCCCAACCCCCCGCACCCGAGAGGAGCCGCACGCCATGCAACTGACCGGAGCACAAGCGCTCGTCAAGAGTCTCGAGACCCAGGGGGTAGAGGTGATGTTCGGCCTCCCTGGCGGTGCCATCCTCCCGGTGTACGACCCCATAATCGACTCGTCGATCCGGCACATCCTCGCCCGCCACGAGCAGGGGGCGGGCCACATGGCCGAGGGCTACGCGCACGTGACGGGACGCCCCGGTGTCGCGATAGTCACGAGCGGGCCAGGCGCGACGAACATCGTCACTTCTTTGTGCGACGCGTACATGGACTCGATCCCGATCGTCGTCATCACCGGCCAGGTCGCGACCGCGGCGATAGGGACGGACGCCTTTCAGGAGGCCGATATCACCGGGATCACGATGGGCGTGACCAAGCACAACTGGTTGGTCACCAACGCAGCTGACATCCCCCGCATTGTCGCAGAGGCCTTCCACGTCGCCACCACAGGGCGACCCGGTCCGGTTCTCGTCGACGTCCCCAAGGACGTCTCCCTCCAGATGATGGAGTGGTACTGGCCCGACAGTCTCGACATGCCGGGCTACCGGCCCCCTTCGAAGCCCGAGCCGGCCCTGATCGCCGATGCTGCCGAGCTGATCCTCGCGGCTCGCCGGCCGGTCATCTATGCGGGCGGAGGAGTCATCAAGTCCTCAGGGTCTCCAGCCCTTGCTCGTCTGGCCGAGCTGACCGGTATTCCCGTCGTCACTACTCTCATGGCGAGAGGAGCCCTTCCTGACAGTCACCCGCTCTGTCTCGGGATGCCGGGCATGCACGGCAACTACACCGCGGTGACAGCGATGCAGCAGGCGGACCTCCTCATTGCTCTCGGGAGCCGCTTCGATGACCGAGTCACTGGCAAGGTGTCAGCCTTCGCACCGCACGCGAAGGTGATACACGTCGATATCGACAAAGCCGAGATCGGTAAGGTAAGGCGTCCGGAGGTCGGTATCGTCGCGGACGCCCGGCTCGCGACAGAGGCGCTCATATCGGCTCTGGAACCACGAACCGTCACCGGAGAGCTCAGATCCGATCGTCTCGAGGACTGGATGGGACAGCTACGCCGGTGGCAGGAGCGCTTCCCACTGGCTTATGACTCGCCAGCTGAGTCCGAGGCGTCGGGGGCCAGCGGTCGTCTCCCGCTGCTGAAGCCGCAGTTCGTCATCGAGACCCTCCGGGCAAGCACTCCCGATGACACGATCCTCGTCTCCGGAGTGGGGCAGCACCAGATGTGGGCGTCGCAGCACTGGCGGTTCGAGCACCCGAACAGCTGGGTCAACTCCGGCGGGCTCGGGACGATGGGTTTCTCCGTGCCTGCCGCCATCGGGGCCAAGGTCGGACGCCCCGACGCGATGGTGTGGGCTGTGGACGGCGACGGCTGCTTCCAGATGACGGCGCAGGAGCTTGTGACGGCGAGCGCAGAGCGCATCCCGGTGAAGGTGGCGATCTTGAACAACGCGTATCTCGGGATGGTCCGCCAGTGGCAGCACATGTTCTACGAGGAGCGCTACTCCGAGGTCTACCTCTCGGCCGATCTGCCAGATTATGTTGGTTGGGCGGAGTCGATGGGTTGTGTCGGCCTCAAGGTCGAGACACCGGAGGAGGTCGGACCCGCGATCGAGAAGGCGAATCAGATCGACGACCGCCCGGTGGTGATCGACTTTCGCACCGACTCGATGGAGCAGGTGTACCCGATGGTGCCGGCGGGCGCGTCCAATGACGACATCGTGGTCCACCCGTCGCAGGCCAGCCGCCTGGCGGCGTCATGAACAAACCCCGGCACCACCTTCTCTCCGTGCTCGTCGAGAACAAGGCGGGTGTCCTCGCCCGCGTCGCGAGCCTGTTTGCCCGGCGCGGCTACAACATCTTCTCGCTCGCGGTCGCCCCCACCGACGACGCGCGCTTCTCGCGCATCTCGATCGTCGTCGACGTCGAGTCGTCGCCCCTCGAACAGGTGATTGCCCAGCTTGACAAGCTCATCAATGTCGTTCAGATCTCCGAGCTGCATCCCGCCGAGGCCCGTGAGGCCGAGCTCTTGCTGGTCACCGTCTCGGTCGATGCCGATCGTCGCGCGCAGGTGATCCAGCTGGCCGGCGTGTTCGGCGCCTCTGTCATCGACGTCGGCATCGATGCCCTGACGGTCATGCTCGCGGGGCAGCCCACGGCTCTCGACGACTTCGAGAATGTCATCGCGTCCTACGGGATCGTCGAGCTGCAACGGACAGGGCGCGTGGCGCTACCTAGACTGGGGGCAAGCCGTGGCACAAGCGTGGCCGGACTGTCCGCCGTGGCCAACTGAAGCCGACCGACCCCATCCCCGATACCGCCGGTGTATCCGGCACCGACGATGACACAGGAGAGTAATCCAATGGAGGCAAGTCTTTTCTACGAGAAGGACGCGGACCAGGCCCTTGTTCGCTCCCGCAAGGTGGCGATCATCGGTTACGGGTCGCAGGGTCATGCCCATGCGCTCAACTTGCGCGACTCGGGGATCGATGTCCGCGTCGGCCTGCGAGAAGGATCGGCGTCGTGGGCGAAGGCAGCCGCTGCAGGGCTGAGAGTCGTGCCGGTTGCCCAGGCGGCATCGGAGGCCGACCTCGTGATGATGCTCATGCCCGACACCGAGCAGGCCGGGGTCTATGAGTCCGACATCGCCGCGAATCTCGGAGATGGGGATGCGCTCTTCTTCGCGCACGGCTTCAACATCCGCTTCGGCCTGATCAACCCACCGCCTGGTGTGGACGTCGCAATGGTTGCGCCGAAGGGGCCGGGTCACCTTGTTCGCCGGACATACACAGAGGGGGGCGGTGTCCCCTCCCTGATCGCAGTCTCCCAAGACGCTTCCGGGAAGGCCATGCAGCTGGCGCTGTCCTACGCGGATGCCCTCGGTGCCACCCGTGCCGGAGTCCTCGAGACGACGTTCGAGGAGGAGACCGAGACGGACTTGTTCGGGGAGCAGGTGGTGCTGTGTGGCGGCGTGACGGCACTTGTGACCGCGGGCTTCGAGACACTCGTCGAGGCCGGCTACCAGCCGGAGTCCGCCTACTTCGAGTGCCTGCACGAGCTCAAGCTCATCGTCGACCTCATGTACGAGCAGGGGATATCGGGCATGCGCTTCTCGGTCTCCGACACCGCCGAGTACGGCGACATGACGCGCGGGCCGCGCATCATCGATGACCATGTCCGTGCCGAGATGAAGGCGATACTCGCGGAGATCCGCGATGGGCGGTTCGCGGCGGAATGGGTGGCAGAGAACGCCAAGGGGAGGCCCCGCTACAAAGAGCTGCGGGAGCGCGGTCGCGAGCACCAGATCGAGCAGGTCGGCGCGCGGCTGCGGGAGATGATGCCGTTCGTCTCCGCCGGGCGCCAGCGCCTCGAGGACGTGTCCGGGGGTTGAGGGCAGGCTCGACTGCGGCCTGTCCGGCCGTTGGCGGGCCCGCGGATAGCCTCTACAGATGAGTCGGCGCGCAGCGGCCTCGCGATGACTGACAGGCGCGCCGGCGAGCACCCGGCCCTTGTGCTGGTCGTCGACTTCGGTGCCCAGTATGCCCAGCTGATCGCCCGGCGGGTTCGCGAAGCTCACGTGTACAGCGAGATCGTTCCTCATGGGATGCCGGTGCCTGAGATTCTTGCGAGGCATCCGGCTGCGATCATTCTCTCCGGGGGACCTGCGAGCATCTACGAGGAGGGTGCTCCCGGCATCGATCGTGCGCTGCTTGATTCCGGCGTTGCCGTGCTCGGCGTCTGCTACGGGTTCCAGGTCATGGCGCAGGCTCTCGGGGGTCGCGTCGAGCACGGCGACGTGGCCGAATTCGGACGGACCGACGTCACGGTCTCGCCGCTAGGCGTGCTGTTCGCGGGCCAGCCGTCAGAGCAGGTGGTGTGGATGTCGCACAGAGACGTCGTCACTGACGCCCCCCCCGGGTTTCGGAGCACAGCTTCCTCACCAGCCGCGCGCGTCACCGCCTTCGAGAGTCTCGATGCACCTCTGTTCGGGGTCCAGTGGCACCCAGAGGTTGCCCACACTGCTTATGGCCAAGAGCTTCTGGAGCGGTTTCTCTACGACGGCGCCGGTATCGAGCCGTCCTGGACTCCGGCCTCCATCATCGAGGAGTCCGTCGCGTCGATCCGCGCCCAGGTCGGCCGCCATCACGTGATATGCGGCCTTTCCGGGGGCGTCGACTCGGCTGTCGCGGCTGCCCTCGTCCATGAGGCGGTCGGCGATCAGCTGACCTGCGTATTTGTCGATCACGGCCTGTTGCGCGAGGGCGAGCGAGAGCAGGTCGAGAAGGACTACGTCGCGGCTACCGGGATACGCCTCAAGACCGTCGATGCCCGCGGGCAGTTCCTCGCAGCTCTTTGCGGCGTGTCGGACCCCGAGACCAAGCGCAAGATCGTCGGCCGCGAGTTCATCGCCGCCTTCGAGGAGGCGGCCGGCGAGGTCGTGATCGAGCACGGGGGCGACTCCGTAGAATTCCTCGTGCAGGGCACGCTCTATCCCGACGTGGTCGAGTCAGGCGGCGGAGCGGGGACTGCGGTGATAAAGAGCCACCACAACGTGGGGGGACTGCCGCAGGACATGCGCTTTTCCCTCGTCGAGCCTCTCCGGTCGCTGTTCAAGGACGAGGTCCGCCAGCTCGGCATCGAGCTGGGCCTGCCCGAGGCGATCGTGTGGAGGCACCCGTTCCCCGGGCCCGGCCTCGCGATAAGGATCCTCGGAGAGGTGACGGCAGAGCGCCTCGATATCTTGCGCAGGGCAGACGCGATCGCGCGTGAGGAGCTGGCGCTCTCCGGGCTGGAGCGCAGTGTCTGGCAGTTCCCTGTGATCCTGCTGGCCGATATCCGATCTGTGGGCGTGCAGGGAGACGGCCGGACCTACGGCCATCCGATCGTGTTGCGGCCGGTGACGAGCGAAGACGCCATGACTGCGGACTGGGGTCGGTTGCCCGACGAGCTCCTTGCCCGAATGTCGTCGCGCATCACCAACGAAGTGCACGGTGTCAACAGAGTCGTGTTGGACGTGACGAGCAAGCCTCCTGGCTCGATCGAGTGGGAGTGAGCTCCCGGCCGTGATGTCTCGCGCCGGTCAGGTCGCCTGAGGCCAGGCGCTCAGCTGAGCTTTGCGACCACGTAGTCGATACAGGCGGTGAGCGCCTCGATGTCTTCGGGATCGATAGCGGGGAACATGGCGACGCGCACCTGGTTGCGGCCGAGCTTGCGGTACGGCTCGGTATCGACGATCCCGTTGGATCGAAGGATCTTGGTCACTCCGAGGGCGTCGACCGAGCTGTCGAAGTCGATCGTCGCCACTACGTGGGAGCGCTCCGCTTCCCTCGCGACGAAGGGCGCGGCGAAGCTCGACTGCTCGGCCCAGTCGTAGATGATCCGCGCGGAGCGATCGCAGCGGGACGCGGCGAACTCGAGTCCCCCGTTGTCGTTGAACCAGTCGATCTGGCTGGCCAACAGGTGGAGAGTGGCGAGGGCCGGGGTGTTGTAGGTCTGATCGAGACGGGTGTTGTCGAGGGCGACCTGGAGGTCGAGGCAAGCCGGTACCCATCGCTGCGATGTCAGTCTCGCGATGCGGTCCGTCGCCGCGGGTGAGGCCAGTGCACACCATAGGCCACCGTCTGAGCCGAAGCACTTCTGCGGGGCGAAGTAGTAGCAGTCGAACTGCTCCGGCTCGACTCTGAGCCCGCCAGCGCCCGAAGTTGCATCGACGAGGACCAGGCCCGAGGCAACCCGCATGTCACTGTCGAACGGGCGGGCGACGGGCATCTGAACTCCGGTCGAGGTCTCGTTGTGGGTGAGGGCGTATGTGTCGATTGCCGATTTGGCGACCGCCAAGGGGTGGGTGCCGACCTCCGAGGTGATCACCTCGGGCTCCGCGAGGAAGGGCGCC
>JAKACA010000301.1 GCA_021796455.1 Actinomycetes bacterium
TGTGAAGACCTACCTCGCCCGCGAGTCGCTCTTTGGGCGCAGGATCTTCGTGATCGACCCGAAAGGCGAGTACGCGGCGCTTGCCGACCAGATTGGGCTGGCTCGGATACACCTTGTGCCGGGCGGCTATGGCGGTACCTTGAACCCCCTTGACGCCGGGCCTCTCGGCGGCACTGACCCGCTCGAGCTCGTCCACCGCCGCTCCGCGATGATCTCCGCGCTCGCGGCCACCGGGCTTCACCGCGACCTGGATCCAGAGGAGCGCTCCGCCTTGGACGCGGCCGTGCGCGCTGCGACCGAGCAGGCGCAGTCCCGCTTCGACCACACGCCCCAACTCTCCGACATCGCCAACACGCTGCTGTCGCCCCCGGCCAAGCTCGCCTCGAAGCTCGCGATCTCAAAGACCAACCTCGCGCTAAAGGTGCGAGACCTCGCTCTCGAGCTCCAGCGCATGATCACAGGCGACCTGGCCGGCATGTTCGACGGCCCGACGACGGCCGAGATCGACTGGGACGGGCCCGGCCTCGTCATCGACATCTCGTCTCTTCACAACACCGACGCCCTCGCCCCGGTCATGGTGTGCGCGGCCACCTGGCTCTCCCAGGCGCTCACGCGGGTGTCTGAGCAAAAGAGCATCCTCGTGCTCGACGAGGCCTGGTCGGCACTTCGCCTGACGGCGGTCACGCGCTGGCTGCAAAGCGTCGCGAAGCTGTCGCGCTCCTACGGCCTGCAACTCGTCATCGTCGCTCACCGCCTCTCGGACTTCGCCTCCCAGGGCGATGCCGACTCAGAGGCCGTGCGCCAGGCAAAAGGGCTCATCGCTGACGTCGAGACACGGGTCATCTACGGCCAGGCCGACACCGAGTCCTCTGCCTTGTCCGAGGTGCTCAACCTGCCCTCCTCAGAGGCCGACCTCGCTATGCGCCTCGCGCCGCACCGCGCTCTGTGGAAAATCGGTCGCTCGACGGCGGTCGTCGAGCACATAGCCACTGCTCGCGAGCTGCAGATGAGCGACACCGACCAGGCGATGTCCGACAGCATTCTTAGGGGGCGATGAGATGATGCGCTTTGTCTTTGCGGCAGCGGTCGGGCTCGTCTTGATCGGCCTCGTCGTGACGATGGGGCCGGCGGCGGCCTTCCACCTGGTGCTGCATCTCGGCCAGGTCGGCTATGGATGGGTGCACGCGCAGGTAGCGGCACACCACATCACGGCGAGGTCGATCACGAAGGGGCTTGCCCGCTGATGGCCGGAAAGAAGACGGGCCACCACAAGGTCCTTGTCGCCACCTTCCTCGCCTCCCCGGTCCTTCTCGTCGGCGGGGTTGTGGTGCTGATCTTCGTCGTCCTCATCGCCGCGCTCGGCCTCGGTGGCACACCGTCGTCGCGGCCGAGCACCCCGAGCGGGTCTTCTCCCGGAGCGACCCTTCTCGCCGAGCCGATCGGGCAGGCCCCGAGCGCTCTAGCGCTAAAGGAGATCCCCCCGTCGTTCCTCGCGATCCTCGAGCAGGCCGCAGTCGGAAACGGGGTCTGCAAGTTCTCCTGGACCGTCCTTGCCGGCGTCGCCTCGGTGGAGAGCGACTTCGGGCTCTCGACCCTGCCCGGAGTGCGCTCAGGCGCCAACTTCGCGGGGGCAGAGGGCCCGATGCAGTTCGAGCCCGCGACCTTTGCCGCCTACGACACCCCGGTCCCGCCCGGGGGGATCAGCCCGCCGAGCCCATATGACCCGCCAGACGCCATATACGCGGCCGCTCGCCTGTTCTGCGCGAACGGCGTCAACACCGATCTCTCCCAGGCGATCTTCACCTACAACCACTCCTATGCCTATGTGGCACAGGTGGAGGCAGCAGCCGCGTCATTCGCCTCTTCCTCGAGCGACATCTCGGTGACCATCGCGAACACTGCCGCCGACTACATCGGTGTGCCCTATGTCTGGGGCGGGTCCAGCCCGAGCACCGGCTTTGACTGCTCGGGGCTGGCCCAGTGGGTCTACGGGGCGGCGGGCATAGCGATCCCCCGCACGGCCACCGCGCAGTACCTGGCTGGCCCGCCCGTGTCCGCGTCGAGCATCGTGCCGGGCGACCTCGTCTTTTTCGGACTTGTGGCGAACCCCGAGCCGCCCTATGCCGAGCACGTCGGCATCTACATCGGAAACAACGAGATGGTGGACGCACCCCACACAGGCGCCGCGGTGCGCATCGACCACTTCGATCCCGTGCTCGGAGCCAACTGGGGCGGGCTCTACTTCATCGGGGCGACGGCCCCGTGGCAGGTGGCGTGATGGACCTCACGAACAAGCTCGCTCCAAAGATGACCGCACCGAAGCTGACCGCACCGAAGATCCTCGACAGAGCCGGAGCGGCGGTCTTCCACCTGAAGAACAGGAAGGTGCTCGTCGTCTTCTTCGCGCTCGTCGCCTTCCTGGGTCTCGTGGCGGTCGTGCTTCCCGACGCGAACAGGCCCGTCCCCTCAGCCCCTCCCGCCCGCTCCCCGGTGAGCGTCACGACGAGGCAGGCAAAAGCCGTCGCACGCTCAGTCGGGCTCGACCTCCTTCTCGGCACGGCGCCGAGCCCCGCCCTCCTGAGCGCCAGCCTTGGACGAGAGATCGCTCACAAGCCCGCATCGCCCCCTATCGCCGAAGCGCTCTCGCTTCCTACGACGCTACTTGTCGCGCACGAAGCGGGTCAGTGGCTCTATCGCGTCACGGCGACTGTCGGCCAGGTAAGAGCCGCCGTCGAGATACTGGTCGAGGCTGCACCACACCCAATCGTCGTCGGCGTCGCCGGCCTTGCATCTTAGGAGTGAGATGAAAAACCAAGAGTCAAGTGCGCTAAAGACCGAGGAGAAGGTGGTCGTCTTCGGCGGGTGCTTCCTCGTCGTGCTCGGCGTCACCGGCTTTCTCGCTGCCACGATCTCCGGGCTCGTCCACGGGGCCTTTGCCCATGAGAAAGCCGCCCCTCTCGTCGGCTGGGTGATAACGGGGCTCTCGATGCTCGTGCATCTGGGAGCTCCGGC
>JAKACA010000065.1 GCA_021796455.1 Actinomycetes bacterium
TCGACAAATGCGGTCCCGGAGTCCACAAAGAACGGGGAACTCTTCTTCCAGGTGTAGCCTTCAGAGAGTAGCTTCAGAGAGTAAATAGAAAGATAGCACATGCCATAAGGGTTCTGGATCACTGAGCCAGCCAGGTATCCGCTCTTTATGGCATCAATTGTGTCGGTTGCCGTGTCAATCCCTACACACTTTATCTTGTGGTTATCGGTCAGTTGTAGATGTTTTGATACTGCAGCTGCGGGGTTGTATGCGGTGCAGACGATACCGTTGATCGCTTTTCCGTGTGCGGCAAAGACGTCAGCCACGGCAGTCGTCGCAGAACTGGGGCTATCGTCATTCGTAATCGTCTCTAGGAGCCTCACCCGACCGTGGGTCGCCGCAACGGCCTTGTTTACTCCTCTGATCCGAGGTGCAGTATTTGCATCAGAGACGTCGCCGCTGAAGTGGACAAGGTTTCCCTTGCCGCCGATGAGCTTTATCGTCTGGACAGCCGCGAAGTAGGCTGCAGTTTCCACATCTGTGGCAAGAGCGAAGACGGCATCAGAAGGTCGCGCTGGTGGGGCGCCGAAGCAAACAACCTTTATCCTGTCTGAGACGAGGCGCTTAATTGTGGCGTTGCCCGCAACAGGGTCAGCCGGCTGGATGGCCATGAGGTTGTAGCCCCTCGCCGCAAGGCCGTCCACAATGATGTTCTCCGCGTCCTGTGTGAACGCGCTTGGAAACTCGTACGCGATCGGGCCGGTCTTGAATTTGGCCTCTGCTGCCTTGATCGCTCCAGGAAATGGAAGGTAGAACGGATTGACAACAGGGGGTACCACTGCGTACTTCCATGGGCCCGACGCTGCCTTGAAGTCCTTGGCTGCCTCGCTTCGGACGATTCGTTCGGGCAGGGCATGCGCGGCAAAGAGGCCAGCTCCAACCGCAAGCCCAGCCCCGAGTACTTCCCGCCGACCGTATTTGCGTTCCCCGAAGCCTTCTACCTGCGTGTTCATGTGGGTCTCCCTTCCCCCTTTGGGCCTAGTGCCCCCTTTGCCGACGCTCCACACGCAACGGCCAGGTGGTCATATGGTATGACCGGTTCGGGTGCCTGTCAAGCAGTTCTGGCTCGCTGTTGCTGACACCAGGCCTCCTGATCGTCGATCTCCCAGGGGCAAAGCCAGCAGACACCGATGACGGTCCGGGTCCTCGTGAGAGCGCTCCTCACGACACACCAGATGCCGTGTCGGTCGTTAAGCGCCTGACGAGATCACCGGCATCGGCGATCGTGCCTACGTCTACGGCCTCGACATGGGCCAGTTCCCGACAGCGGGCCAACTTGCCTCCTTTCCTGGGCCCAGCTCTCACCCCGCACGATCCAGTGCGGTCAGGGGAGCCGCTCAGGCAAGGCCGACATGGGCAACCCCTACCTAGACGGCGTGCTCGGTGAAGCAGTGCCAGCCGCGGCGAGGAGCAGCACTTTCTTGCGCGAGAGGTACCAACGCCTCGTGCGACACCGGGGCAAGCTGCGCGCTTTCGTCGCAGTCGCCCACTCCATCCTCGTCATCGCCTGGTACCTGGTCGCGGAGCCGGCCGCCTGCTTCATCGCCTCGGCTCGGACTACTACGGGAAGCACATCGACACCAACCGCCGTACCCGCGACCTCGCCCGCCAGTTGCAGGTCCTCGACCACAGCGTCACCCTCAACCCCGCGGCCTGAACCGACAAGCTTCCGGGCTCCGCCTCGCACCCCGGACGCGCGCGCCCACGTCCTGCTACTAGTTAGAATCTCTTTTTCATGTCAGCCCCCGGCCCCTTGCGGGGACGCGCACAACGGATGAAAACTGGGGCGAGCGCCGTGGATTGTCCACAACCGGTCCGCATGCGCACCTCGGGAATTTGCCCCGATCCTGTTTTGTCGTGCCCGGGTTCCAGTGTCTTCGGGTTATGAAACAGGTGAACGATGACAGAAGTGACTAGAGCCACCGCCGTGCCAGCGTGTGAGCCGCCCTCGCCCGAGACGCGTCTCGAGCTGTACCGCATGATGTACAGGATCCGCAGCTTCGAGAAGCGTGCGTATGACCTTTTCCTCTCAGGCCTCGTGAAGGGGACGAGCCACCTCTCGCTCGGCCAGGAGGCTGTCGCGGCAGGTTTCGGGTTGGCCATGCACCACGACGACTGGAGCTTCGCCACCTACCGCGGACATGCCCACACCCTTGCCCGCGGTGTACCTATGACTCCTGTCATGGGCGAGCTCATGGGGCGCGCCTGCGGCCTCATGTCCGGCAAGGGCGGCTCGATGCACCTTACGAGCGTCGAGCACCACATGATGGGCTCGTACGCGATCGTCGGAGCGCACCTGCCCATCGCGGTCGGCGCCGCCCTTTCGGCCCAGTACCGCGAGAGCGGCCAGGTCGCAGTGTGCTTCTTCGGCGATGGCGCGACGAACATCGGGGCCTTCCACGAAGCTCTCAATCTCGCGGCAGTGTGGAAGCTGCCGGTCGTGTTCGTATGCGAGAACAACCTCTACATGGAGTACACCCCGATCGCCGCGGTCACAGCTGTCGCTCGCCCCGCAGCCGATCGTGCGGCCGCCTACGGTCTCGAGCCGCTCGTGATCGACGGCAACGATGCCGACGTCGTCTACTCGACAGCGAACGAGCTGCTCGACCAGGCACGATCTGGGGGCGGTCCGAGCATGGTCGAGGCGCTCACCTACCGCCACGGCGGCCACTCCCGGGCCGATCCGGGCAAGTACCGCCCGGACGACGAGGTCGCCGCCTGGTTGGAGCGAGACCCTGTCACCTCCTACCGAGCACGACTGGTGGATGCGGGCTTGGCAGTCGCGGGGATCGAGCTCGTCGAAGCTGAGGCGACAGCGGAGGTCGTCGATGCGACAGAGCGTTCCACGGCATCGCCGCCGCCGGATCCCTCGCTGGTAGAAAAGGACGTCTTTGCCGACGGAGGTGCCACATGGCGGAACTGACCTACCGTAATGCCGTGGCGCGCGGCATCGCCCAGGAGATGGAGCGCGATCCCACGGTCATCTTCCTCGGAGAGGACATCGCCGCCGCTGGCGGTGCCTTCAAGGCCACTGTCGGCCTCCTCGAGCAATTCGGGCCTACCCGCGTCCGCGACACCCCGATCGCCGAGCAGGCGATCATCGGCGCCGCGATGGGAGCCGCCATGACGGGGCTGCGCCCCATCGCGGAGATCATGTTCTCGGACTTCTTCGCCGTCTGCTGGGACATCGTCGCGACCCAGATCGCGAAGACCCGCTACATGACAGATGGCCAGATAACGCTGCCGCTCGTGATCCGCTCCGGCAACGGTGGTGGCAGTCGCTTCGGCGCCCAGCACTCCCAGAGCGTAGAGAACTGGGCGATGGCGATCCCGGGACTGAAGGTAGTCGCGCCGTCGACTCCGGCCGACGTGGTCGGCCTGCTCGCGGCGGCCATCCGCGACCCCGATCCGGTGCTGTTCTTCGAGCACAAGTCGCTCTATGCGACGAAAGAGGACGTCGCCGACGGTGAGCTGCTCGACCAGCTCGGAAAGGCAAAGGTGTTGCGTGCGGGGGGTGATGCCACCGTCGTCGCGCTCGCGGCCATGGTGCCCCGGGCACTGGAGGCGGCTGAGGATCTTGCAGGCGGTGGCATAGAGGTGACTGTCATAGACCTGCGTAGCCTCGTCCCGCTCGACGTCACTACCGTCGCTTCCTCCGTCGCGGCTACGAGCCACCTTTTCACCGTCGAGGAGAACCCGAGGCTGTGTGGATGGGGTGCCGAACTTGCATCTATCGTCGCGGACGAGTGCTTCTACGATCTTGACGGCCCGATAGTGCGGATCACCACGCCGCATGTGCCATTGCCGGCGGCTGCCGAGCTCGAGGACTTGGCCCTTCCCTCTGTCGAACGTATCGCTGAAACAATACGCGTGAGGCTCGGGTGAAAGATGAGGACCAACAAGAGCGCCAAGGCGCCGCAGCCCGCCGGTTTTGCTCAGGGCGCATTTATTATGTTTGCCCAAGCTCGCTGCTGGCTTGCCTCGGGGGGACAAGGACTCACGGAGAATTTGATGGAGCGATCGTGTAGTTCCGGTCGAGGTGGAATTCGTGACGGGCGAGGGGGACTGCGACAAGCTCGGCACCGGTGAGCTTGATGCCGCTCTCGTACGCGTCGAAGGCCTCCACGGCTCGGATGGCGAGGCCCGATGTGGTGGACGTAGGCGTGATGAGTCAAGAAAAGTGATGCCGCGTTACTTTTTCCGGTCGCGCGGCTCGCAAAGTACCTGGTCACATGGCATCGTTACGTTGCGGTCAGGGGTGGCGGTCATGACTGGTCTCCTTTGATGAGTGCGGCTCCTACGTCTCCTTGGCGGGGGACACGCTTGAGTAGCGACCACTTCCGTCTCTTCACCGACGGTGAGGTACCAAGGGCGGAGCGGATCTCGTCTGCGTAGGGGCGCTTCATCCACGGTGAGAGCTCGACCTCGACTGGTGCGAGCGTCCTGCCGATCACCCAGGCGTGGCCGAGCGGGAGCGAGCGGACCTGGTCGGGTGTGAGTGCGGGACGGCGCTGCATTGAGACGGACCGGGACGTGCCGCCGAGTCCGCTCGACGTCGAGACCTGCTCGACGTCGACCTCGCCCGCGAGAGCACAGATCTCGCGCAGATCGTTGGCGTCGTCGACGCCAGGCAGGACGATACGTACCGTGGCCGCGGACTTGATCGTCTGCGCGTTGCCATCACCCCATCGGGACCTCGCCTGGCTGAGGGCCTGGATGACAGGCACGGTCACGATGCCGTCTCCGCCGCCGGATGACACCAGTGACGGCAGGTCGTGGAGCGGGGCGATGTTGCACACTTCGTCCAGCCACAGGCACACGGGCGGGTCGAGACGACCACTTGGGGAGGTGGCGGCTCGTTGACGTGCAGCGTCGGCGACTTCACCAATCAGTGTCGAGAGCAGCGGGGCCGTGTTAGCGGACGCGGCTTCGGAACCCAGTGCAAACAGCGTGTTCGGAGCGGCTAGGAAGGAAATCGGGTCCCAGCCGGTGCCTTTCGGAGGCGAGCACGCGGCGAGGACCTGGGGCAGGGCGAAGCACACCAGTGACTTTGAGGCGTGACTCATAATTCCGCCGAGGGTGACTTGGGCTCCGGCCTTCTCACCGGAGAGCTCGTCGCCCCAGCCTGGCGCGGCATCGGGGTGCGAGGACAAGATGCGGTCGGGAGCGCGCTCGGAGACGTTCGCCATCCAGGAGCGGACGTCGGCGATGGTACGGCCGTCGAGTGCTGCCGCGTGCAGCATGCAGCGCAGGATCATCTCTCCCTTGTCATGCCAGAACTGCTCCTGCGCGTTCGCCGCGCCGCCCGAGAGGAAGCCGCCGGCACGGCGGATCGCTGTCGCCGGGTCCTCGCAACCTGCTACCGGATCCCAGCGCAGGGTTGGCGTGCCGGGTGCGAGTCCGGCAGGGTCGAACACGGCGATATCGCCGTTGCGGGCCCGCAGGCCTTGTGTTGCACGCAGAACGTCCGGTCGGGTGCTTGTGACCACACACGGTCCCGGTGACTCGATGACACCAGGGATGATAAGGCTCGAGGACTTGCCCGATCGGGGCGGTCCCCACACGAGCACCGAGTCCTCCCAGGTCGCATAGATTTGCACGCCATGGTCGACCGAGCGGCCGAGGTAGACGCCATGCGCGGTCATGTCCTTGGTTCGTTCGAGAGCGGGGCGGAGCTGGCTTGAGCGCGACCTGACGTGCTCGGAGCCCATGTGCGCGGCGAGGGCCTTCCGCTCGACGAGGGGCTTCTGGCGCTGAGGGCCAGCCTTGAACAAGTGTCCGTGGTGGTCCCACAGCGCCCAACCGGCCCAGAAGACTAGGCCGCAGAGTCCGAGCACGAGCAGCAGCGCCGTGTAGTAGCCGGGCGCGCCAGGTAGTGCCCTTTGATCAACGAGCGGCCAGGCGAGGCGAGGATCGGAGAGGTGCTTGAACACGCCGAAGATCGCGCCGAGAGCGATGCCGGCCGTGACGTGAGGGAGGGGACCAGCGCCAAACAGGACCCCGGCGACCTCGGCCACGCCAGATAGCAGTGCCGCACAGACGACGACTGCTACGGCGGCAGCGGCGATCCAGGTATCGACTGGATGTTCCGTCCCCGCCTGGCCGGCCATCAGGGGGTGTCCTGTCTCGAGGCGGCAGGGTGTCGGCGCAGGAGGACGACGATGCGAGCTCCTGTGGCCACCGTAAGAGCAGCGAAAACAGCCGTTGCGGCCAAGGTCCCCGTCGGATCGTCGCCGATCGCGGACAGGGGGCCGAGGCCAACGACCAACAGCGCTACTGACACCGTGATCGAGATGAGGAACAGGACGACAGGACGGTCTTTCACTGAGGGAGCTCCTTTTCCGGCTTTTCTGATGGATGGATAGTGCGGCCGAGGGCGACGAGGAGGCGGGAGGCCGCCACGAACGACGCGAGTACCGCGAGGAAGAGCGCTGGAGGAAGGACGGCGGGCACATCTCTCACGTTGCCCAGGTGAGCAAGGTCGAGCGCCGCGACGGTCGTCGTGAGCAGGGAGAGGGTGATGAGGGCGGTGGAGACGGCCACGGACCATGGCGGGCGATTCATTGGCGTGACTCCTGTAGAGAGAGGCGGAGGGCAGGGACGAGGAGGAACAGGAGACGGGCGACCGCTGCGACAGCACTGGCCACAGCACAGCCAGAGGCAAAGGCGATCAACAGCAAGGGATGCGGGTGGATGAAGGTGTTCAGGTAGAAGGTTACGATGGCAAGGAGGCCAAGCAGTGCGGCCATCTCACGAAGGGTTGCTGTCCAGTGATTCGTCATTGTCCTTCCTCCTGGTCTCGATAGGTCGGGCGGGTCGTGACGCGTCGAAAGCCCCGTGCGATGAGGCGGGCGAAGACGGTGACGGTGACCGCCATCGCTAGGGCGAAGACGACGAGAGTGGGGAGGGGATGTGCGGCCAGGCGCTTTAGAACAAGCAGAGCTATCGCATTGACGAGCGCTGCCTCGGCCAAGAGCGCCATGGTCGGAGTGCGGGAGCGGGAAGTCATCAGGGTCATACCTCTTCTTGGCGAAGGACTTGCAATTCCGTGAGCATCGACAGGACCAGCTCGGCCGCAGCGGTCGGTGTCTCGACTGCGCGCCAGGCGACGAGCTCGGCAAGAGGGTGGTCACGAGAGTGCCCAACTGCCATCAGGACGGGTCTTGGACAGGTCGCGACGGCTCGTACCACCGTCTCGGTGTCGGTGACAGAGGTAGCTCCCGGTCCCCCACCGCGAGTGATCACAACGAGGTCAGCGGAGGGGCGAGTAAGTGCACGGGCAATCGAGGAAGGGGTCGAAGCAGCTAGGAAGGTGACGTCGATGTCGGGTCGGTCACGACCAAGGATCGACACCAAGTCCCCAGCGCCGTCGCCCTCTGGCGCGAGCACGAGGATAGAGGCGAGGCGGGCGGCGACCATTGCTCTCTGCCTCTCGGCGAGGCGCTCGGTCGCTATGAGGCTCTCGATACGAGCGTGCTCGCTCGCAAGCGATCCGAGCCCTACTACAGCGACATCACTCGCACGGAGAAGGAGGGTGCCGGACTCTCCGACCGTGAGTATGCCGGTGACTACGACAGAGCGGCCGGGTTCGACGACGGGTGGGAAGCGACCAGGAGGAAGCGTGACGACGACGCGAGACCGGCCGGCGATCAGGCCGAGGCGGCGACCGTGGGCCGACTCCACCTCGGCGGTGACGGCCACGTCACCAAGCGATGTCAAGTGCAGTGAGGCAGCCTCGAGGACGGCGGGGAGTGGGACGCGGCGAGGTGTCACTTGCGTGCCTCCATCGGCGAGCGGGCGAGGGGTTGCAGGCCGATGAGCCCGGCATCCTGCCTGCCGGCGAGGACCTCAACGTCCGGGCGGGGCGGACCGAGGCGGAGGGATCGTGCAGGCAGGTCTGGATCTGGGGAGCTGCCAAGGAGGAGCGTCGCTTTGCCCCCGAGAGCGACGTGGACCGACATGCGAGGGGGAGGGTCGTCCGACGCCAGGAGCACTGCGGCGAGGGCGAGACATCCCGATGCCGTGTCGGCGTGACGGGCGACGGAGACGACCAGGGGCCCGCGTGTCTCGGGATCGATCGTCTGGTCCCAGGTCGCGGCGGGCGGTGCTCGCAGTGATAACAGCTCACGGACGACCTCGGGGCTGAGCGGCGCTCGGAGCAGCGGGTCGAGAGTGTCGCGAGCGGACTTGTAGACCCGTGTCATCGATGCCGGGTCGGGGTTGGGCGTGCGGATGACGGCTATTTGGCGGGGAGGAGCATATGGCGCTCGGGCGGGGTCGAGCAGGAGCTGGACGTGTGCGGACTCAGAGATCTCGCCGAGTGCGAGAGCGAGGCGTATCAACCCGGTCTCGTTGGCGAAAACCTCAAGCGGGATGGAGAGGTCGCAGAACGTCGTCGTGCCCCACCGCCTGTGAGTGATCACCCTCGTGGTCGCAACGTCGCAATAGGTCCCGCCGCCGATCCAGGCGGGCGGTGTGGCCGCTACATCGGCGTGTCGTACAAAGCGCCCGGCGCTCTTGGCCGACGCAAGAACAGTGGCGAGGGTCATAGTCCGCCTCCGGGCAGGTTGAGGTTCCCGGCGATGGCCGAGGCGTACCCCTCCACGCTCATCACGTAGCCCGCGGCAAGGCCCTGGCAGACAGGGGAGTTGGACCCGCAATTGTAGATCGTGAGCGCCGCTGCCAGGTTGGTGAGCACTCCGTCTGAGCACAGCATCCGAGCCTCCGCGTACGCGGCGTCGACCGGATCGAACGGGGTCGGTGGGACCACACCACCAGGAGGCGACGGGGCGTCGTAGGCGGTAAAGGTGCCGGGCTCGAACTGGCTGAGTCCCTCTGCACCGGCAGGCGACACGGCCGTCGATGTCCAGCCCGATTCGGCTTCTTGCTGTCCGAGCAAGAGAGCGGCCGGCACGCTGCACGGCTCCATCGGCGGCGTCGATGTCGTCACCGCTTCGTCGAGTGCGACGATGCTCGACGGTGGCTGTCCAGTGGCGCTCGGGCCGGTTGGGGCCGGAAGAGGCGACGGGGGTGGCGTGCCCAGGCCGCCGAAGACCGAGCCGAGAAGCACGATGGCGGCGATGGGGATGGCCAGGACCGCACCGGCCGCGAGGCCACCGACGCCCAGGGCTACCCGCGAGCCCTTCATGGCCCGGACATCCCGGCGAGGGTGAGGCCGGTGACACGCCAGCCCCGTGAGAGGCGACGGACCGTGCACGTCCCCTCCTGCTCTGTCAGCACGTCGTGACCGCCGATGGGCAGCGACGCCTTGCTCGCCCAGGCGACATCGGCCTGACGAGAGGACACCGACTCGAGGACGGCACCTACGGTGGCATTGACCTGCCAATGCTCGGCGAGCTGAGCGGGTGTGAGTGCGAGCGAGCGGGCCGCCGCGACGGCGATCGACTGCGAGGCGACCGTTTCGAGGGCTGGAAGAGTCACCGGGCGCGACCAAGACCGGTTGTTGATGTCAAACACGAGCAGCCGGCAGGCAGATGCCGCGGCGATCCCGTCTGCCACCAGGGGGGAGGGGGCGGGGGGTCGCGATGTCGTGGTCGGGTGCGTTCCGAGGATGCGGCCGAGGGCGGTTGTCGTTCGGCCGGGCGAGCGGACCACGGCGACGGCCACTGCCGCCGACACGACGACGAGGGTGACGGTCGCGATGGCGAGCGAGCGGTGACTGGTCATTCCTCATCACCACCGGGCGGGCGGGGCGGTGGGACAGGCGGACCGAAGATCGGCCGGGAGGCAGGAGCGTGGTCGGGGTGGTAGCTGGCCGGGGCTCGAGTTTTTGGCAGGCTCGCTGGCGCTCGACCGGCGGGGCGCGCGGCGGGAGCGGGCCCCGCCGGGTAGGAGGCCGGGGCACGACCGATTGGCTGGGACGCTGGCGCCGGTGGGGGCCGCGGCGTTGTCGAGGTTGCAGATGGGGGCTTGCTCGGTGGCACAGACGGCTTTGATGGCGCGGCGGAAGGCGTCGTCGGTGTCGTTGCTGGTTTCGGCGGGGAACTAGGCGAGGCCGAAGGTCTACTCGTCGAAGACGGCGGTTTGCTTGGTAGGGACTGGGGCTTTGAGCCGGGCTGGGATGGCTGCGACGGCGGACGGGTGCTGTTTCCTGAGGACGAGTGGGGAGTGCCGGACGACGATCCACCTGAGCCGCCGGAGCCCGACGGCGACGATCTACCGCCGGCTGCCGGGAACGAGGACGAGAACGAGCGTGGGGGGCCACCTGAGCCGACAGAGCCCGACGGGGGGCGATGGGCGCCGGCTGCGCCTGACGAAGGGCGAGGTGTGCCTGTAGGTGACGACGTCGAGCTACCACTGCCCGAGGACGGGCGAGGTGTGCCGGGGGACGACGACCCACCTGAAGAGCCGCCCGCTGGTGGCAGAGCGGGACGAGATGGCCCACCCCCGACGGCCGGGTCCGAACCTGGACCAGATCCGAGGGAGCCGCCACCGTAGGTGCCGGAGGCAGAGATGGCCGCCTTACCTGGTGCCTGAGCACCGGACTTGATCGCCTTCATCGCAGTAAGCCCGGCCGCTATGGCGAGGCTTGCTCCCGCCGTGACTGGAGCAGCGGCGAGGGCGGCGCTCGAAGCGCCTGCGGCTGAGCTTCCTGACGAGGTGGCCGCGGCTGTAGATGACCCGCCGGTGGAGGTGGCGGTGGGGGTCTTCGGGGAGGGGGTCGGCTTGCTCTTCGAGGAAGATGAGCTCGGGGTCGAGCGCGACGACATCTTGTTACGCAGCGCCTGCTGCGAGGGACTCAGCGCCGATTTCCCCTTGTTGATCAGACTTGAGGCCGCGTCATGGGATGCACCGAGGTGAGCGCCGACGATTGGGATGAGGCGCAGCAAGGCCATGGGCGATACGGCTGCGAGAATGAAGATCACTGCCCCTTCTATTGACCCGCCGACTGCTCCCTGGAGCGAGGATGGGCCGTCATTCGCCACGGCAATTCCCAGTGCCATCACCGACACGATTAGGAACGGTGTCATGATCGCCGCCAAGAGGACCTCCAAGAGCCTCCTGGAAGCGCGGGTGCTCAGCACGAATGCAAGAGGGGCGAAAAGCACCAAGATGTAGGAGAGTGCGTTGGCGACGACCAGGGCGCAGAAGCACATGATGATGCCCAGAATCACAATCGTGCCGAGGACTATCACCATGATCGCCGAGACGACGCCCGAGGCAATGCCGGCGGTCGTCACCACACTGAGCTTGTCTGTCAGACCGGACAGGCCATGGCGCGAGCCAGTGAGTCCCCAGATGATCGCCTGGCTCATGCCAGGCACGGCAGAGCGGGCGAGTGGCACGGCAAGAGCGAGCGCGAAGGCGCCCACGATGCCAAAGAAGACGCGGGTGAGCGTCAGGCCGACATGGCGCGGGTCGCCCTTTACCGCACCCCAGCCGGCCGAGACAGACAGTGCGCCGAGAGCGATGATGCCTGAGAGCACGAGCATCGGCACGTAGATCGAGTCGAAAGATCGGCCGATGTTGATGTGCAGCATCCCGGGCAGGTTGTTGGAGAAGAAGCTCAGCGTCGTGTTCACCCCGTCCCTCACTGCATTGGACAAGAGGGTGACGGGATCGAGTGAGAAGCCGCCTCCGCCGCCGGGGACCGTGACTGTGGCTGGGGCACACGGGTGGTGCGGGCTGGGGACACAACCGCCCGACGGCGGGCCGGCGACATGCGGCTTGATCAACATGGGGCTCCTCCTAGGGCGCGGGCGACGGGGCGAGAGCGGTCACGAGATGTGGCCGCCGGTTGCGAATGCGAACTGCAAGATCGCCATCGCTGCGCCCAGGACCGCGGCACCGAGCAAACTGGCGATGAGCCCGGAGCGGCCCCGCTCGGCCAGGCGGGCGTTTTGTGTGTGACCGCCGATGGCCATCGAGATCACCGAGATCACGAGGCCGAGGAAGCATGCGATCAGACCAACGATCACCAACCCGTTCGCGAGGCCGGTGAGGGTGTTCGTGCCGGGGATCGGAGTCGCGGGCACAGATGGGATCGGCAACGAGCCTTCGATGGCGCGTGCCAGAACGATGTGCGCATGGACCACTGCGGCGGTGGGGTGAATATGACGAGTCATTTCTGACCTCCCTGTTCCTTCATAGGCGGGCAGGTTGCTCGCCTATCTAGTCCTTGGCGAAGCGAATGCAATTTCATGCGCGCATCGCCGCATCGGTGTCGGTGACCACCAGATCTGCTTCTGTGAGCTCCACGTCGACGAGCGCCCTTTGGTGCTGGCCGATCTGCCACAAGGCACAGCCGCGATCGAGATCTCGCAACAGGGATGCCTCCGCCAAGGTCAGGCCGAGCACCCTCTGTGCGAGGGGGATCTCGGCGGGCTGCAAGGCGAACATGATGCGGATCTCGGTGTCTGAGAGCAGACCCTGGGAGCGCTTGGCGACTTCGGACGCGTCGTCGCCGACTGCTGAGAGGTCTGAGAGCCGATGGACGACCATGAGGACACAGACGCCCAGGGACCGTGCGAGCTTGATCGTCGATGCCAGCCAGGCAATGCTGTTCTTAAGGACGGCCCAGGCCTCGTCCACCACCACGATCCTGCGAACCTCGCTTGCTTGAGCGAGGTGTTGCGAGAGCCACGAGGTCGCCGCGACAAGGATGGGACCGAGCGCGTCAGGGATTGCATACGCAGCGCTGAGATCGACGACAGCACCAGGACCAGCCCAGTCGATCGAGACATTGCCGTATCCGTTGAACATCCCCGCGAGGTCCCCGGCCGTCAAGCTCCGCAGTGCCAGAGCGAGGTCTCGGGCGGTGCGGCGTATCTCGTCGGTAGTCGTCGAGAGCGTGGCCGCCATCTCCGGGACAGGATCGAGGAGCAGAGACACCAGATCGTCGAGGATGGGCTGAGCCATAGACGGATCGTCGAGGATGACGGCGGTCGGCAACATGACCTCGCCAAGACGCTCGAGCGCGGCCTCGATCGCTGCTCGTTCAGCCGCGACGAGCTCACGGCCTAGCAGAGCGGTCGCGAGGGCCGACGCGGTCCGGCTCCGTGCTCGCAACGTCGGGGCGGGGTCCTCGAGATCTACCGGACCTACGTCGAGGGGGTTGAGACGGAGTTCGCCTCCTGGAGCAAGGCAGATCAGGTCCAGCCCAATCTGGTCGGCAAGCGCCGCGTACTCCCCCTTCGGGTCGATCACGAAGATCTGCCTAGAGAAGAGCGCCTGGCGTGTGAGAAAGGCCTTCACAAAGGACGACTTCCCCTTGCCGACCTCCCCGAGCACCAGCATCGAAGGGGAGGTGACGATGTGGCGGGCGTACAGGGCCCACGGATCGAGGCATCCGGGCTCACCGGACAGGCGGTCCCAGCCGATAGCGGGACCCTCAGGCGGGAGGGGTTGAGATGCCTGGAGGGGGTACACGGCTCGTAGGTGGAGGGTCGTTGCCTCCGAGGCGTCGATGACGGGCGCGGGTCGGAGAAGCGGCAGAGGCGATGGGGGCGGCGGGACCACCGGGACGGGGAGAGCCGACGCGAGTGCTGCCAGTTGTCGGTGAGGAAGCTTGCGTAGGCGCAAGAAGGCCGAGGAGGCCGCCTGGTATGTCGCACGCAGTGACCGCTCGAGATCAGACGGTGACGAGGCGAGGAGGGCGATCGTGCCAGTGAAGCGCAGGACCTGGTGTCCGGCGAGGATCTCGGCCTCGCGCTGGGCTACCTGGTCGAACTCGGCCGAGGTCCGGGCTTTCAGGTCAAAGCCTACCTTCGACTTTTGAGCCTCTTCGGCGGTGAGCGACGTGCGGTGGTGCTCAGCCTCGCGCAGTGCCTTGTCGGGAGGGCGCGGGACCATATCGACAGTGAGGACCCGTGTGCCGGGGCAGCGCTCGGTGAGCAAGGTCGAGAGGAATTCGCCTGTCACATGCTGGCGGGGCCATTCATCTATAGCGAGCACAGTCGCGTGCTGAGTGCCAAGGCGGAGACGAAGAGCGCTCTCACTGACTGCGACCGCGGCCTCGGGACGGGAGTAGGCGCCGTCCATCTCGGCAAGGGCTCGAGCTTCGGCCGCGAGTGGGTGGCCGAGCGACTCGGCCAGGAAGCCAACCGATATCGAGGACAGCGGGGTGGCTGTGATCCCGGCGCGAGCAAGAGCTGAGCGGAGATGGTCCGCCTCGGCGAGCACCGTCTCGAGGCGGTCGTCGGAGCCTGTCTGGGCGCGGACATCGAGGGAGATGACCACGGTGTGCGAGCGGGCGGAGGCTGCAAGGGTCGCTAGGAGCCCGCTGTAGTCGGCGATGGCGTCGGGATCGCCCGAGCCGTGCCGTGCCAGCCAGGATTCGGGACCGCCCAGCGCTGCCGGGGCCGCGATGGCAGACCATCTGACGCGTTCAATCCCGCTCTCGTCGCGGCAGAGCCCGGCCAGGACGCCTGCCCAGCGTGCCAGCACCTGGTCACGCTCGCCTGGGTCCAGCAAGGCGAACTCGCCCGCCGTGAGGGACAGCCAGACCCGGCAGATCTGGTTGGTGACATCGCCGACCGCCCAGCGGATGCGGCCAGGTCCGACCGCGTCGATCACTCCCATGGCGGCGGCCGGTGTGACGTGCTGACTATGGCCGACCCGGAGGCCACGGAGCCAGAAGGATCCGGCGTCGGAGAGGATGCGTGCGCCAGAGCGGGGTCTGAAGGGGAAGGCCACGATCGCGACCACGATCGCTATGAGCAGGGCGAGGGGGAGAGAGACAAGGAGCAGGATGACGAAGGCGGCGGCGAGGCCGACAGCGGCCACCAGTAGTTCCAAGCCCCCGAGCCCGAGCACAAGCCCCCGCCGAGGGCGAATGCCGAAAGAGTGCGTCTGAGGATCTTCCATGCTTGGTACTTGGCGAAGCGTTTGCAATTCCGTGCGAGTGGGGCAGGGATTGCTGCCCAAGGGGGTCTAGGGTCGGCCGGTCTTGGGGGTCCGCTCGCCGTCGGCGACCAGGTCGCCAAAGGTCGTCTCCGACTCGCTGTCGATAGGGGAGTTGAGACAGACGGGTGGCTGCTGGATTTGGTCGAACGCCTGGTGGATCAGTGCGCGGCAGAGTCCCGTCGGTACCGGCGTGCCGTCGGGAAAGCACCCGACCTCGAAGGCGTACAAGAAGACCCAGCGATCATCGATCTGGTGCCTGGCAGCACAGCGGATGATCCGGGCGATTTTGGAGTCGAGGTCGGGGAACAGCGCCCGGATCGCCGCTCTCATGACATCCCCGCGCAGGACCTGGCTGGGCGGGGCACTGCCGCTGTTGACTTTCTTGAAAAAGGCAGCTCTCGGTTCCGCTAAGCACAGCTGCTCACAGAGGTTCGCCCACGCGCCGGAGCGCGCGTCGTCGATCTCGAACTCCGTCGGAGTGCGATGTAGGACCCGGCGCAGCGTCGAGGGAACCTCGGCCTTGATCAGCCGGACCACGGCGTCGAATCCTGTCTCATCTCCTGACTCGAGGCGACGGAGCGCCGCGTTGATCGGCGCGTCGTTGCCGGGCAAGCCGGGGTAAATAGCGCGGGGGCGGGGGGTATCCTTCATCTCAGGTCCCTTCTGTTGGCCGGACGGTCCGGCTTTGGTCCGTACTCCCCGAGACGGGAAGAAACCCAACCACAACTCGGGTGCTTTTTCTCAGGGCCTTGACCTGGGCATTCGCGAGTCGGGGCGGCGAGGACTGGAGCGAGGAGAGGAAGAACACGCCGCGCAGGAGGACGAGCGGGCACTGTCCAGTAGTGCTCGGTCGGTAGATGAGCGTTCGGCATGGACCAATTCTGGCGTGCCGGACATAGCCGTGTCTCGACCTATCTCTTCCGGGCGGGCGTTTCTGACGCCCACCAGACGCGAACAAGCCCCTGTGACCAGGGGCTTTCCTGCCTAGAAAGATTTATTTTGACGAGGGGACTCGGGTCCGATGTCCTCATAGGGGGCGACGTCCTCGTAGGCGACGACGCTCTACGTAGGCGACGGGACGGGTCGGCCAAGCCTGCCATGCCGGCTGTAAGTCCAAGTCCGGCATGGCAGGACACGTGACGAGCGAGCTGTCACGGCGCGTTGTTGGCGCAGGACCCCGGATTGCTGATGCAGTTCGCCGTCGTGT
>JAKACA010000302.1 GCA_021796455.1 Actinomycetes bacterium
CCCAAGCCCAGTACGACGCCGGCCCCCACGTCCCTCCGGGCCAAGTGCTCGAACCCGGCGACCTCGTCTTCTTCGGAAGCTCAACCAGCGACGTCACCCACGTCGGCATTGTGGTCAACCCTGCCGGTGAGATGATCGACGCCCCCCACACCGGCGCCCAAGTCCGCATCGGGGCTTTCCCGACCACGGTCGGCAGCAGCTGGGGTACGGATCGGTATCTGGGGGCTACCCGGCCGGTCGCATAGATGCTCGGACTGTCGCAGGAGGAGGGCGATCAAGCAATCCGCGCGACGATCGTGCTCTACCACCGATCGTGGTCCAGGACCTCGCCGCGGCGAAGTAGGCGTCGGCCTCGCCCTGGAGCCAGAACGTCGAGTATGCGCTCGGCTTCCTCAAGGCCAGCCTGTTGGCTGATACGCACGGATCCACCGGCTGGGGACGACTTGGCCTTTGGGTCCATCCACTCTCACCCGAATGGCATCATGGAAGGGGCTGGCCGAGGAGGTGTCGAGATGGACGAGTTGCGGGTGCTGCATGCTGCCGACCTGCACGTCGACAGCCCGATGCGCGGTCTCGTCGCCTACGACGGCGCGCCAGTTGATGAGATCCGGGCGGCGACCCGCACTGCCCTGCGCGCCCTTGTCTCCGAGGCGATCGATCGGCGGGTCCACCTCCTGCTGCTCGCGGGCGACCTCTACGACGGGAGCTGGAGGGACTACAACACGGGGCTGTTCGTCGTGAGCCAGCTCGCGGAGCTCCACGAGGCGGGGATTCCCGTCGTCATCGTGTACGGCAACCACGACGCGGAGAGCCAGCTCACCAGGCGACTACACCTCCCGCCGAATACGACGGTGCTGTCCTCGACCAAGCCCGAAACCCACGTCTTCTCCGACCTCGGCGTCGCCGTGCACGGCCAGAGCTATGCGACTCGGGCGATCGAGGCCGATCTCTCCCTCGCCTATCCGAAGGCAGACCCGGGACTTGTGAACATCGGGATGCTCCACACTTGCTTCGACGGCTCGCTCGGCCACGACCCCTACGCACCTTGCGCCCTTACCGGCCTTCGGTCAAAGGGGTACGACTACTGGGCCCTCGGCCACGTGCACGACCACCGGGTCGTGTGCGAGGACCCGATGGTGGTGTTCCCAGGAAACCTGCAGGGGCGTCATATCCGCGAGACCGGCCCCAAGGGCGCGACCCTGGTCAGCTTCGTCGACCACGAGCCGAGCATTGAGCAGCTCACCTTCGACATTGTCCGCTGGGAACGCTGCCGGGTCGATGTCACTGGAGCGCGCTCGCTCGACGAATGCCTGGCACGCTGTCGCGAAGAGCTTCTTGGTCTCAGCGCCACTGGTTCGATGACGTACGCCGTCCGAGTGGAGTTGGCTGGCCCGAGCAGCTTGAACGGCCCCTTGCGAGCCAGGTCCGAAGAGATCGCCAACGAGGTACGGGCGCTGTCGCTCTCGCTCGACGGACGCGACGTCTGGGTCGAAAAGGTCGTCGTAGCAACGACGCCGCTGACGGGGCGTCCTGTCCTCGAGGCCGACGGCGTAGCAGGCGAGATCGGCCAGGTGCTCGCAGACCTGAAGGCTGACGTCTCGATGCTCGCATCGGGTGACGGCTCCCGGATTCCTTCTCTTGCCGCGCTCCGCAGCCAGCTGCGAGCGGCCAGCAGCGCCGACCTTGGCGACGTGCTCGACGACGCGGAGATCGCGCTGGCACTCGACGACGCCGCGGAGCTACTCGCAACGTTGCTCAGCAGGGAGGAGATCGAGAATGCGCATTGAGCGCCTCGATCTCGTCGCGTTCGGTAACTTCACCGATGTCGCTCTCGACCTTTCCTCACCGGGGCTGCAGGTCGTCTACGGTCCGAACGAGGCCGGCAAGACGACGGCTCGCGCCGCGGTCTCGAACCTGCTCTACGACTTCGATTTTCGGACGACCTACGCCTTCGTCCACCCGATGAGCAAGCTGCAGATCGGAGCGCGCCTTCGCTCCGAGGACGCCACCACGCTCGAGGTTGTCCGCTACAAGCGCAACAAGGACCCTCTCGTCGAGGCAGGCACGAACCAGCCAGTGAGCGCACCGACGTGGGCCGGGCTTCTCCAGGGGGTGAGCCGCTCCGACTTCGAGACGATGTTCACGCTCGGCTGGGACGAGCTCGTGCGCGGCACGGCCGAGCTCCTCGCTCGGGGCGGGGTGCTCGGCGAGACCCTGTTCGCGGCCGGACTCGGGGTCCGTGAGCTGGGAACGGTCCTGGATCGCCTCGATGCTGAGGCGACGACGCTGTTCAGCCCCCGGCCTTCGACGAGGACGGTGAACACCGCTCTGAAGGCGCACGGCGAGGCCCGAAAGCGCGCGGCCGAGCTGTCGGTTCGGCCTTCCCACTACGCCGAGGTGCTGAAGGACCACGAGAAGGCCACCGCCCTGCAAGCACGACTCGTCTCGCAGCGTCGCGACGCCGAGCGCGACCACGAACGCCTCGTCACCTTGCGCGGCGTCCTCCCGACGCTTCGCGATCGGACGAGGAAGATCGAGGAGCGTGCCGGCCTTCTCGACGAGGGTCCCGTCCCGCCAGCCTCCTGGGCCGAGCGCGTCCGGCAAGCACTTGAAGCCCGGGGCGAGCTGACCCGAGAGCGCTCCACCGCGGCCAAGCAGCTCCACTCAGCCGAGGAGAAGCTCGGTGCGATCACCGTCGACGAGGCGCTGCTCGTCGTCGCAGAGCGCGTCGACCTGCTCGCCGAAGGGATCGCCGGCTACGAAGACGGCCGCTCGGACCGTGGCGGGCTGGACGAAGGTCGCCGCGACGCGGAGCGTGACGCGCTCGGCATCATCCGTGCACTGACCGATGGCACTCCTGGCGTCGCTGAGCTCGAGGAAGCTCGTGCGGTGCTCGCCGGCAAGGAGGCCTTCGCACCGGCCCGTGACGAGTGGACCGCAAAGGAAGCGGCGCTCGAGCGCGAACGGGAGGGGGTGCGAGGTTTCGTAGACGAG
>JAKACA010000303.1 GCA_021796455.1 Actinomycetes bacterium
GGCTCGGCAATGACTCCCCCAACGCAATAGGCAACTTCGAGTTCGAGGTTGCGTTGCCGTATCGGCGCGGGGAGAAGCTGTTCGCAAAGCCGCGCCGAAGGTCCACCACTCAGCGTGACACGTAGAGTAGTGTTTAAGTGTCATGCCAGATGGTCGTCGGGCGAGAGCCGATCAGGTTGCGAGGCGGATCAACACCGCCAGGGAGCTGCTCGACTCGGGGATGGGCGTGATCGACGCAACGCGCGACCTTGCTCGTCGCCACCGGCTGTCGGAGCGCCAAGCCCGCCGCTATGTGGAGCGCGCCCGGGACGAGGGGAGCATGGAGGTGCCGGGTCGCAAGGTCGTCTTCACGGTGAAGCTGCCCGCCGAGCTGGCGCGTCGGGTGCGGCGGGCGGCACACGCCACCGGTGGGAGCATCTCGGCCCTGGTGTCCGAGGCGTTGGTGGAGTTCTTGGACCGCCACCATCGCGGCGGCCATGGCTGAGCGCGAGGTGAGCGTCGAGTTCGTCTTTGACCGGTCGGCCGACCGCGAGCTCGCCCACGCGTACCGGATGCTCGTGCCCGAACGGCGGTCCCGGACCGCGCAGAGGAGCGATCGTGATGACCACAGCCAAGCGCCCACCGGCGGCGTGTCCCGGGCCGAGCTCTGGCCGATCGGCGCCGAGGCGGACGAAGACCGATCGGCGCTTAGGGCCTGAGGCGGTGTACGCCCGTGCGTAACGTTTCCGTAACGGCAGCGTGCGGCGCGTGCGACGGCCCTTTGCCGGCGGGACGCTCCCGCCGATGGTGCTCCGACGCGTGCAGGCAGGCGGCGTTCCGGAGCAGACGTGCAGCACCGCTGCCCGCCCAGCCTGCCAAGGCCGACACTGTGTATGAGTGCCCGGACTGCGAGGTCCGCTACCTCGGCTCGCAACGATGCGAGGAGTGCAACCGGTGGTGCCGGCGACTGGGGCCGGGCGGGCCGTGCCCGCACTGCGATGACCTGGTTGTGCTGAGCGACTTTCTGCGCGACGACCAGCTCGCAGCAACACCACGACCCGCTCGTGCACCTACAGCCAGGTGAAGGAGAGACCATGACGACCGCCGCCATCTACGCCCGAGTGTCCGGGGCGCGCCAGAAGGAGGAGCAGACGATCGGTTCGCAGATCGTCGAGTGCCATCAGGCCGCCCAGTCCTGGGGGCTCGAGGTTCCCGACGGGTGGGTCTTCGCGGATGAGGGCTACACCGGTGCCACCTTGGTCCGACCCGCGCTGGAGCGACTGCGGGACCTGGCCGCCCAGGTGCCCGTCGACGTGATCGTGTGCTATTCGCCTGACCGCCTGGCCCGCAAGCTCGCCTACCAGACGTTGCTGATCGACGAGCTCAACAAGGACGGCACCGAGGTCCGCTTCGTCAAGGCCCGCAAGGTCGAGACCCCCGAAGACGAGTTGCTGTTGCAGTTCCAAGGAATGTTCGCGGAGTACGAGCGCGCTCAAATCGCGGAACGAAGCAGGCGCGGCAAGGCTTTTCGGGCTCGGGCCGGGATCATCAACGTGCTCGGCGGCGCCCCCTACGGCTACCGCTACATCCGCCGCACCGACACCAGCGAGGCTCGTTACGAGATCGTCGAAGACGAGGCCCAGATCGTGCGCGAGCTCTTCCGGCGTTACACCCAGGACCAGCTCTCGATCGGCGAACTGGCCCGCTGGCTGACCGGCGAGAACGTCGTGACCCGCACCGGCAAGAGCCGATGGGACCGCTCCGTCATCTGGGGGATGCTGCGCAACCCCGCGTACGCCGGCCGGGCCGCGTTCTCCAAGACCGGCTCGACCGACCGGCGACCAGCCATCAACCGCAAGGCCCGGCTGCAAGGACGAGCCGTCTCCCGCCACCACGCCAAATACGACCGCCCCCAAGAAGAGTGGATCACCATCGCCGTGCCCGCCATCGTCGACGACAACACCTTTGAGCTCGCCGGGCGCCGGCTGGCCGAAAACCAACGCTTCTCTGCCCGCAACACCAAAGAGCCGAGCCTGCTCATGGGCCTCGCCGCCTGCCAGAGCTGCGGCTACGCGTACTACCGCACCTCGACCCGCACCGCCAAGGCCAAGATCTACTACTACCGCTGCCTCGGCTCCGACGACTACCGCTACGAAGGCGGCCGGGTATGTGACAACAAGCCAGTCCGCGCCGACTACCTCGACGAGGTCGTGTGGGGACAGGTCACCGCCCTGCTTGCCGACCCCGCGCTCGTCCAACAAGAACTCGACCGCCGGTTGACCGAGATGCGAGCCGCCAACCCAGCCACGTCCGAGCGCGGCCGGATCGAACGGGAGCTGGCCCGTGCGACCAAAGCCATCGCCCGTCTCGTCCAGGCCTACCAGGAGGACCTCCTCACCCTCGACGAGCTGCGCGCCCGGATGCCTGACCTGCGGGCCAAACAGGCCAACCTCCAAGGTTCTGTCGACGGCCTCAACGCGCAGATGCTCGACCAGGACAGCTACCTCAAGTTGGCCGAGAACCTCGAGAGCTTCCTTGCCCGCCTCCGCGACACAGCCGAGACTGCCACAATCGAAGATCGCCAGAAAGTGCTACGCAGCGTGGTCAAAGAAGTCCTCGTCGGGCCCGAGCGCGTCGTTATCCGACACAGCATCCCCGCGCGAGACCACCCCTTTCTGAGCCCCGGTTATCCATTGCGTTGGGGGAGTCATCAGCCCCCTGATGGCGAACGTCGTTCTCCACCGCCTGGACCGGCGCTGGCAGGAACGTTACCGCCGTCTTGGCGAGGTCGTCCGCTATGCGGACGACCTCGTGATCCTCTGTCCGACCAGGGAGCGGGCCGACGAGGCCCTCGCAACTCTCGAAGCGATCCTCGCCGAGCTGGGCCTGCGCCTGGCAACGGCGAAGACCTCCGTCGTGGACCTGCGAGGACCAAAGTCCGGGTTTGACTTCCTCGGATTCCACCACCGGAGGGTGGAGAGCTTCACCCGA
>JAKACA010000304.1 GCA_021796455.1 Actinomycetes bacterium
GTCCGCCTGGCGAAGGAGAACCCGCGATGGGGGTATCTGCGGATCGTCGGAGAACTGAAGAAGCTCGGCGTCACGGTCTCAAAGGGCAGCGTCGCCAACGTCCTAAAATACCATGACCTCCCTCCGGCGCCACGTCGCGAGGGTCCAACCTGGGCAGAGTTCCTCCGTGCCCAGGCCAAGGGCATCCTGGCAACGGACTTCTTCAGCGTCGATACCGTGTGCCGGCGGCGCTACTACGTCCTGTTCGTGATCGAGGCCGAGCGACGGGTCGTCCACCTCCTCGGCGTCACCACCAACCCGAACAACCCATGGGTCACCCAGGTCGCCCGTACCTTCGCGGCCGGCCTCGAAGATGGCGATCGTCGCTTCCGCTTCCTTGTCCGTGGTGAGGTAGGCGGCTGGCTCGGCATCATCCCGGTAGGTCGGGCAGGCTCAGTCCCGCGGGTTTCCCCGCCGGGTGCGTGTTCTGCCCGCCGTGGGGTCCGCTCTGCCAGCCGCCCCCTATCGAGCTCGGACATGAGGTTCTCCACTCATCCGGCTCTCCGACATCGTTCACCGTCAGGCAGACGCAGCCCAGTAGCGCACCTTCCCGCTGAGGTGGTAGACGCCAAGACCGCTGAGCCAGTCGTAGGTGAACCGGCTGGCCCAGTTGCGACCGTGGAGCCCGTACTTCTTGCTGGCCAGAATGGCGAGCCTCAAGTGGACGTAACTGTCGATGGCGGAGAACTGCTCGGCCGAGTTGCCATGGCAGAAATACGCCGCCCAGCCCCGAAGCACGGGATTGAGATCTTCGACTACGACCTCCAGAGGCAGCTTGGCCAATCTCTTGTCCGTACGCCTTCTGACCTTGTCCCTGATTGAGGACATAGCTCTCGGCGACGGCCACTTGTAGAGGTACCAACGACCACGCCACTTCTTCGACTCGCGCATACGATGCTCGAAGCCCAAGAACACGAACCCGTCCTGCCCCTGGCTGAGGCAGGAGATCCTGGTCTTGTCGGGATGCAAGCGCAGCCCGAGCGTTTCCAGGATCGCCTCGATACGGGCCTTGGCCTCGACGGCTTTGGCCCGGGTCGGGGCGAGCACGACGAAATCGTCACAGTACCTGACCAGCACTCCCAGTCCGTGGCCTATCTCGCTCCACGCCTTATCCAAGACGTGCAAGACGATGTTGGCGATGAGCGGGGAAACAGGCGAGCCTTGCGGGGCGCCGCTGATCGAGTCAGTGACCACCCCGTTCTCCAACACCCCGACCCGAAGCCACGCCCGAATCAGCTTCAGCATCTTGCGGTCCGACACCCGCCTCTCCACCTGGGAGACGATGGCGTCGAACGACAGCGAACCGAAGCAGTCCGAGATGTCGGCGTCGAGCACCCATACCATGCCACGATTGGCCGTGGTGCGCACCACCTCCAGAGCCTGATGAGTCGAGTGCTTGGGTCGGAACCCAAAGCTGCAAGGCAGGAAGTCCGCCTCAAATATCGGCTCCAGGATGGACTTGGCCGCCGCCATGATCACCCGATCCCGCACAACGGGTATCGAGAGTGGTCTGGTCTTGCCTGGTTGGCCAGGCTTGGGGATATTCACCCTCCGCAGCGGCTTCGGTCGGTAGGTACCGGCCTCCACTTCCGCGGCGAGATCATCGAGAAAGGCCCGTACCACCTCGACGCCCCCCTCCTCGATCGACGCGATGCTCACGCCGTCGACGCCGGGGGCGCCTTGGTTGGTGGCAACGTCGACCCACGCTCTCCACATCACATCACGGCGGGTGAGCTTGTCGTAAAGAGCATGGAAGCGACGTTCGGGGTCTTGCTTGGCGCTGCGGTACAGCACGCGCTGAAGCGCTTGGAACGCATCCACACCCTCGTCCCGTCTTATGGAGCTAGCCCGAAGGGCACTCTCCTCCCGCGAGATATCGGGTCCGGCAGGCTGATCTAGACCATGGGTCACTGACCGACTCCTTCGCTCACAACGTCATGCATCGATGAAGCAGGGGCCCTTCGCATCAAGGCGGGCTGTGCGCCACCCGCACCATCACCTGCTACTACGGCCCCAACCGACTTCCTCTCGGCCGCCTGGCACTTCCCGGGGGCACCGGTTATAGACAGGCATCGCTTCCCGCCACCACACCGCGGCGGGGCCGAGGAGGACCTCCCCATTTCCGAAGACAACCATCTGGCCGTTCCGAGCCCACTACGCCGGAGGGTTCCTCAGTGCCCGCTTCCGGATCCCAGACACCTTCCATGGCCTTCGCCGTCACGATAGCGGCTCGGCTCCCTCTTGGTCCGCCTCACGGCGGGTTTGGTTGACGACGCTTATCAGGCCTCGCAACCACCGGAGCATCACGCCCCAGCGGCTCGCACTCGCTACGGACCGGTCAGTTGTTTCACCCCGCTTCGCACCCGGCCTCTCGACCACGCACGGAGGTGTCCCTACCGGGGACCCGGACGTCTCCCCGGACCAGACCTTCCCTGGCTGGCTATCTCCAGTTCGCTCAGTCAACTCATGTCATCCGGAACCCTCCTTCTGGCACGGTGCCCGAGCTGATGGGCACACACCGAGACACCAAGTTCACCTCGTCGTTCGACACAGTGTTCGCCTCCATCGGCATCGAGGCCATCAAGACGCCGGTCCGATCCCCGCGGGCGAACGCCTACGCGGAGCGGTTCGTGCGCACCGTCTGAGAAGAATGCCTGGACCACCTCCTGATCTTCAGCCGACGCCACCTCGAGTCGGTCCTCGCCGAGTACGTCCGTCACTACAATCGCGCTCGGCCGCATCGCGGACTCCACCTTGATCCGCCGCAGCCCGTGGATGCCGGCGACCGAAGCGGGGTAGTCCGCCGACGCGACGTCCTCGGCCGGCTCATCCACGAATACGAACTCGCTGCCTGACCCAAAGCGGGCCTTCCGCCGGCTGGACCTCGACCATCGCGCCAACCTG
>JAKACA010000066.1 GCA_021796455.1 Actinomycetes bacterium
CCAGTCCTCGGCATCGGGGTGGAGTCGAGCGTCCACGTTGGCCACGACGGCAGGCTCAGGAGGGTGGAAGGTCACTGCCGCAAGCGCCTTTCGGAGCCGGTCGCGAGCCGGGTTCATCAAGGGCGTATGGAAGGCCCCGCCGACGGGTATGGGGAGAACCTTCTTGCCGCCCATCTGCTTTGCGACCTGGCCGGCTTCGGTCACCGCCTCCACGGTGCCAGCTATGACGACCTGGCCCGGGGCGTTGTAATTGGCAACCCAGACGTCACCCTCGGCGAGGGTGCAGGCCGACTCGACCGCGTCGTCGTCCATCCCGAGCACAGCCGCCATCGTGCCGGGATTGACCTCGGCCGCGTGCTGCATGGCGGCTCCTCGCTCGGACACGAGCCGGAGAGCGTCTTCGTACTCGATCGCTCCCGCTGCCACAAGCGCGGTGTACTCGCCGAGGCTGTGGCCCGCACAGACCGAGGGCTCGAGCCCGACTCGCTCAGCGCTGTCAAGGACGATGAGGCTGAGCACGAACGTCGCGAGCTGCGCATTGTCAGTCTGTTTCAAGGTATCCTGGCCTGCGTCGCAGAGCAGGGCGGCTACGTCACGGCCGGTGACCTCCGAGGCCTGCTCGGCCAGCTCGAAGGATGGGTGGTCTCTCCAGGGGATGCCCATCCCCGGCCGCTGCGAACCTTGGCCAGGAAATGTGAACGCCAGCACTGCACCTCCCCAGCTTCTAGTGAGCAGCCGCCTGAGAATCCGGCTCCGGGTCTGTCTGTTGGACCGCCGCCCGGCCGGAATGGTTACCGGGACTGCCTACCAGCAGATACGCGCCCGTACTGCCAGGTGATCGGAGTTGCCTGTTCTGACGGCTTGGCCGCCGAGCACGGTGATGCGCCTGTTGACCAGTATGTGGTCCGGCTGGCTGTGCGGGCGCCATGCCGGCCAGGTACGGGCTCGCACCGCTCTCCGCCATCCGGGCATCAAGAGACGCAACGGCGGGCCCCAGAGGTTCATGTCGCCCGCCAGGGCACTCGGGAATCCCGGGCCTTCGAGCATGCGCCAGAGCCGCCGGATCTGGGCCGGTGAGCCGGCAGTCACGTGGGCACTGTGTGCCCCGATCACCCTCAGCACCGTATCTGGCCGAGGCTCTCCTTCGAGCGCCCAGTCTCGGTGGGGCAACGGCCCCGCTTCGAGCTCGACTACCAGGGCAGAGCGGTCGGTGAAGTCACGCGCCAGGCGACCGAGCCCGAGCACCTCGGAGCTGAGCACCGGCAGAGCGGTGAGAACCGCCACTCCCCAGGTTCCTTCCTCGTAGCCAGCGAGATCGGCGCGGCCAGGAGAGTCGATGCGCCCGCCGACCCGCAGAGCCCGGAGCGTGCTTGGAAGGACCTTGCGCGGCTCCCAGCCCCTGGGGTTGGCGGCGGGCTCGCGTCGTCGCCACGCACGCGCCAGCGGGAGCGAGACTGCAGTCAGCCCGAGCTCGCGGGCGATCTCGTCAGCCTGGCCGGGGCTGCCGGCAGGCGCGAAGGTCTCCTGCAGGACGATGACGTCGGCACAAAGACGTCGGCAGGCCCCTACGAGGTCATAGCGACGTCCCCAACCGTCCATGCCGGCGTGGACATTGAAGGACGCGAGGCTCAGCTCGGGCACGGCGGGAGGGTAGTCGAACTCGCTCCGCGAGCGCTGCGCGCCGCGGTAGATGCGGCGTCGCCCGGAGACGTCGTGGTCGTGTGCACCGGGACTTACAACGAGGACGTGAAGCTCACGAAGCCGGTCACGCTTCTTGGTACAGGTAGTCCGAGCATCGACGCCACCGGGCAGGACAACGGGATCCTCGTCGTGGCCTCGGGCGCGACTGTCGAGGGCCTCACGGTGGAGAACGCGATCGGCGAAGGCATCCTTGCAGTCGGTGTCCACAATGTCACGATCGAGCACAACGTCGTGCAGCACAACGACCTGGGCACCCCGACCAGCTCTTACCTGGAGTGCCAAGCCACTCAGTGCGTGCCCGGCGACTGTGGCGAGGGCCTCCACTTGATGGGGGTCGCCGACTCGCAGGTGCTCGACAACGTCGTCAGGGACAACTCCGGCGGGATCCTCCTCACAGACGAGACCGGTCCCACTCACGGCAACCTTGTCGAGGGGAACGTCGTGGACGGTAATGCTTACGACTGCGGGATCACGATGCCGAGCCACAATGGCAAGGCGGTCACGGCCTCGGGGACGCTCCAGCCGACCCTCGGCGGCGTCTATGACAACACCGTGACCCGCAACTTCATCTTTGACGACGGCCTCGCCGACGGCGCCGGTGCCGGCGTCCTTATCGCCGATCCGTTCCCGGGGACCGCGGATTACAACAACACCGTGAGCGACAACACGATCGAAGGCAATGGGAACCCCGGCGTCACCATGCACGAGCACGCTCCGGGCACCTATCTCGGCGGCAACGTCATCACGGGCAACACTCTTTCGAGCGTCAACGGCCTCGTCCACCAGGCCGCGTAGGCACGTCTCGTCGCCGAGCCGGGGCCTGCGTGGGCCAGTCGGGACTCGACGGCACCAGAACTGGCACGGTCGTGGGGCGCCTCGAGAGCTGGCGCCCCACGACTCGCGCATGGACCTTATGTATGGTCCCGGTCAGCCGCCCTTGCACACGGTCCGTGTCAGCAGGTCACGCCATTGCTCGCGGTCATGCCGCCGCGGCTCTCGCCTTCGCCCTCTCGAACCGCTCCCCAACATCGACGCGCTCGTCGGATTCGCTGTCCCTCCTAAAGGCAGGCAGGAGCTCGGCCTCGTCTACGCCGACATGATATGTGGTGGCGACAAGCTGAGCCACTGCCCCTCCTTCACCCGCGCGAAAATCATCATCTGTGTGCGAGTCTCCCTCGAGGCCTGTAACTTGTCGAACACTTGCTCGACGGCTCGGTGGTCTTCTAATACCATGTCGATGATGTCGTTCTTAGCAATTCCCTTCGCTGGACGTATCGACGTCGACGGGGCCACTACGGGTTAAGTTATGGCCGACAGGCCGCTCACCTCTTGCCGGCGTCCTTGACCTTTTCTCCGGCCTGCTTGAGATTTCCCTTCACCCGGTCGCTCTTGCCCTTTGCCTCGAGGCTCCGGTCACCGGTTGCCTTTCCTGCAGTTTCTTTGATGATGCCCTTTGCCTCCTGGGCACTGTTCTTTGCTTTATCTGTTGCTGACATTGTTACCTCCTGATTGCTTTAGGAACTAGTGTCGAGCCCGCGATAGACCATGGGCGAGCCCAGACGACGGCGGCCTCTGCTGGAAAGAATTCGTGCAAGCTGCCAGTGGCGACAAGATCACTACCTGGGGCCGTTTTGCGCGCAAAGCGTCGGCAATGCTGAGGTCTTCGTCGCCGCCGGATGCGATCCGACATCAGCACCTGGGACGTGCTCACAGACTGCGGAATCTGGCATCTAGGAACGAGTACAGGCCGAAGCAAGCGAGACCGAGCGCGACTGCTACCAGCACCACGGTGCCGTATGTGTGCTGTGAGATCGAGCGTAGCGTGGCATCGGTTCCCTTGACGCGACTCGGATCAGAAACACGTCCGGCCTCAAACACGTACCAGCCGATGAGGGCGACCAGTCCTCCGCGCGTGAGCTCGCCAATGCCACCCAACACCTTTATGAGGCGGTACCGGCTCTCTGTCATCTGCTTCGTCTCGAGATCCTTGGCGTAGTTCCGGAACAGGCCGCGTACGGCCAACGCGATCCCCGCGGCAATGATCAACCCGCCAGCAACCTCCAATAACTGAGCCCCATGCGGCCAGCTGAGAACCCTCGCGGCGAACGGCGTCGGGTTGGTGGAGCTGGCGCCGGTTCTCGACCCACCTATCACGATGACAACTGCCTGTGTACAAAGGCTGAAATAGACAATCGCCGTCGCCAGCGCCCCGAGCCGAGCCGGCGCGCCATGGTGGCGGGGAGCAAGGCCGCCAAAGATGGCGACCGACAAGCGCCACAGTCCGTAGGCACCGAGGCCGAAAGCCAGCACTCCGAGGAGCACAAGTCCCTCACGTTGACGAGCGACCTCCTGCAGGGCGCCCTGGCTGCTTGCCCGCGGAGCCGAGCGCCCATTCAAGGCGATCTCGACAGCGAGGTAGGCGAGCAAGAGGTAGATCACGCCGCGCGCGATCAGGCCGGTACGGGCGAGGCCATTCAGCCAGGGACGCGCTGCTGCTGCGCTTCTCGGGCTGGGCGCCCTGGCTGCCTGAGGATGGGCCAGTTTGACGAGCCTGCTGCTCATGAGATTGCGCCTAGCCCTCGCGCCGAGTTGTTCCCCAACAAAAGCTGCTCCCCGTTACCTGGACAGTGCCTTTCCGTCTGCGACTCCAGACCGTCGATTCCAGTAGCCCAGCACGACAATCGGGTGAGCTCCCGCCAGGCATCGGCCAAAAGGGGCAGCCGGCTTCGACGAAAGATGGTTAGCACCCCTCTTCTGTCATCGTTGTGTTAACTACTGGTGGGCCGGCTGCCTGATTGTCAAAGATGTGCTCGTCACTTATCCGGCGAGGGGAAATGGCACATGCAAGCGCCGAGAGAACAAAGCCAACCAGCCCTGCAATAATGAGTATTATTGCCGTGCTGTCGAAGCGAAAGCCGCTTGCCTGTGCATCGACTATCCAGTACATGACGGCACCTGATATGATTGACGAGACGCTGAAGAGCATCGCGGTAAGTCCCAATTTATGTTCCTCCAGGTTGATTGCGTGGATAGGCCTATTGCCGCCCATACCAGCAGTAAGTGCTGGGCCGTCAGGACATCTTGGGAAGAGACGGTCGTCGGCCGCGGTGTCTTGGTCAAAAAGCCAGACCTGTGTCATTCCTCCTCCTGGGCGTCTTTCGAGCTACAACTGCTCGATGGTTGCGTCACCAGGGTCCGGAGCGACGAGAGTGCCAGCTGGACTTACCGCGTCGCCAGCACTTCTACTAAGCTTGGTCTACCACCACTCTCGCCGGTAAGCAATGGGGATCCGGCATGAGGTGTCACAGGAACCTCAGGAGCCACTTGAGCCACAGGAATTGCAGGGCTTTCGGCTTGCGCACCATTTCGATAGGTGCGCGGGGCATTGCTTTCACCTTGCGTCATTAATCTGCTATGGGCCGTGCCTCTTCGGTGCGCCTAAGGGCGCAAGGTGTGTGCAGTACGAGCAAGAGGTCGACAGGAACGCTCGGCCAGTGAGTCGGGATGTCGCAGCCCCTCCACGCCACTTCACTTCGTCGGCTCATTGCCTCCGTCTGATCATAAGGACGACTACAGCGTCGTCGACGACGCCTTCCCTGGTCTTGTCGCCTTTGCGACGACCAGGGTCGTCCTCAAAAAAAGGCGGCCTCGTTGTCTATCACTCGAACGGGCTGCACGAACCAGTCTGCCGAGAAGTTGTGACCAGTCGGTGCCCACCAGGCCAGTTCGGCAGTGTCGGCACGGCGCTGACCAGGAGAGACTTTGTGCCCGGAGCGGGACTCGAACCCGCACGCCCTTTCAGACAGCGGCTTTTGAGGCCGCCGCGTCTACCATTCCGCCATCCGGGCCTGACCGGATCGTAGCTCGCCGGAGCTGGTGCTGGCGGCTGGTCCCGATTGGCTCTATCTATCTGCAAGCCTGAGGGGGTGGAAAGCGACACCTTGACGGCCGAGGTCGCCACCGACCGTCGGCCTCCGGTCAGGCACGGGCCCCTCCGCCCGAGCGAGCTGGCCGAAGCCGCCGTGCTCGGCGACCTGGCCCTCGTGATGGAGGTGATCGGGTGGTTCGCCCCGATTGGCATAGCCGGCATCTTCCAAGCCCTCGCGGTCATCCCCTTCGCCGTGCTCGCGGCAAGGCACCGGCTCAGGGCCGCTCTCGTGTCGGCCATCGCCGCTTCGACCGTCGCCTCACTCGTCGGCGGCATCGGGATCATGGTCCCGGTCGCGATCGCAAGCGGGCTCGGGCTGTCGGTCGGCATCGCCTACCGCCGGCGGTGGTCGTCCCTCACGGGTGTGGCGTTCACGACCCTTGTCGTGGGCGTGCCTCTCGCGGTGCTCACCGACTCGCTCGACGCGGCATCGGGCGGATACCGGAAGCTCTCGTTCGCGCAGATAAAGATCGCGTGGAAGCTCGCGGCTCGCATCCTTAGCTCGCTCGGGCTGAGCACCGTCACGAGCCGGGGAAACGCCCTGCTCAGTTGGTCGATAGCCCACTGGTGGGCGTCGCTCCCCCTGGCCGAGATCCTCGTCATCCTCGTCATCGCGATCGGTTGCATCCGCCTCCGGGTGTTTCTCGTCGAAGTCAGTCGCAACGTTCCGGCGCCCGTAGCGGACGAGGCCGTCGAACGCCGCACCCGCCGGGTGGCCCGCACTGGCACGGGACACCGCACAGGGGAGAGCCCACCTCCCCACCCAGTACCTGTCAGTCTCGAGCATGTCGCATATCGCTATCCTGGCGCGACACGAGACGCCGTAGGTGACGTCACACTGCAGCTCGAGCCCGGGCAGCTTCTGGCCATAGTCGGTCCGAACGGGTGTGGGAAATCCACCTTGGTGCGACTGCTCGCAGGGCGGCTCCAGCCCAGCGCGGGTGCCGTGGAGCGCGCGGGCCCGGCTGGCCTGGGGCTCGTCGGCGGGACGGCGATCGTGTTCCAGCGTCCCGAGAGCCAGGTGCTAGGCGTGCGCGTGCGTGACGACATCGTCTGGGGGCTGCCTCCCGGAGAGCACCCAGATGTGGCCGAGCTCCTGCGGCGCGTCGGACTCGGTGGCTTCGAGGATCGAGAGACGTCCACGATGTCGGGAGGCGAGCTGCAACGCCTCGCGATCGCCTCGGCGCTGGCGCGCTCGCCGAGCCTCCTCGTCTCCGACGAGGCGACCGCGATGATCGACCGCCAGGGCCGTGAGGAGATGGTAAAGCTGCTCAGGTCCCTCGCCTCGAGCGGTATCGCCGTCGTGCACGTGACCCACCGGGTCGAGGAGGCCGCGGTTGCCGACGAGGTGCTCGACATGACGAGGGTGAGCGAGGTCGCAGGCGAGCCAGCGCCAGGTCCGGCCGACTCGGTGTCACCGCCGCTGGCACTGTCACCGAAACCCACCTTGCGCTTCGTCCCACGGCCCGCGCTGGGCTCCCGGCCCGCGCTGGGCTCCCGGCCCGCGCTGGGCTCCCGGCCCGCGCTGGGCTCACGGCCCGCGCTGGGCTCCCTGTCAGCTGGCGACCAGGGCCCACCAAGGCACCGCCGCCCACTTGTCACCCTCACCGGGGTTGGCTATGTCTATGCCCTCGGGTCCCCCTGGGCGCATCGGGCGCTAGAGGGTATCGATCTCGACCTCTTCCAGGGTGAGGGCGTAGTGCTGTCGGGCCCGAACGGATCGGGAAAATCGAGCCTTGCGTGGCTGCTCGCCGGCTTGACAACGCCTACAGAGGGCTCCGCACTCCTCGAAGGGGAGCCGATCGCGGCTCAGCCAGGCCGTGTCGGCATCTCCTTCCAGCACGCCCGCCTTCAGCTCCTGCGACCGACGGTGCTGGCAGATGTCCAACTCGGCGCAGACGAGGACCGTGCTCGTCGGGCGCTTCTGGCCGTTGGCCTCGATCCTGACTCGATGGGGCCACGGCGTGTGGACGACCTGTCCGGCGGTGAGCAGCGCCGAGTTGCCCTCGCGGGCATGCTCGTCCGTCAACCGGATCTGATCGTGCTCGACGAGCCCTATGCAGGTCTCGACTACGAGGCCCGGGTGTCGCTCGCGAGGACGCTGACCGGTCTTCGCCGGCTCTCCGGGGTAGCAGTCGTCGTCGTCACTCACGATCTCGACAACTCCGAGATGCTCGGTGAGCGCCTGATTTTCCTGGACGCGGGCCGCATAACGCACGAAGAGGCTCTGGTGGGGGGCCTGTGAGCGAGGTAGGAGAGGCGCACCCATCGAGATGGCGGCGCCACCTGTCTGCACGGGAGATGAGCGATTTTCATGTCCTGCGCTACGTGCAAGGCGACAGCGCGCTCCACCGCATGTGGGCGGGAAGCAAGCTCGTATGGTTCGCGCTCGTCTCCATCGGCTTGCTCTTGTGGCCCACCTGGAAAGCCGCGGGAGTGGGTGCGGTGATGGTGCTGGGGGGCTTTCTCGTGGCGAGGCTGCCACGTGGCGTCGCACCGCGCCTGCCGCGCGTCATCTGGGTTCTCGTGCTCGTCGGGCTCGTCGTCGCGCTGAGTGCCGGAGGTGCTCCCTATACGCACCTTGGCCAGGTCCGACTGGGTCTCGGTGGACTTGATGAGTTCGCGCTGTTCTGGATGATAACGATCGAGGTGTTGGCGCTCGCGATGCTCGTGAGCTGGACGACGCCGCTCGCTGACCTCGCGCCCGCGCTGGGGAGACTCGCGCGCCCGCTGCGAAAGCTCGGCCTGCCGGTGGACGAGGTCGTCGGAGCCATAGCGCTTTCCATCCGTTGCCTGCCGTTGCTGCTCGAGGAGGGCAGGGTGCTCGCGGCCGCCCGCCGGGCCCGGCGATCAGTAGCCAAGCAGTCTGTGCGGGAGGTGGCCCACGGTATGGAGGATCTCATCTGGGCGGCGCTCTCGAATGCTCTGCGCCGGGCGGGAGAGATCGCCGAGGCGATAGAGGCTCGAGGCGGGGTGCCGACGACGGCTCCCGAGACGCACGGCGTTGCGCGGCGCGACGCGGTGCTCGCTGCTCTCACTTTTGCCGGTGTGGCGGCGATGGCCCTGCTCCGGTAGAAGCGCTTGGGTCCCCCACAGCCGCTCCGAGCGATCTTTTCCAGACCGGCGGGCCCTCGGTGGCTCGGCTCCGCGATGTCCGGCCTACACTTTCACTCGTGGAGCAGAAGGCCGTGCAGAAGCGTCTGATGGAGGTGCACGAGCGCCTGGTGAGAGCGCGCCAGGAGCTCGCGATCGTGGAGGAGCAGCTGGCGGTGTTCGCCGATTCGGCTGACGACGCCCGAATTCGATCGCTCGTCTCGGAGACCCCGCTGGCCAACCACGATTGGAGCGAAGCCCAGCGCCATGCCGATGCCTATCGACGGGGACGGGATCTCGCTCTCGCACACGTCTCCGAGCTCGAGCGCACCCAGGACGAGCTTCTCGCGAAGCTCGTAGTGTGATCACCGTCACCTCCTGACAGGTGGCGGGACCATCCGGGGACCCGAGCGACGGCGCCCCCTTTGACCAAAGGAGCACGAACGTGGGCAGGACCGTGGTCATCGCCGAGGATGAAGCGATCGTGCGCCTCGACCTGCGCGAGATCCTGGAGGAGCAGGGTTTCGACGTGGTCGGGGAGACCGGTCGCGGTGACGAGGCCGTGGCCCTCGCGAAGGCGCACCAGCCCGATCTCGTGATCTTGGACATCAAGATGCCGGGTCTCGACGGGCTTTCTGCCGCGCGGGACATAAATGTCGACCGCAAGTCAGCGGTCCTCATCCTCACCGCGTTCTCCCAGCGCAACCTCATCGAGGAGGCGCGTGACGCCGGTGCTCTCGCGTATCTGGTGAAGCCTTTCCAACAGGAGGAGCTGTTGCCTGCGATCGAAGTGGCACTCGGGCGATTTGCCGAGATGCAGGCGCTCGAGGCCGAGAACGCGGCGCTTGCCGACGACAAGCGGAGCCTGGAGGAACAGCTCGAGACTCGCCGCTGGGTGGATCGGGCGAAGGGCAAGCTCATGGACGAGTCCGCTATGTCAGAGTCGCAAGCCTTTTCCTTCATCCAGCAACGCGCGATGAACGAACGCACGACGATGCGCGACATCGCCAAGCGGGTCGTCGAGGGCACGACTGCTCCCTGAGCACGGACTTGAGGCTTGGGGCCTGGCAGGTGCATCCATCCCTCTCGGCCGGCTCCTGGCCGTAGCATGTGCCCGATGGCGACCTATCTCCTCCTAGATGGGCACTCCCTTGCGTTCCGGGCATGGTTCGCTCTCAAGGACGCGGACATGACATCGGCATCGGGCCAGAGCACGGCCGCGGTCTATGGATTCGTCGGCATGCTCGCGCGCCTGCTCGAAGACCATGCCCCGACCGGCATGGCGGTCGCTTTCGACCGGGCCGAGCCGACGTTTCGTGACGCCATAGCAGACGACTACAAGGCGGGCAGGCCAGAGACACCCGAGCCACTGCGCGAGCAGCTGGAGATCATCCGGCGGCTCGTCGAGACGATGGGCATACCGGTGGTGGATGCAGCCGGTTACGAGGCTGACGACGTCATCGCCACACTTGCAGACTTGCTCGAGCGGTCGGGAGAGGACGTCATCATCGTGACGGGCGATCGCGATGCCTACCAGCTCGTACACGATCCGCACGTGAGGGTGCTCTACAACCGCCGCGGCGTGACTGACTACGTCCTTTACGACGAGGCCGGCATCAAGGAGCGCACTGGCGTGAGCCCCGAGCTCTACCCGTTGCTGGCCTCGCTTCGTGGGGATCCGTCGGACAACCTTCCCGGAGTGCCCGGCGTCGGCGAGAAGACTGCCGCCAAGCTGGTGAACACCTATGGGGACCTCGACAGTCTGTTTGCCCACACCGGGGAGCTCACGCCGAAGCTCCGCGCTTCGCTCGACGAGAGCGAGGCGCGGGTCCGCCAGAACTTCGCCCTCACCCCGCTCGTGCGCAACGTGCCGCTCGAGCTCAACCTGGACGAGCTGCGTTTCGGGGGATCGGATCGCACCGCCATGGACGGGCTCTTCAACCTCCTCGAGATAAGGGGGCCGCGTGCGCGACTAGCAAAGGCCCTGGACCGTCTTGAAGGCGCGCGGGGCACGGCAAGGGCCGAGGCAGGTGCCGCCAGCGCGGCCGGAGCTGGAGGGCCGGGCCCCACCCGGTCGACTGTGGTACCCGAAGCGGAGGTATTGGTGCTCGACGACGCCGGAGCGGCCGTCGAATTCCTCGGCGAACTTTGCGCCGGCGGCGGTCTCATCGCAGTCGAGCCGGAGTGGGCCGGGGCTCCGGGTCGCTCCGAGATAGTCGGACTGGCGTTCTGCCGTGTACCTCCCGAGGAGATCGCGGCGGATGCCGGCGGCGGTCGGGAGTCAAGGACGGAGGTCGGGTGGCTGCCCGGGCACCTGCTGCTCGAGAGTGACGTCGCCCGAGCGGCCGGCGCCGTGCTCGGTCGTGACGGGGTGCCCGCGCACGACGGGGCGAAAGACGGGGCGAACGACCGAACAGGACGGAACGGGGAAGGCACCGCAGGAGCTCAGGCAGGACCCGGCAGGACCCAGCCCGGTGTGGTCGCCCACCGGGCCAAGGAGTTGATGCGCGGCCTTGCGCCGATGGGCATCGAGCTCGATGGGCTGTCGCTCGATGAGGCAGTCGCCGGCTACCTGGCCGATCCTGGAATCGGCCAGGCGAGCCTCGAGCGCCTCGCCGACGCGGCAGGTGAGCTCGGGCGCGCGGGCGGCCCAGGGGCGTCCGCCGGCGGCGCAGAGCGAGGGGCTGGCACCGGCCGGGGTAGCGCCGAGCAGCTGGGTTTCGATCTCGGGGGGAAGCGGGACGCTGCAGGTGCCGAACCCGAAGGTGCGCGCGCCGAGCGCGCGGCTCGCCGGGCGGTCCTGATAGCGACGCTGGAGAAGCCCCTGCGCAGGGCTCTGGTCGCCGCCGGTGCCGAGAGGCTCTATGAGGACATCGAACAGCCGCTGATCCGTGTGCTCGCCAAGATGGAGGTTGCAGGCATCGCGGTGGACGTGGAGCGGCTCGCAGCCATCGGCCGGGAGATGGCGGAGCAGGTGGCCGCGCTCGAGGCGGAGGTCCAGCACCTGGCAGGCGAGTCGTTCAACGTCAACTCGACGCCCCAGCTCCGCCACATCCTTTTCGAGAAACTTGGCCTGGCCACTCAGAAGCGCACCAAGACCGGTTACTCGACCGACGCCCAGAGCCTTGCAAAGCTGCGGGGAGCCCATGAGATCATCGGTGCCATCCTCGCGTTCCGCGAGGTCGAGAAGCTCCGCTCCACCTACGGCACCGGGCTGCTGGCAGAGGTCGCCCCTGACGGACGGATCCACGCGAGCTTCAACCAGACCGTGGCGAGAACTGGTCGTTTGTCGTCGGATCAGCCGAACTTGCACAACATCCCTGTGCGCAGCTCTCTCGGCCGGCGGTTCCGAGAAGTGTTCATCCCCGGTCCGGGCGCCGAGCTGCTCGTAGCCGACTACGACCAGATCGAGCTTCGGGTCATCGCCCACCTCGCTCAGGACCCAGGTCTCATCGAGGCTTTCCGCACTGGAGTCGACATCCACGCGGCCACCGCAGCGCGGGTGTTCGGAGTCGAGCCGGAGGCGGTCACTGCGGCCCAGCGTTCGAAAGCGAAGATGATCTCCTACGGGCTCGCATACGGGATGGAGGCGTACGGTCTCGCGCAGCGCCTCGCAGTTCCGGTCGAGGAGGCAGCAACCATCCTTGCCCAGTACTTCTCTGCCTTCCCCAAGGTGAAGGAGTACATGGCCCGAACCGTGACCGAGGCGCGCCTGCGAGGCTACACAGAGACCCTGTTCGGCCGGCGCCGTTACCTGCCGGAGCTGGATTCGCCGAACTTCCGTGTCCGCCAGGCCGCAGAGCGCCAGGCGATGAACGCAGGGATCCAGGGACTTGCGGCTGACATCTTCAAAGTTGCGCTCGTGCGCCTGGACGCGGAGCTGGCCGAGCGCTCCCTTCGCAGCAGGGTCGTGCTCCAGGTGCACGACGAGATACTCGTCGAGAGCATGCTCGAGGAGGCCGACGAGGTGAGTGAGCTCACCGTCTGCGTGATGCAGGGGGCATGCGATCTCTCCGTGCCCCTGGCGGTGCATGCAGCACGCGGCGCCAGCTGGGCGCAGGCAAAAGAGCAGGGCTCGTCTGGCGCCGGGGACACCGACATCGAAGTCGATGTCACCGACGAGCTCGATTTCGGGGTGGCCCTCGAGCCCTGAGGCATACGGAGTAGTCGCCGCCGCCGGGCTCCTCGGCTTACTGGTATAGCATCAGGGGTCGTTGTCCCGCGTGCCGGCCGAGCCATCTCGTGCACGGCGCGTCGGGGCGCAGACCAACAACCCATCCGAGTCGCCGGTGGCGCGTCGCAGCTTGCCTCCGGCCCCGACCAATAGTCCGAAGAGAGCGATCACACCTGATGTCCCTCACGACCGCAGTGCCCAGCGAGACTCCCGAAGAACCGCGACGTTTCGGTACCTTTGATGCCATGGGGATCTACATCCCCGCACAGATCACCGAGGACGACCTTGGTGACATGTCATTCGAGGATGCCATCGACGGCACGATTGTCGAGTTCGACGACGGGGACATCGTGAAGGGCACGGTCGTGAAAGTGGACCGTGATGAGGTGCTGCTAGACATTGGCTTCAAATCGGAGGGCGTGATCCCGGCGAGGGAGCTTTCGATCCGCCACGACCTGGATCCGCACGAGATCGTGTCTGTCGGCGACCAGATCGAGGCTCTCGTTCTCCAGAAGGAGGACAAGGAGGGCCGTCTGGTCCTCTCGAAGAAGCGGGCGCAATACGAGCGGGCCTGGGGGGACATAGAGCGCATCAAGGAGTCGAGTGGCGTCGTGAAGGGCCCGGTGATCGAGGTCGTCAAGGGCGGCCTGATCCTCGATATAGGTCTCAGGGGCTTCCTGCCCGCGTCTTTGGTCGAGCTTCGTCGGGTCCGGGACCTGCAGCCCTATATAGGACGCGTCATCGAGGCCAAGATCATCGAGCTCGACAAGAACCGCAACAACGTCGTTCTCTCTCGCCGCGCCTGGTTGGAGGAGACCCAGCGTGAGCAGCGTGGCGAGTTCCTCGTCAACCTGAAGCCGGGTGAGATCCGCAAGGGAGTCGTGTCCTCTGTGGTGAATTTCGGCGCCTTTGTCGACCTCGGTGGCATGGACGGGCTTGTCCACGTCTCCGAGCTGTCCTGGAAGCACGTGGATCACCCGTCGTCAGTTGTCCAGGTCGGGGACGAGGTGACGGTTCAGGTGCTGGATGTCGATCTCGACAAGGAGCGGATCAGCCTCTCCCTCAAAGCCACCCAGGTGGATCCCTGGCAGGAGTTTGCCACGAACCATCGTGTCGGTGAGCTCGTGTACGGCCGCATCACAAAGCTCGTTCCCTTCGGCTCCTTCGTGCAGGTGGGCGACGGGATCGAAGGACTGGTGCACATCTCGGAGATGGCTGCCCACCACGTCGATCTGCCCGAGCAGGTCGTCACCCCGGGCGAGGAGCTGTGGGTGAAGATCATCGACATCGACCTGCAGCGCCGCCGTATCAGCTTGTCGATCAAGCAGGCAGCCGAAGGTGGTGTTGTCGCCGAGGAGTACCAGGAGGCGTTCGGCGAGCACGCATACGACGAGCAGGGCAACTACATCGGCAGCTACGACTACGCGACCGAGTTCACGCCTGAGAACGAGAGCCAGGCCGCCTGGGCCGAGTTCACGGCAGCAGCTGCGGTGCAGGCCGATCTGGAAAGGATCGCCGAGGGCGCAGCACAAGCCGGAGAGCCCGCCGCGGCTGGCGCCGCTGTGGAAGAGGTCGCCGACGAGCCCGCCGCTGTCGCCGCCGAGGAGCCTGCCGCTGTCGCCGCCGAGGAGGCTGCCGATGTCACCGAGTCAGCCGAGTAGCCGGTTGGGGGGTTTCTTGGTGGGCTCGGGAAGCGTTCCCGTTGCCTAAAGTGACCGGAGAGACCCCAGTCCGGTCACTTTGGGCTCAAGGTTGACGAGAGAGACCCCAGTCCGGTCACTTTGGGCTCAAGGTTGACGATGGGGAAGTGGCAGGCAACGAAGTGGTCTCGGCCGATCTCACGCATGAGCGGCTCCTGGACGGCGCAGACCCCCTGAGCGCGCGGGCAGCGGGTCCTGTAGCGGCAGCCGCTAGGCGGACTTATCGACGAGGGCATCTCTGTGCTCTGCTCCGCCTCACCGGCGACGGGAGCGCCAAGGCCAGGGCCCGGACCAGGGCCAGGGCCAGGGCCAGGAGTCAGGGCCCGCGACGTGATGACGCTCGCCATGAGAAGCGCTCGCGTGTAGGGGTGCGCCGGCTGGGCGAATATGGTTTCGCTGCCGGCGACTTCGCACAGCTTCCCGAGAAACATCACGACCACGCGGTCGCTCACGTTCTTCACCACGGCGAGGTCGTGGGAGATGAATATCAGGGTGAGACCGTAGCGAAGCTTCATATCCTCGAGCAGGTTGAGTATCTGTGCCTGGACCGACACGTCAAGTGCGGAGACCGGCTCGTCGCACACGACGACCTTCGGATTGAGCATGAGAGCGCGGGCGATCGAGATCCGCTGGCACTGCCCTATCGAGAACTCGTATGGCCGGCGCCAGCTGACCGTGTCGTAGTCCAGGTTGACCTCACCGAGCATGGCCCTTGCCCTCTCGGTGCGCTCAGCCGGGCTGCCGATACCCCAGATGGCGAGCGGCTCGGTCACGAGGTCGGCAATCGTCCGCCGTGGGTAGAGCGAAGAGATGGGGTTCTGGAAGATGACCTGGAGCTTGGTCCGCACGGCACGGAGCGCATCGCCGGTGAGGGCGGTGATCTCGCTTCCCTCGAGGAAGACTCTGCCCCTGTCGGGTCTTGGAAGTACTAGGACGGCTCTGCCCGTGGTGGTCTTGCCGGAGCCCGATTCGCCGACGATGCCGAGGGTCTCGCCCGGGTAGACGTCGAAGCTGACGTCGGAGACGGCGTGGACGCGCCTGCCTCTCGGCGCCGGGTACTCCACCACGAGGTTCTCCGCTCTGATCATCGCTCCCGCGGCGTCGCGCAGGTGAGCCGTGCCGCTTCCTGCCATCTCAGGCTGTACCCGGGAAGACAGCGGCAGGGCCCCGAG
>JAKACA010000305.1 GCA_021796455.1 Actinomycetes bacterium
CCTCGGAATCAGCCGCCCCACCCTCGTCAAGCTGCTCGAAGACGGCGCCATCGCCTTCGAGAAGCCGAACCGCCACCGCCGAGTCCGTCTCCAAGACCTGATCGACTTCCAGCACCGCCGCCGCACGGAGCGTCGGGCTGTCCTGGACCAGCTCACCGCGGAAGCCGGCGAGCTCGGGCTCTACGACGCGACACCCGCCGACTACGCCGGAGCGCTGCGGGCGGCTCGCCGGCGAAGGGCCCACCCGGTCACTGGCGAGTGACCTCGTGGCTCGCTATGCAGTGGTCCTCGACGCGTGCGTTCTCGTGCCCATCGCACTCGCCGACACGCTGCTACGGCTCGCCGGACGCGACCTCTACCGACCGCTTTGGTCCACTCGGATCGTCGCCGAGGCCATCGATGCCATCGTCGAGATCCATTCCGAGATCCCACCGGAGCGAGTCCGGGCCCGGTTCGCTGCCATGGGCGACGCCTTCGAGGACGCCTGCGTCGAGGGATGGGGGCCCTGGAGCACACCGTGACGCTCCCCGACGCTGACGACCGCCACGTCATTGCCGCCCTCTCGGCGGCCGGGCTGATGCCATCGTCACGGCAAACCGCGGCGACTATCCGATGGACGTGCTTGACCCGCTCGATATCGAGGTCGTCCACCCCGACGACTTCCTGCTCGATCAGCTCGACCTCGCCCCGAGGATCGTGCTCGACGCCATCCGAGAGCAAGCTGCCCACACCCGCCAGCCTGCCCTCACGCCCGTCGACCTCATCGCTCGACTCGCCCGCTGCGGCGTGCCCGGCTTCGCCGACGAAGTCGGCCGCCTGATCTGACCCTGTCCCTGATATTGCATCCGCGCTGGTCAGCGGGGTGTGATTGACGCGGAAAGTGCTCCTTTACCTGGGAGAATGTGAGTTGCAACACAACATTCACGCCCAAGCGAAGGAGCACCTACCAAGTGAAGACTACCGCGACCCTGTTCGAGATCGAGGACCCGGTTGCCACAAGGGCCTGGCAACGGGTGGCGCCGGTGGTGGTCGAGGCAACCGAAGACGACGTGACCGGGATGGCCGGCATCGCCCTCGTCGGTGAGTTGCTCGATCATCTCGGACTCGTGGAGGCAGCTAACCGCAGGGGTCTGCGCCCGATCGGCCCGGGTGGCTACAGCGGTGGGGAGTGCTACCGACCGGTGGTGGAACTCCAACTGGCCGGTGGGGACTTCATCTCCGACGTCTCGCTCCTGAAAGACGAGGCCACGAGACGCCTGCGGGGCTCCCATGCCCTCCCCAGCCACACGACCCTCTACCGGTTCTTGGCCGGGGCGGACCTGGGGCGGGTGGCCAAGGCGACAGCGGTGAACCGCGACATGCTCCGCCGTGCCTGGGCGATGGGGGCAGCCCCTGCCCCAGGGATCTTGACCATCGACCCCGATGCCACCTACATCGACACCTACGGCAAGTTGAAGGAGGGCTCCACGTTCTCCTACAAGCACGAGGTGCAGATGAGCCCACTTGTGGGCGTGGTGGGCGAGACCGGTGACGTCCTTGCCCTCCGGGCCAGAGGGGGCAACGCCTCACCGAGGCGCAAGCTCGCCAGCTTCATCGACGAGTGTGTGGCCGCTATCCCGAAGGAGTGCCGTGACAACTACCAGCTGTGGGTCCGCGTCGACTCGGCGGGGTTCTCCCGCTCGGTGGTCGAAACCGCCACCAGGCACTCGGCGGCCTTTTCCATCACCTGCGTGCAGAACAAGGCCATACGCAGGGCGATCGAGGCGCTGGCTACCAACCCCGAGACGATCTGGACTCGAGCCAAGGAGGCCGACGGCGAGCTCACTGGCTCCGAGGTGGCCGAGACCACCTACCGCTTCGCCAGAAGGGATCTCCGCCTCATCGTCCGCCGCCAGGCAAAGGCGACAGGTGAACAGCTCAGCTTCGACGATCTCGGGGGCTTCCGGTTCTTTGCCATGATCACCAACGTCCCTCCGATCTTCGCCTCGGCCATCGACGTCGAGCACCACCACCGCCTGCGTGGCGGCCCACCCGAAGAGGCCATCCGCCAGCTCGTTCACGACTTTGGGATGAACCACGCGCCACTCCAGAGCTTCATGGCCAACTGGCTGTGGTGGCAGGCGTCTGCTCTCGCCTACAACGTGGCCCGCTGGGTGCGGGTCCTCGCTCTCCCCGAGGCGTTTCGGACCTGTAGGGGCAAGCGCCTGCGGGCAAGCTTTCTCAACGTCCCGGCCCGGATCGTGCGATCGGGACGACGCATCCGCCTCCGTCTCCCACGCGCCTATCGCCATGCCGAGGCGTTCATCGCCGCTCTGGGCAAGCTACGGGCCTTACCGTCCTTCGCCTGACAGCGAGCGAGCACGCCCGGCCGTTGCCCCCACGGCTGCGGAGCCATGCCCCTGGTCACTTTCGACCACCCATTTCACCCACCTCAGCGCCGTTCGGCGGCCGTCGAGGCCCTACTTCCGGGCACCTCGGCTCGGACTGACCATCGGAAGGGGCTCTGGAGCTGTCAAAACCGAAATTCGATGGCCGGCTGCAATATCAGGGTCTGAGATGATGATCTCGGCATCCGCGTTGATGCCCCATGAGCTGTGTGCCCACAGGGACACAGATGCACACGAACCGGCTGGCCCGACGCTGTTCGTCGGTACGTTTGTCGGTACGTCTGCGCTCCAGGCAGCGGATGGAGGTGCCCGGTGCCCGGTGCCCGGTGCCCGGTGCCCACGTGCGCCACGAAATCCTTCCCCCGGTCGGCGCCGCGTCACCGCGATAGCGGGGAACAGGGAACCAGGCCATCAGCTAGACGGCGGTGGCCGCTGGTTGCGCAGTCGGTTGTGATACCCACACAGGAGGCGACCGTTCTCCTGGGTCGTGGGCCCACCTTGTGCCCAGGGCACGATGTGGTCCACCTGGCAGCGCTCCGCGGGGATCT
>JAKACA010000306.1 GCA_021796455.1 Actinomycetes bacterium
TCACGATGGTGCCTCGCACCAACCGAACGCAAACCGTCATTGCTTGACACCCCGACGGCCCGTGATCCTTGCCGGCGCGTCCGGGTGCTTCGTGGACGCGGTCGCGAGGTCGACCGGTCCTGCGACGGAGGCGGGTCGAGCGGGATGCGGAGGCGGATCTCCACGTGCCAGCCAGTGACGCGGACTTGCTCGACGAGGAGGCGCATGAGGCGCTGGCGGCCGGCGAAGTCGAGCGACTCGATGCCGGCGGCAACCCGCGACGCGAAGTCGCTGACCCGGACCCGGAGGCGATTCTCGCTCAAGAGCTCGCTGCGTGCCGAGACTAGCTGCTCGCGCTGTGATGACAGATTCGTTGAGCGGCTCGTCACATCCCCGCTTCGCTTGGTGAGCTCGGGGAGATCGATCAGCCCCGCCTGGTAGCAGTCGACCAGTCGGCGTCGCTCCGCCTCGGTGGCGGCGAGCTGGCGCTCGAGGCGCTCGAGCTGTGCGTTCAGCAGCTCGTCGTCGGCCAACGGCTGGTGGCTCGCGACCGCAGCCTCGCCGGTGGTGAGCTGCTCTGGGTGGAGAAGGGCGGCGCGCACCTCCTCGAACACGAAGGCGTCGAGCTCATCAGCGCGGATCTGCCGCTCGGTGCAGCGCTTGTCGGGTCCGCCGGCCTTCAGCGGGTCGTGGTAGGCGCAGGAGTAGTAGTAGTTGTGGCCTCCCCGGCTCGTCGGGGCGCGCAGACACGAGCAGCGGACCTTGCAACGCCCACAGAGGACAAGGCCCCGCAGGAGCCAGCGATCTGGCGGCGCCTTGCGGGGGCTGAAGGCGGCGTTGCGCGCTGAGATGCGAGCCGCGGCCTCGAAGGTCCCCGCCGAGATGATCGCCGGCGTGGGAACCGCGATCCAGTCCTCCCTCGCTCGACGGCGTCGCGTCGGCTTTCCGCCCGGCGAGGACGAGGGGACGGTCTCGTGGCGATACCAGTACGCCGTGCCCGCGTAGGTGGAGTTGCGCAGCAGCGGCCCGAGCGTGGAGCTCGCCCACACCTGCTTGCCGGTCGGGCTTGGGATGCCGTCCGCGAAGAGCCGACGGGCGATCTCCCGAATGGAGTGGCCGCCGGCCACGTAGTCGTCGAAGATCCGGCGCACGATCGTGGCCTCTGGCTCGTAGATCTCGAGACGGGCCGGCGTCGTCTCGCTGCTCGCGACGCGGCGATAGCCAAAGGGCACCCTGTGGAAGATGGCCTCCCCGGCGCGCACCTTGTAGAGCTTGCCACGGCGCTGGCGCTCGGCCGAATGCGCCCGCTCGTACTCGGCGATCACGCCCTGCATCTGCACGAGCAGGCGCGCTTGGGGGTCCTTGTCGATCGGGGGCGCATCCGCGAAGCGCACCTCGACGCCGAGTCGGCTCAGCTCATCGATCACGAGCATCTGGAAGGCGAAGTTGCGCGCCAGGCGATCCGGCGTCAGGCACCAGACGCGCTCGAAGCGCGCAGCCTCGGCCTCGTTGCGCAGCTCATCGAGGCCCGGGCGATCAAGGCGAGCCCCCGAGTAGCCGTCATCGATGAACCTCGCCACGAGCTCGTCACCCTCGGCGGCCACCTTCTGCTCGAGCGCCTCGACCTGGGAGGCGATGGTGCCCCGCTCGGCCTGGGACTCCGAGGACACCCTCGCGTAGATCGCTGCCCGCATGCTCACGCCTCCTTGCTCGACGCCTCATCTGCGATGGTGAGGGCAGCTCCGAGGAGGAAGCCGTATCCCTCGGCGAGGGCCTCGACCCGAGGGTCGCCATAGGGCGTCCACGCCGGACGGAGCGCTCCGGTGAGCTCGGCTACGAAGCAGGGCGACGCCGCCGGCGCCGCGATCAGGGCGGCGAGGCCGCCGCGCTCGAAGCGTCGGGAGGCGGCCTCCAAGAGGGGAACCCCGCACAGCGCGGCCTCGCGCAGGCGCTCGTAGTCGGCCTGCGCAGCCTCGCCGGCGGGAAGGAACGACCTCATCGCCGCCGCACCCGCTCGATCGTGCGTCTGTGCACGCTCACGCCGAATCTCTGTGCGACCTCCTCCACGAGCGCGAGCGTCGAGGTGCTCCTCGAGGCAGCCCGAACGTAAGTCATGATCTCCTCGGTGAGCTTCACCGGTCCCTTTCGCCCCCGTCGCTCGTCGAGCAGCCCGGCAACGCCCGACTCCTCGAACGACGCCGCCACGAGATAGAAGCCGCCGCGCGAGTACCCGTGCGCCGCGGCGGCGCGCACGACCGCTTCGCCGTCGACGTAGTGGGCGCGCAGCATCTCGTACTTCACCTGGACCTTGTCCATCGCGAAGAAGAAGGGCGTCCCCGAGGAGAACAGCTCGGCGGTCACCGCCTCGGGGTGGGGGTGCAGGAGCCCTGCGGCCTCCAGGGCAGAACGGCGCGAGCTCTGGCTCATCGGCCAACCTCCCAGGCTCGGAGTCGTTGGCACGATACGTGCGGACCACATCGCTGTCAATCATTATCTGTCCGAGAAGAGCGGCCGCGACTCTGCGCGTTCGCGCCGCGTCTCTCCGTGAGCGTCTGGGCCATCTACCGCTATGTTCGAGGCCATATGGCGGCGTAGATCTCCGCGCGCTGCGGCCATCATGGGTCAACACTCCTGCGGTCCCTGGAGCGGGCGCCGAGGACGACGCGTGTGCGCTACCTGGAGATGAATGCCAGAACCCGTGGCGTCCCGGTTCAGGACGGCGTGATAGAGCAGTTTTGCGTTCGCCTGGTGCGGGCGCATCGCTTAGCCTTCGCTCGGACTCTGATCGGTGCCAGCGGTGATTAACGACACAATCTTTTCATGCGTCGAGCACCTGGTCACCTCGCTTCCTGCAATTCGACCATGGTAAAGAACGTAGGTCCGATCCGCCACCCGGAAGACCTGCTCAAGGTCATGACTGACGAGAAGCACACCGAGCTTCAGCTCCCTC
>JAKACA010000307.1 GCA_021796455.1 Actinomycetes bacterium
GTTTGTCAGCGTCGAGTGTGCCAACGCTCGGCTTGTCCTTGCGAGGGAGGCTCCCGCCTTCGTTCTTCGCTGCCCGCGCCATCGCCGAGGAACCTCGTTCTGCCGGCGTCCGGGTCCGCACGTCGAAACCCGTTACGCGAGAGCGGCGCTGCGCTCCTTCATCCCATCAAGTGCTCGGCTCCTTGCCGACGGCGTTGAGTCGGTGGCGACATTCTGCGCCCGTTGTCCTACCTGCTCACTCACCGTGCTCGATCGGCGGATGTGCCAGTCTTATCGACGGTATCGTCCGATGGGCGCTGGACAGTCACGCGGCCCGGCTGGTAAGCCCGTCGCATGGAGTACACCCACCTCGGGCGCTCGGGCCTTCAGGTCAGCCGCCTCTGCCTCGGAACGATGAACTTCGGCAGCCTCACCCCCGAGGACGACGCCCACGCGATCATGGACGCGGCCCACGACGTCGGGATCAACTTCTTCGACACCGCCAACCGCTACGGCGGCGACCTTGGGCCCGGCGCCACCGAGAAGCTGATCGGGCGCTGGTTTGCAAAGGGTGGCGGGCGGCGCGAGAAGACCGTCCTCGCCACGAAGCTCTACGGCGCGATGGGCGAGTGGCCAAACGAGTCCAAGCTCTCGGCGCTGAACATCCGCCGCGCCCTCGACGCCAGCCTCAAGAGGCTGCAGACCGACTACGTCGACCTCTACCAGTTCCACCACATCGACCGCGGGACCCCCTGGGAGGAGATCTGGCAGGCGATCGAGGTTGCCGTCCAACAGGGCAAGGTCCTCTACGTTGGCAGCAGCAACTTCGCCGGCTGGCATCTCGCCCAGGCGCAGGCCGCCGCCGCCGAGCGGCACTTCACGGGCATCGTCAGCGAGCAATCGATCTACAACCTTGTCGCGCGAGAGGTCGAGCTCGAGGTGCTCCCCGCCGCCCAGCACTACGGTATCGGCGTCATCCCGTGGTCGCCGCTGCACGGCGGCCTGCTCGGCGGCGTGGTGCGCAAGGAGCGCGAAGGCAAGCGCCGCCTCGAGGGACGCGCCGCCGAGACGCTCGAGCGGATGCGCCCGCAGATTGAGGCGTTCGAGGACTTCTCCGCTGAACTCGGCCATGAACCCGGCGACCTCGCCCTCGCCTGGTTGTTGCACCAGCACGCGGTGACGTGCCCCATCGTGGGCCCCCGCACGCAGGAGCAGCTCGACGCCGCCCTGCGCGCCCTCGACATTACCGTCGATGCCCAGGCCCTCGCCCGCCTCGACGAGATCTTCCCCGGCTACCGCACCGCCCCCGAGCACTACGCGTGGTAGGTCACGCGTCGAGGTGCGGTCGTCGTCTACCCCCGCCGCGTCAGTCGCCCTACCGGCGGCATGTCCCGCCCGGTTCGGCGCCCGGCGAGGGTGAGGCGACGAGGCAGGCCCGTCTCGGTCCGCGGACGTTACCGTCGTCGGGCCGCGACTCGCAGTCCGACGACCCGGACTTCCGTCTGCGTCACGAACACAGGCGAGGCGTAGGGAGTATCTCTTAAGCAGTGCTGGGCGGGAGAGGGAGGATACTGCCTCCAGCGTCGGTGGGTGCGCCCATGACGTTGCAACTGCAGTCGAACCCATTGGTGAGTCACAGCGCGGTGACACCCCCCGCCTCGCGACCGCAGAGACTCGGAGACCTGGCGCCCAGACGGACGCCGTTGGCTCACAAGGGGCGCACGAAGGCCCAGCTCAGCGGCTCGCTGGGCTGGGCCTCTTGCTTTGGCCGACCGATTCGGGCGTGGTGCTCAGGCTAAGTGGGACCGCGCCCAGAGATCGATCCCGCCCTCGAGCGCGTAGCGGTCGATCTCGGCGAGCTCCTCGGGGGCGAACTCGAGGCGGGCGAGCGCCCCGAGGTTCGTCTCGAGCTGGGCGAGGCTGCTGACGCCGATCAGCGCGGAGGTGACCCGCGGATCGCGTAGCACCCAGGCGACCGCCATCTGGGCGAGGGACTGCCCCCGCTTCTGCGCGATGGCGTTCAGGGCGCGGACGTGCGCGAGGTTCTCCTCACTGAGCAGGGCCGGGTCGAAGGACCCTCCCCGGCTCGCGCGCGCACCCGATGGGATGCCGGCGAGGTAGCGGTCGGTGAGCATGCCCTGTGCCAGGGGGGAGAACCCGATGCAGCCGACCCCCTCTGCTGCCAGCACGTCGAGGAGGCCGCCCTCGATCCAGCGGTTGAGCAGGGAGTAGGACGGCTGGTGGATGAGCAGGGGTGTCCCGAGGTTGCGCAGGAGCTGCGCGGCCTCCGCGGTGCGGGTGGGGGAGTAGGAGGAGATGCCGACGTAGAGGGCCTTGCCCTGGCGGACGGCCGCGTCAAGCGCGCCCATCGTCTCCTCCAGGGGGGTCGTCGGGTCGAAGCGGTGCGAGTAGAAGATGTCGACGTAGTCGAGCCCCATGCGCGAGAGGCTCTGGTCGAGGCTCGCGAGCAGGTACTTGCGCGACCCGCCCCCCTGGCCGTAGGGGCCGGGCCACATGTCGTAGCCGGCCTTGGTGGAGATGATGAGCTCGTCCCGGTAGGGGCGGAGGTCGGAGGCGAGCACCCGACCGAAGGTCTCCTCGGCCGAGCCGTAGGGCGGGCCGTAGTTGTTCGCGAGATCGAAGTGCGTGATCCCGGCGTCGAACGCGCGCCGCAGGATTGCGCGGCTCTCCTCCAAGGCACGAGCGCCCCCGAAGTTCTGCCAGAGCCCGAGCGAGAGCAGCGGCAGGTCGAGACCGCTGCGACCGCAACGGCGGTAAGTCATCGTTCCGTAGCGCTCTGGGCTTGCACTCCAATCCATGCTCCACCTCTCCCTCGGCGGGTCGGGCCAGCTTCCGGCGTGGCCACCCGCAGTGAGGATCGTGCGAGAACCGTTCCCAGTGCAAGTGCAGAAGTCGCGGGCGTGTCCTCAACTGCCGCGCGCTGCA
>JAKACA010000067.1 GCA_021796455.1 Actinomycetes bacterium
CCGATTCCACCTCCCAGTGGGGGGCGACTGGGCCCAAGTAGACCATGCGCACATGACCGCGCGGCGGTTCCGGGGCTTGCTCCTGCTCAGTCTCGGGGCTCGTGGTCATCGCGGCGAGTCTAACGGTCGGAGATCCCCTCCCCGGCTTGCAGTATCGGAACGGCCTCGAGGCAGGCTCGACCCCGGAGCCCGCCGAAAAGCTCGCCAGCTGTGCGAATACTCTCAGCAAATCTGAAGGTAGAAAGTCCCCGTCCGCGCACTTATCCGTATTGCGAGCCGGTAACAATTGAAGTGATGGACACTTCCTGGATGGCACGAGGCAAGTGCAAGGATCAGCCTCCGGATCTATTCTTTCCGAGCGACGGCGTAGGAGTGGAGGTGGCGCGCAGGATCTGCGCGGACTGCCCGGTCAAGTCGCCCTGCCTGGAGTACGCCATGACAAACCACATCGACCACGGCGTGTGGGGCGGCACATCGGAGCGTGAGCGTCGGCGCATCGCGCGCCGCAGGCGGCTCGCGGCCACCGCTACGAGCTGAGCCGGGAGACCCAGGCGAGCGCGCCTGCCCGCCTGGGGGTCAAGCGGAGCTTTGGGTCAAGAAGCGCTTTGCTGGGCAAGGACCCTGGCCCGGCGAACGCGTCGTCTCTCTCTCTCGCTCATCCCGCCCCAGATGCCGAATTTCTCGCCGTTGGCGATCGCAAAGTCGAGACAGTCGTCCCGCACGACGCAGCCCCGACAGACTTCCTTCGCCTCACGCGTCGAAGCGCCCCTTTCTGGAAAGAACAGATCTGGATCCACGCCCATACAGTTGGCGCGCGCTTGCCACGATCGATCAGGACCCTCGATTATCATCGACTGGAAGGCCACCGGCATCCCCTCCCCTTGGCGACTACACCCATGTAGTTACATGGCTGTGGTCATTGTGAACCTCAATCCGCCAATATGCAAGCCGGATCGGTTGCACAAAGCGCGATCCGGTCTCGGCTCCCGAGGCAGCCGTCCCTGCTTCAGGCGGATCGGCCGACGCGCCCAATCCCTCGCCGGTGCTCGATGAAGTCCACGAGCACGTAGTCGCCGAGCGTCTCAGGGGTAGTGAAGAAGGCTCGTCCGCCGTTGAGCTCGGTGATCTTCTCCACGAACTCCCGCAAGTGACCGGCCGCGTCGAGAGCGAAGACGTTGAGTCGGACACCGTCGCGCGTGCAACGGAGCACCTCGGCGAGAGTGGCGTCCACCGTCGCCCTAACCGGCGGGTAGTTGAAGAAGACCTCGCCGTCCTCCATCAGGTGCGCCGTCGGCTCCCCGTCTGTGATCATGACGATCTGCTTGGTGCCACTACGGCCGGCGAGCATTCGCCGGGCGAGGATCAGCGCATGGTGCATGTTCGTTCCGTACACGAAGTCCCATGACACATCGGGCAGCTCGGCTGCGCGGATCTCCCGAGCAATTTCGGAGAACCCCACGATGCCGAGATAGTCCCGCGGAAACTGGGTGGCGATGAGGGAGTGCAGCGCGAGCGCGACCTTCTTTGCTGCAAGGAAGTTGTCCCGCATCGGCATTGAGAGGGAGAGGTCGATCAGTAATACCGTCGCGCAGCTTGCCAGGTGCTCGGTCTCGTCGATCTCGAAGTCCTCGCTCTGAAGCCGGACCGGAAGACGAAGCGCCGAGACGTGCGTCCGGTCGACTGAGCCGACAGGAGTATTGCCGGCTTGCCTCCTGATGGCGTTGCGTATGGTCCTCTCGATGTTCAAGTTGAACGGATCACCGAACTCGTAGGCCTTCGTCTGATCCGCCCTCTCGTGACCTGCACCCCGCATCGAGAGCTCGTGGCCCCCCAGGCGATCTTTGGCCATGTGGGAGAAGAGCTGCCGTAGGGCGCTCTGACCGATTCGTCGCAACGCGCGAGGCGTGAGCTCGAGTCGCCCATCTAGGTTCTCCACCAAGCCTGCAGCCTCGAGACGCTTGGAGATGCCGGCAAGCTGGACGAGCGAAGCCGCGGCTTTTTCGCCGAGCAACTCTCGCACCCGCTCCAGATCGACTTCGGCGAGTGCTCCCGGCTGGGTGACACTAGACAGGAGCTGCTCAAGCTGGTCGAGCTCTGCCAGTCGCTGGAAGAGATCAGAGGCTTCAGCCAGACCCGGAGCGTCATATCCGGAGAAAGACACCCTTCGATCCCACTGCGCGCCGGGGAACATCGACCTGAGGTTGCCCGCAAGTCGACTGATCTGCCACGCCAGGTCCATGTCGCCGAGGAGCCCGTCAATGAGCTCCTGCAGCTGCCCCCGCTGGGCCGGTGTGAGCGAGTTGAGCATCGCCGAGGTGGCTGCCATGCGCTCTGACAGCTGTGCCAGCAGCTCATCGAGGCTCCGAGCCCCCCCGGGGAAGATGTCCCCGAACTCCTCCATGAACCGCTCGAAGCTCGGATCCAGATCGACGCCGGCCTCGCGTTGCTCAAGCATCGTGTTGAGGCCGTCGAGGGCTCGCCTTAGACGGTCGCGCCCCTCCGGATCGCTCGCCAGGGCTGCTCCGGCCGCTTGGTCGAGGTAGGACTGGACAACTTCCTGCCGTAGCCCCTCGGTAAGCTCGTCGAAGCGCTCGCGTGCCTCGCTCGATGTGAACTCGTAGCCCGCAAGGGCCCGCAGCCTCCCTGCGAGATTGTCGGGCAGCGCCCCGAGTTCGCTCCGCCGCTCGGCCACGACGTCCTGGGTGACCTCCTCCCGCCGTCGGTCGCCCGACTCATGGGCCTGTGCCTCGAGATCGTCAAGGGCAGCTCGCTCGGTCGCGATGATCTCGTCGAGCTCGGTCACCATATGCTGATAGGCACCGTTTATGTCGTACTGCTCACGCTCGCGCTGCCGGCGGCGGCGAAGCGTCTCGAGAAGCTCCCGCAGCCCTGCCACCCTCTTTCCCGCTCGGTCCGCGAAGCCCTGCTGCATCATCCGGCGGAGCGCTGCGCCCACGTCGCCGTGGTAGAGGACATCGTCTTCGATCCCGGCCAGGAGCCCCTGCGCGTCGATATCGAAACCCTGCTGGGAGCCGTCCCAGCGCGAGTACGAAGCACGGGCCACACAACCAAGCTTAGGAACGACCCACGACTCGTGCCGCCGATTGCGCCAGGATCCTCCGCCAGCCTTTGTAGATAGGCTTGGTCAGGACATGTCTGACACATCACGAGCCGCACCTGCCACCGCCCGGAGCGAGCCCCGCACCGCCCCCACCTTGGGCACCATCGGAGAGCTGAGGGCCTCCGGTTACGACTCCGAGCCCGTCAAGTTCGAGATGCGCCGTAACCTGCTTGCTCGCATCGCCGCTGAAGTTGCAGTGGTAGAGGGCGTCCTTGGCTACGACGACGACGTTCTGCCCGCTCTCGAGAACGCGATTATCGCCGGTCACGACATAATCATCCTCGGTGAGCGGGGCCAGGCGAAAAGCCGCATGATCCGCGCGCTCGTAGGACTGCTCGACGAGTGGATCCCCGTCGTCGAGGGCTCCGAGGTGAACGACGACCCTTTGGCTCCGATATCTCGCCACGCCCGCGAGCTGGTCGCCGAGAAGGGCGACGACACGCCCATCACCTGGGTCCATCGCTCCAAGCGCTACGGGGAGAAGCTGGCGACTCCTGATACTTCCATCGCCGACATCATCGGCGAGGTGGACCCGATCAAGATCGCCGAGGGCCGGTACCTTTCCGACGAGCACACGATCCACTTCGGTCTCGTGCCCAGATCGAACCGCGGTATCTTCGCGATCAACGAGCTGCCAGACCTCGCGGAGCGGATCCAGGTGGGCCTGCTCGACGTCCTCGAGGAGCGGGATATCCAGATCCGGGGCCACAAGGTAAGGCTGCCCCTAGACGTCATGCTCGTCGCTTCGGCCAACCCGGAGGACTACACCAACCGGGGAAGGATCATCACTCCGCTGAAAGACCGGTTCGGGACCCGCATACGGACGCACTATCCCGTCGACCTGGAGACCGAGCTCGCGATCATCCACCAGGAAGCGCAGAGGCCGGAGCTGCGCGCGATGCGTGTCGAAGTGCCGCCCTTCATGGCAGAGATAGTTGCGCGCGTGAGCCAGCTCGCGAGGCGCAGCCCGAGGGTAAGCCAGCGCTCCGGCGTGTCGGTGCGACTCAGCGTGGCTAACTTCGAGACCCTTGGCGCCGCGGCTGTCCGCAGGGCAGTCCGTCACGGCGAGCACGAGGCTGTGCCCCGCGTGAGTGACCTGGACGCGCTCTGGCCCTCCACCCTGGGAAAGCTCGAGATCGAATCCCTCGAGGAGGGCGAAGACGAGGAGGTGGTGGAGAGACTCTTCAAGACAGCTGTGCTCCAAACATTCAAGGAGCGCAGCCCGACCGAGCAGCTAGGTCAGGTGGTCGGTGCGTTCGAGGACGGCGCGGTCGTGCACGCCGGCCCAGACCTTGCCTCTGCGGCTTACCTCGCTGTCTTTGAGCAGATCCCGTCCCTGCGGCTGGCTGCCATGGCACTTGCCGGATCGGAGAGCCCAGGAGCCCTGGCAAGCGCCATCGAGCTGGTGCTCGACGGCCTGCACCTCTCCAAGCGCCTCAACAAAGATGCCGCCGGAGCGCGTGCCACCTACCGGTCCCGGACATGACCTCGGCATCCGAACTCGCAAGCACCGCGCGAATGGTGGAATGATCGCTTCCGACCGACACCAGGACCCGACAACCCTGCCGGCTGCGAGTTGACACTGTCGGGGGATCGACGCGGAAGGCACTGAATTTGAGCATCTTGCAAGAAACCAACGCGACACCGGCACCGATTCCCGTGACGATCGGAGCCCCGAGAGGAGGACCGCCTCGCTCGCAGGTGCTGAGGAATGACCGCTGGTGGCTGCAGCCCCTCGCCACGGTCCTCGGCCTGCTGGCCTTCGTGGCCTACGGGACATGGACGGCCTTCAGGGGCAACCACTACTTTGTCGGCTACCCGCGCGACTACCTGTCGCCCTTTTACTCGCCCTGCCTGGTCAACAGCTGCGGCAAGGCCGCGGACTTCGGTCACCTCGGGGGCATCGGGACAGTATCGCCGGCTCTCGTCATCCTTATCTTCCCCATGGGCTTCCGGCTGACGTGCTACTACTACCGGAAGGCTTACTACAGGTCATTTTGGGCCTCGCCACCCGCATGCGCGGTTGCAGATGCCGGCTCGACGTCACCAAGTGGCCTCCGCAGCCACTACAGCGGCGAGACCCGGTTCCCTCTCGTCCTCCAGAACGCTCACCGCTACTTCTGGTACTTCGCAGTCCTCTTCGCATGCATTCTCACCTGGGATGCCGTCGAAGCGTTTCGCTTCCCAGGCGGGATCGGAATGGGCCTCGGCACCCTCTTCTTCGTCATCAATGCCGCTCTGATATGGATATACACCCTCGGCTGCCATGCCTGCCGCCATATCTGCGGCGGGAGTGCAAAGCGGTTCTCCCGCTCCCGCGTGCGCTACCGGTTCTGGCGCGACGTCTTTACGCCGCTCAACCACCACCACCAGCTCTTCGCGTGGATGTCGCTCATATTTATCGCCTGGACAGACCTCTACGTCTACCTCGTATCGACGGGCGCAGTCCACGACCCAAGGTTCTTCTGATGTCGGACCAAGAGACTCACCACTACGACGTCGTCGTCATCGGAGCCGGAGGCGCTGGCCTCAGAGCTGCCATCGAGTCGCTCACGACCGGGGCCAGGACGGCGCTCGTCTGCAAATCGCTTCTCGGCAAAGCCCATACTGTCATGGCCGAAGGTGGGGTAGCCGCCGCGATGGGAAACGTCTGGCCCGAGGACAACTGGAAGGTCCATTTCCGTGACACCATGCGCGGTGGCAAGATGCTCAACAACTGGCGGATGGCCCAACTTCATGCCCAGGAAGCGCCCGAGCGGGTCTACGAGCTCGAGGAGTGGGGAGCCCTCTTCGATCGGACTCCCGATGGCCGGATTCTCCAGCGCGACTTCGGGGGCCACCGTTTCGCCCGCCTTGCCCACGTCGGAGACCGCACTGGGCTCGAGCTCATCCGGACCCTGCAACAGCGCGCGGTGGGCCTCGGCATCGATGTCTTCATGGAGTGCAAGATCGTCCGGCTCCTCGTCGATCGAGATGGCGCGACGAACGGAGCTGTCGGGTTCTGGCGAGAGAGCGGACGGTTCGTGACTTTTGCCGCCAAGGCGATCGTCCTCGCGACCGGCGGAGTCGGCAAGACCTGGCAATTCACCTCCAACTCCTGGGAGTCTACGGGCGACGGACATGCACTGGCGCTGTGGGCCGGAGCCGACCTGATCGACATGGAGTGCGTGCAGTTCCATCCGACGGGGATGGTGTGGCCGCCCTCGGCACGTGGCCTGCTCGTGACGGAGGGTGTCCGCGGCGACGGTGGCGTCCTCAAGAACATCGATGGCGAACGGTTCATGTTCAACTACATCTCGCCGTACTTCGCGGCAGAGACCGCTGACACGATCGCAGAGGCGGACAAGTGGTACACGAACAAGGCCGATTACCGACGACCTCCAGAGCTGCTTCCGCGCGACGAGGTCGCCCGGGCGATCAACACTGAGGTGAAGTCAGGCCGGGGAAGTCCCCATGGAGGGGTGTTTCTCGACATAGCGTCGCGACGGCCCGCCGAGGAGATCCGCCGCCGCCTTCCTTCCATGTACCACCAGTTCAAGCAGCTGGCCGATGTAGACATCACCACTGACGCGATGGAAGTCGGGCCTACGTGCCACTACATCATGGGCGGTGTGCGCGTCGAAGCCGACACCGCGGCTACGACTGTACCCGGGCTTTTTGCCGCCGGAGAGGTCGCTGGAGGCATGCATGGTGCGAACCGGCTCGGCGGCAATTCTCTCTCCGACCTGCTCGTCTTCGGCCGACGAGCCGGCCTGGCGGCGGCTCAGTACGCGCTGTCTCACCCCGCAGTGGCGCCTACGGAAAGCGCCGTCGTCTCTGTCACCGAGCACGCCTTGAGCTTCTTTGCCCACGACTCGGGCGAGAACCCCTACGCTCTCCATCAGGACCTCCAGGAGACCATGCAGAGTCTCGTCGGAATCATCCGAGTCGAGAGCGAGCTGGTAGAGGCGCGGGAGAAGCTCGCGGAGCTTGCCGAGCGGGCGAGCAAGCTTTCCGTGGAGGGCAACCGGTCGTTCAACCCTGGCTGGCACCTCGCCCTCGACCTCGAGTCGATGCTCGCGTGTGCTTTCTGTACGACGCTTGGGGCGATAGAGCGGCGCGAGAGTCGAGGCGGACACACGAGAGATGACTACCCCACACCCGATCCCGCGTTCGAGACCATCAACATGGTGACCCGGCTCTCGGGAGGAGAGGTCGCCGTCACACACCTGCCACGCCCCGCGATGCCGGCAGAGCTCGCGGAGCTCTTCGAGGAGTCCAAGTGATGCCAGAAGAGCGCGAGATCGTCATGAAGCTGTGGCGCGGTGACGCCGGCGGAGGCGCTTTCGAGACCTACAAGCTTCCGGCGCAGGAGGGCGAGGTGGTGCTCGACGTCGTCCACCGCATACAGGCCACGAAAGCTCCCGACCTCGCCGTGCGCTGGAACTGCAAGGCTGGAAAGTGTGGGTCGTGCTCGGCCGAGATAAACGGCAGACCCCGCCTCATGTGCATGACGCGCATGAGCTCGCTCCCGATCGGGGAGATCACGGTGTCGCCGATGCGGGGGTTTCCCATCATGCGCGACCTCGTGACCGACGTGTCCTACAACTTCGAAGTGGCAAAGCAAATCCCGAGCTTCACACCTGCGCCCAAGCCTCCGGGCGGCTACCGCATGTCACAGGTCGACATCGACCGAGGCCAGGAGTTCCATAAGTGCATCGAGTGCTTCTTGTGCCAGAACGTATGTCACGTGATCCGCGACCACGAGGACAACAAGCGAGTCTATGCGGGACCGCGCTTTTTCGTTCGCCTTGCCGAGCTCGAGATGCACCCCCTCGACACCTTGGACCGCCGTGCCTACATATCAGAAGCGATGGGCATCGGGCTGTGCAATATCACCAAGTGCTGCACCGAGGTCTGCCCCGAAGACATCCACATCACGGACAACGCCATCATCCCCTTGAAGGAGAGGGTGGTAGATGCCCGTTACGATCCGGTCGCGTGGCTGGGGCGAAAGCTCCTCGGCCGGCCCGCGCCACTAAGTGCCGTGCAGGCCGCCAGGTACACCGGCGCAGCATCCTCCGCTGCCCGCTCCCCGTCCGCACGGGCGGTCCCGGCGTCGCCGGAGACGGCGTCGAGCACCGGACTGCCCGCTGACTGAGCCCACCGTGCTCGACTCTGCTGCCACCGGCTTCCTCTCGAAGACCTGGTTCGACGAGCTCAGGAGCGCTCTGGAGCGAGCGCCTGTCAGCGAGCTGCCCGCCATGGCGATCGGGCAGAGAGTGACCGATCTACCTTCGGGGAGCGGTGCGGAGATCTGCTACACGATCGAGATGGGCGGCGGGCGGCCCGCACAGCTGACAGTCGGCTCCACGGCAGCTGCCGACGTCTGGCTCGTAATGTCCTACCGAGACGCTCTCGCGATGGCGACCGGAGAGACGACCGGCGCGTCGCTCCTCGCGAGCGGCGCGGTCAAGATTCGAGGCAATGCCGCCATGCTCGTCAACGGGGCACCTATCTTGGAAGCGGTGTGCCTGGGCGATCTTCACCGTATCGTCACTTGACGCGCACGGTCGCAGCAGGAGATGTTCAACTACAGTTTTTGGATTGCTTACCACGAACGGAGACACCTATGACACTCACGGGCGTGATCGACGATCAGATGCTCCAGCGATACCGGGAGCTCCTGGATCGAGAGGATGCTGCTTTCGACGAGCTCGAGCATGCCTATGAGGACGGTGACCGTTGTCACTTCGAGGCTGACCTGTCTGACTGGGCCCGCGCTGCCCAGGAGAGACTCTCCTACTTGCGGCGCATGGGCGAGGATCTCCAGCTGAACCTGGCGTGACTCGCCGGCAGGCAGATCGCCCGCAGGGCGGTTGGCAACCCCGAGGTCGTGCGCGGTGCCAATGGCCGCGGCGGACCCACGTTTCGCATCCAGGACAGATTTAGGGCATAGTTGTGGTGGCTGGGTGCGGCGTCAAGCGGGATTGCCGCAGAAGGTGGCCGGAGTAGGTAGTGGCGGCTCAAAGGTCCGAAGAGGTACTGAAATTCCTCGTAGGCGGCGAGGTGGCCGGGCGCGAGGCGACCGCTCGGCCAAAAGTGCTTCTGACCAGCCACTTCGCGAGAGGTCGGATGCTGGCGCAGGGGCATCGCGCGAAGAGGCTCTCGTTCCTCGCCGCGACCAGCCTGGCGCTGGCCGGTACCGCGTTCGTGACCGTCGGGGTTGCTCACTTCATCGTGGACAGCACGCATCTGCTCTTCGACGCCAGCTACATCACACTCGGGGGCATCGCGGCTGCACTCGTGACTCTGATGACGTGGCGGAGTCACCCCGACCTCGCGAGACACGCGAGCGGCTACCTGGAGGAGTGGGTCGAAGCCGGGCGCGAAGCGCTGATAGTAGGCGTCTGCCTTTCGGTCATCTCCTTCTTCTGGCGCTCGGGGACGCTCGTCCGCTACCCCTTCTCCCGCGGCACAGTCCTGCTCTCTGTTCCCCTCCTTGCCATCTCACTCGGCGCCGCTCGATCAGTCGTGCGCCTTTTCCTGTTGCGCCTCAGGCGACTCGGACACAACCTCACCTCCGTGGTGCTCATCGGCGACGGCCCGTCGGCGGCATCTTTCGCGAAGAGTCTCGACACCCGCGACGGTCTCGGATACCGTCTGGTGGCACACGTCACCGAGAGCGAGATCGCCGAAGACATCGGCGGGGTGATGGAACGCCTCTCTTCCGCGCTCCCGATCGACGAGGTCGTGATCGCCTCGTACTCGATGCCGCCCGACCAGATCGCTCGGCTCGTGAGTCACCCGGGAATGCGCCAGACCCGCCTGCGTGCAGTACCGGAGCTGTTCGGCCTGCCACCCTCGAAGGTCCAGATCGAGTCGTTCGGCGACTTTCCCGTCCTCACCCTGTTCGAGAACCCGATACGTGGTCCGCACTGGGCGGTGAAGCGAGCCGTGGACGTCGTCGGTGCAACCATCTTGCTACTGCTCACCGGTGCCGCGATGCTCGCGATCTCCGTGATAATCAGGCTCACCTCACCCGGACCGGTGCTTTTTCGCCAAGAGCGCGTCGGCATGGACGGCAGGCGGTTCGAGCTCCTCAAGTTCCGCAGCATGACCACGGGGGCGTCGGACCAGATCCACCGGGACTTCATGTTCGAGATGCTCACGGCCCAAGGAACATCGGCAGAGAGCTCCCGGGCCTTCTTCAAGTTGACCGAGGACCCACGAGTCACGCGTATCGGACGGTGGCTGCGCCGCTACTCGCTAGACGAGCTACCGCAGCTGCTCAACGTTCTCAGGGGCGACATGAGCCTCGTTGGCCCCCGACCGGCTCTTGCTTACGAGGTGGACCTGTACGAGGACTGGCAGCTCCGCCGTCTTGACGTGCTGCCTGGAATGACCGGCCTGTGGCAGGTGAGTGGCCGCTCCAGGCTGAGCCCGGCCGACATGCTCCGCCTGGACGTCCACTACGCGGAAACCTGGTCGCTGCCAAAAGACTTCCTCATCATATTGAAGACTGTGCCCGCCATACTGCGAGACGAGGCTCGCTGAGGGAGAGAAGGCCCCGGGCGCGCTCAGGTCAGTAGGTCGGCGACCTCGTCGCGCTCGGCCACCAGCTCGTCGATGGTGAGCTTGATCCGCTCGCGCGCTGGCTCACTGTGCGAGAGGCCCTCTACGACGGTCCAGGTCGATCCGTCCGTGCGCACTGGAAACCCGAACTGGAGTCCTTCGGGCACGCCGTACTCGCCACCTGAGACGACCGATAGTGACGTCCAGTCGCCCGCGGGCGTCGGCGTGCGGATGCTCACTACCGCGTCGACGGCCGCGTTAGCGGCCGAGGCAGCCGAAGAAAGACCCCTCGCCTCGATGATCGCCGCCCCGCGGCGCTGCACAGTGGGGATGAACGTGTCGCTGAACCAGACTGGATCGGCGATCACCTCCGTGGCCGGGCGACCGGCTATCCGGGCGTTCTCGAAGTCAGGATACTGGGTCGAGGAGTGGTTGCCCAGAATGGCCATGTTCGACACAGCCGCGACAGACACGCCGGCCCGCTGGGCAAGCTGTGCTCTGGCTCGGTTCTCATCGAGCCTCATCATTGCGAAGAACCTCTCAGGCGGAACCTCCGGAGCGTTGGAGCGGGCTATGAGGCAGTTCGTGTTACAGGGATTGCCGACGACGAGAACCCGGACGTCCGGCGCCGCGTTCTCGGCGATCGCCCGTCCCTGCGGCTTGAAGATCCCCCCGTTGATCCCGAGGAGCTCCTTGCGCTCCATGCCGGCCTTGCGCGGGACCGATCCCACAAGAAGCGCCCACGAGGCCCCGTCGAAGCCCTTGGCGAGATTGGTGGTCGTCTCCACTCCCGCCAGAAGGGGAAACGCGCAGTCCTCGAGCTCCATGACCACACCTTCCAGGCTCTTCATGGCCGGCTCGATCTCAACGAGCCGGAGCACAACCGAGCGGTCCTCACCGAGCAGCTGCCCCGACGCGATCCTGAAGAGCAACGAGTAGCCGATCTGGCCCGCCGCTCCTGTAACGGTGATGTGGACAGGCTTTGCAGACCCCGGAGGGGTCCTCGTCGGTGAAGGTGTCGTATCGGTCACGCTCGTAGGCTAACGGCTCGAGGCTGGCCACTGCTCTGGTGCGGCCCGGGTGGGACCGCCCATACGGTGTCGCCCGGGCCGACCATCGACGTCGGGTCAGAGGCGATCAGCGATTGCTTGCGCGAACTGGCTGCAGGCAACCTCAGTCGCGCCATCCATCAGTCGAGCGAAATCGTAGGTGACGATCTTTTCTGCAATCGTCTCCTCGAGCGCCCGCACGATGTCGTCAGCTGCGTCCTGCCAGCCGATGTGCTCGTACATGAGGACGCCAGAGAGAAGCACCGAGCCGGGATTCACCTTGTCCTGACCGGCGTACTTGGGCGCCGTGCCGTGCGTAGCCTCGAATATGCCGTGGCCGGTGACATAGTTGATGTTGCCGCCCGGTGCGATCCCGATGCCACCGACTTGAGCGGCGAGGGCGTCGGATATGTAGTCGCCGTTGAGGTTGGTAGTGGCGATGACATCAAACTCCTTCGGCCGCGTGAGGACCTGCTGCAGGGCGATGTCCGCGATCGCATCCTTCACGAGAATCCTGTCGCCCGGATCGCCGCCGCAGTCATCCCATGCAACCGCGACGTCGGCGAACTCGTCTCGCACGACCTCGTAACCCCAGGCCCGAAATGCCCCCTCGGTGAACTTTTGGATGTTCCCCTTGTGCACGAGCGTGACGGAGCGACGTCCGCGGCGCACCGCATATGTGAGCGCGGCCCGCACGAGTCGCTTCGAGGCAGTCTCGGAGACGGGCTTTATCCCGACTCCGGAGTCACGTCGGATCGACCACCCGAAGGAGCTCTCCAGGTAGTCGATGAGTTGGAGCGCCTGCTCGCTGCCTTCCTGCATCTCGAGGCCCGCATATACGTCCTCGGTGTTCTCCCGGAAGATGACCATGTCCACGTTCTCGGGATGGCGAACCGGGGAAGGGACGCCAGCGAACCATCGGACGGGTCGGAGGCACACGTAGAGATCCAAGAGCTGGCGAAGGGCGACATTTAGGGAGCGGAAGCCGCCGCCAATCGGTGTCGTGAGCGGGCCCTTCAAACCGATGAGGTGATCGTCGAAGGCAGCAACGGTCTCGGGCGGCAGCCACTCTCCGGTTTCCTTGAAGGCCTTCTCGCCCGCGAGGACCTCCTTCCAGTGCACCCGGTGCCCGTGCCTGGCCGCGGCGGCGTCAAGCACCAGCTTGGCGGCCGGCCAGATGTCGACACCAGTCCCGTCACCTTCGATAAAGGGAATGATCGGCTCCGCCGGCACATCGAGGACGCCGTCGAGCGACATCGTTATCTTCTCGGGCATCGTGGTCTTCTCGGACATGGGACAAGACTATGGGAAAGGGCGCCACCTGCCACTCCGGCACTGGCCGAAGGGCGCGCTATGACCAAGGTCGGGCGACTCCTGGCGCCGCCAGAGGCCGCACAGCTATCCTCAGTCGCCACGAGCAACTGGGAGGTACGCACCTTGGTGCCCGAAGGCGAGAGGGAGCAGGGTCCTCCCGGCAGTACCGAGGGCGAGCCTTCCATCACCGTTCGCGGCCTCGACGAGCGCCTGAGGACGATCGAGGCCGCCGTCGACCGCCTGAGCCGGCGCCAGGTCGTGGCTGGCCTGCGCTCGAACCCTGCAGATCTGCTCGCGGGCGTCGGGGGCGCGACCAAGATCGTCCGCCAGGATGTGGACGAGCTTGCCGAGCTCCTCGCGCGCTGGGACCTACCGCTGTCGCCGACTGAGACGCAGGCACTGCGCGGCGTCGCGCTCCTCGCCCAGGCAACGTCGGCGACGGGCCACGCGAGCCTTCACCTCGTCGTGGACGTCGTCGTCCGCTCGAGCCAGAGCGATCTCGAGAAGCTGGCGCGCGCCACCAACGTGCTGGTGACGCGATCCCGGCGGGCCGTACCCGTGATGGTCACCCTGCACAAGCCTGGAGCTGATTCGATCGAGACCGCGCGCAACCTTGGCATCGAGCTCGTCGTCGACCCGTAGGCCCCACCGGAGCGCCGGGTCAGCTGCGCGAGGCCCGGCGCTGGGCAGCGCGAACCGTGTTGTGCAGCAGCATCGCCCGCGTCATCGGCCCGACACCGCCGACACGGGGCGTTATCCAGCCTGCGACGTCGGACACGTCGTCGGACACGTCCGAGAGAAGCTTGCGGCCCTCCCAGGTCGTGCCGGCCCCTACGACGGCGGCTCCAGGCTTGACCATCTCCTTCCGCACGACTCCCGCACGACCAGCAGCGGCCACGATGATGTCAGCGGTCCGCAAATAGGGCGCCAGATCCGAGATGCCGGTGTGCACGACCGTCACAGCTGCGTTGCACCCGGGGCGCTTCAGGGACAAGAGCATGGCGAGGGGCCGTCCGATCGTAAGCCCTCGACCTACGATGACTACATGGCGGCCCTCGACTGGAACCTCGTAGGCTCCCAGCAGCTCTACTATGCCGGCGGGGGTGCAGGGCAGCGGGCCAGGCGTGCCCATGACGAGCCGACCCAGGTTGACGGGGTGCAAGCCGTCGACATCCTTCTCGGGATCGACCGCGAGGAGGGCCTCCTCCTCGTCAAGACCGTCCGGGAGCGGCAGCTGTACGAGGAAGGCATCGACGGCGGGATCAGCGTTCAAACGGGCGATCGCGGCGAGGACCTCCTCCTGGGTAGCGCCTGCGGGAAGGTGCTCGTGAGCTGACGCGATCCCGATCTCGGCGCAGTCTTCGTGCTTTTTCGCGACATAGCGGGCACTTGCCGCGTCATCGCCGACGAGGATCGTCCCAAGCCCCGGGACAACGCCTCTGGTCCTCAGATCAGCCACGGTCGCTGAGAGCTCAGCTTTGGTCTTCTGGGCGAGCGCCTCGCCATCCATAATGGTCGCGGTCATTTGCTTCTCCTCTGTCCTTGACTGTGAGCTCACGATGCGAGCTCGTTTCCCGACTCTCAGTGTCGAAAATGGCGCTCGCCGGTGAGCACCATAGCGATCCCCCGCTCGTTGGCTGCTTCCACTATCTCGGCGTCGCGCAGTGACCCGCCTGGCTGCACGACCGTGCGAACCCCCGCGTCGGCCAGCACATCAAGGCTGTCGCGAAAAGGTAGGAACCCATCGCTCGCGGCCACTGCCCCAGCGGCCCGTCCTCCCGCCTTGGCGCACGCGAGCGTCGCGGCGTCAACGCGGCTCTGCTGACCGCATCCAACCCCCACGACCTGGCCGCGACTGGCGACGACAACCGCGTTCGAGGTGGAGCGCGCACACACGAGCCACGCAAGCTCGAGGTCGCTCCACTGCGAATCTTCGGGGGCGACCTCGGTGACGATGTGCCACGACTCGTGCCCGGCCGGCATCTCGTCCGGCTCCTGCACGAGGAAACCCCCGTCGATCTGGCGCAGACCCAGTCGAAGAGGTCCCGGGGCGCGCGCCTCCAGCGCGCGCATGTTCTTACGGTGGCGGCCAAGTATCGCCAACGCTTCTGAGCTGAAGCCTGGGGCGACGAGCACGTCAGCGAGAGGGTTGCCCACGATCGCCTCCGCGAGCGCTTCGGCCACCTCACCGGAGACAGCGACGACGCCACCGAAGGCGGCCACCGGATCTCCCCGGAAAGCCAGTTCGTAGGCCGTCACGGTATCGGGCGCGATCGCAGCGCCACAGGGGTTGGCGTGCTTCACGATCACGGCAGCCATTGACCCACGAAGGTCCGCTAGCTCGTGGACGAGCCGCCAGGCCGCGTCCACGTCGAACAGGTTGAGATAGGAGAGATCCCTCCCGCCGTGCTGCACGACAGAGCCCCAGAAGCCACCGTCACCTCCGATAGCGCGGTAGCGGGCACCAAGCTGATGAGGGTTCTCACCGTAACGGAGCTCCTGTACTTGCTCGATGGACAGATGCAGGCTCGGCGGCAGCGCTGCGCGGCCTTCGGACGCCATCGAGTCAAACCAGGACACGATGCTCGCGTCGTAGGCCGCAACGTGGGCAAAGGCTGCACGCGCGAGTCGGCGGCGCGTAGCCGCCGTGACCTG
>JAKACA010000068.1 GCA_021796455.1 Actinomycetes bacterium
GGCGCCCTCATGTTGCGCAATATCCGCGATGCCTGGTGGCGCGCGATGGTCCAAGAGCGCGACGACATCGTCCCTATCGACGCCGCCGTCCTCACGAACCCGAAAGTCTGGGAGGCCTCCGGTCATCTCGCCGCCTTCACCGACCCGCTCGTCGACTGCCGCAACTGCAAAGAGCGGTGGCGAGCCGACCAGATCGAGGACGCCTGCCCGAGCTGCGGATCGAAGGATCTGACCGAGGCGAGGCCGTTCAACCTCATGTTCAAGACATACGTCGGCCCGATGGAGGACAGCGCCTCGGTCGCCTACCTGCGCCCAGAGACGGCCCAGGGCATGTTCGTCAACTTCTTGAATGTGCTGCAGACCACACGCAAGAAGCCGCCCTTCGGGATCGCCCAGACCGGTCGGGCGTTCCGCAACGAGATCACACCCGGCAACTTCGTCTTCAGGACTCGCGAGTTCGAGATGATGGAGATGGAGTACTTCGTCCCGCCGCCCCAAGCCGAGCAGTGGTTCGACTACTGGTGCCACGAGCGGCTCGGCTGGTACCGGCGCTACGGCATCCCCGAGGATCAGCTGCGACTGCGCCAGCACGAGGCCTCTGAGCTGTCGCACTACTCAGCCGGCACAGCCGACGTCGAGTTCCTCTACCCCTGGGGCTGGGGCGAGCTCGAGGGTGTGGCCAACCGCACCGACTTCGACCTCCGGGCGCACTCCGAGCATTCCGGCACGAAGCTCGAGTACTTCGACCAAAACAGCGGCGAGCACTACATCCCTCATGTGATCGAGCCGGCCGCCGGCCTCACACGGACGATGATGGCGATGTTGCTCGCGGCCTACGACACTGACGTCGTCGCAGGTGAGGACCGCACGGTGCTTCGTCTCCACCCTCGCATCGCCCCCTACTCGGTCGCGGTCCTGCCTCTTTCGAAGAAGGACACCCTCACGCCGCTTGCGAGGGAGATCCTCTCGATGCTGCAACGACGTTATGTCTGCGACTACGACGAGACCCAGGCAATCGGCCGTCGCTACCGCCGCCAGGACGAGATCGGCACCCCGATATGTGTGACGGTGGACTTCGACTCGCTCGAAGACCACGCCGTCACAGTGAGAGACCGTGACTCGACCCTGCAGGTCCGCGTGCCCGTTGCGGAGCTGCCAGAGACGATCGCAAGCCGCCTCGATGCCGAGCTCTGAGGAGCTGGGCCGGCAACGGCGGCTGGGCAGCGCTCGGTAGGCTGCCTCCATCTGCCCAGCGATGGAAAGCGTCCGACACTGAGGAAGGACCTCCGCCCGATGACATACGTCTTCGACTTCGACCACGAGCACCCGCGTCCCCCGATGGAGCTCAAGGATCTTCTTGGTGGCAAGGGAGCCAATCTGGCCGAGATGACCTCTGTGCTTAAGCTGCCAGTGCCACACGGCTTCACGATCTCGACCGACGCGTGCCGGCAGTACATGTACGGCGGCTGGCCTCCGGGCCTAACGGAGGAGGTGACTGCCCACCTCGACCGTCTCGAGCAGCTGATGGGGCGAAAGCTCGGCGCCGCGAGCGACCCGCTTCTTGTCTCCGTGCGCTCGGGTGCCAAGTTCTCCATGCCCGGGATGATGGACACTGTCCTCAACCTCGGCCTCAACGACGCTTCGGTCGAAGGCTTGGCCGCCCAGACAGGAGACGAGCGGTTCGCCTTCGACTCCTACCGTCGTTTCGTGCAGATGTACGGGAGGATCGTGCTCGACATCGCGGCATCGGCTCTGGACGAGCCCTTGGAGCGCGCGAGGGAGCGCCACGGGGCCCGCTCGGACGCTGAGCTTTCCGCCGAGATCCTGAAGGAGCTCGTGCGCGAGCTCAAGGCCGTAGTGCTGCGCGAGACAGGCAGCGCCTTTCCCGATGACCCGGTCGACCAGCTCCGCGGTGCCACTGAGGCGGTATTCGGATCCTGGAAGGGCGCTCGCGCCGTTGCCTACCGCGTACGAGAGCGCATCCCGCACGACCTCGGCACGGCCGTGAACATCCAGGCGATGGTGTTCGGCAACCGGGACGACAATTCGGGCACCGGGGTCGGTTTCACGCGGGACCCGGCCACGGGTGCCGCCGGCGCCTACGGCGACTTCCTCGTCAATGCACAGGGCGAGGACGTCGTCGCGGGAATCCGCAACACCCAACCGCTTTCGGCTCTAAAGGACCGGTTCCCGTCCGTCTACGACGAGCTACTCACCATCTTCGACCGCCTCGAGGCCCACTATCGAGACATGTGTGACACCGAGTTCACGATCGAGCAGGGCAAGCTTTGGATGCTCCAGACTCGTGTCGGCAAGCGGACTGGCCGCGCCGCCTTCCGCATGGCCGTCGACATGGTCGCCGACCCCGTCATCGCACTCAGCCATGCAGAAGCCGTGCAACGTGTCAGCGCGGAGCACATAGACCAGGTGCTGCACCCTCAGTTTGCCAGCACCTCGGAAGCGGTGCTCACAACCGGCCTCGGCGCGTCGCCGGGCGCCGCGGTCGGAAAGGTGGTCTTCACTGCCGATGACGCCGAAGCGGCCGCGCAAAAGGGCGAGAAGGTAGTGCTCGTGCGCAACGAGACGAGCCCCGAGGACGTGCACGGGATGCTCGCCGCGCAAGGCATCCTCACCGCCCGCGGCGGCCTCGTCTCCCATGCCGCCGTAGTTGCACGCGGCTGGGGCAAGCCGGCGGTCGTCGGCGCCGAGTCCATCCGCTTCGACAGCACCGGCGGCTCCTTCAGCGTGGGCACGACCGTGGTGCACGAGGGCGATGTCATATCGATCGACGGCTCGACAGGCACCGTAGTGCTCGGAGAGGTGGCGCTCACCGCCGCGGCACCGCCGCCGGAGCTGGAAGAGATCCTTGTCTGGGCAGACGAGATCCGCCTCGGCCATCTCGGCATCCGGGCAAACGCCGACACTGGAGCCGACGCGGCCAATGCTCGCAAGCTCGGCGCGCAAGGCATCGGCTTGTGCCGCACGGAGCACATGTTCTTCGGAGAGGACCGCCTCCCGATCATGCGCCGCATGATCCTCGCCACCTCGGACGAGCAGGAGTCGGCGGCGCTCGAGGAGCTCCGTGTCGCCCAGAAGTCCGACTTCGCCGAGATTCTCGAGGCGATGGACGGTCTCCCCGTCGTCGTTCGCCTGCTAGACCCTCCATTGCACGAGTTCCTGCCCGACATCGAGCAGCTGGCCCTGAAGGAGGCGACGGAAGGACTCACCGACGACGAGAAGGCGCTCTATCAGGCCGCCGCGACATGGCGCGAGGTGAACCCGATGCTCGGGACGAGAGGCGTTCGGCTCGGCGTCTTGAAGCCTGGTCTATATGGCATGCAGGTACGCGCTCTCATGGAAGCGGCCCGAGATCGGATCCGGGCCGGGGGCAACCCGATCGTCGAGGTGATGATCCCGCTCACCGTCTCTCGTGAGGAGCTCGCCCTTGCGAGATCCTGGGTCGAGGACGCGATCAGGTCTGTCGACGGAGACGCCGGCTCCGGCCAAGCCAGCGCATCTCACGCGACCGTGCTCATCGGGACGATGATCGAGACGCCGCGGGCTGCCGTGCTCGCCGGCGAGATCGCCGAGGAGGCTGACTTCTTCTCGCTCGGGACCAACGACCTCACGCAGATGACTTTCGGTTTCAGCCGCGATGACGTGGAAGGTCGCATGATGTCGACTTATCTGGAGAAGGGGCTGTTGCCGGCGAATCCGTTCGACACCATCGACCCCGTGGGCGTCGGAGAGTTGGTTCGCATCACCGTCGAGCGCGGGCGGGCAGCCAAACCCGGCCTCGAGTGCGGCATCTGTGGTGAGCACGGGGGCGACCCGGCTTCAATCGAGTTCTTCTACAGAGCCGGGCTCGACTACGTGAGCTGCTCCCCGTACCGGGTGCCGATCGCACGTCTTGCCGCGGCACAGGCGGTGCTGGCCGGCCAGCCGTAGCACCGCCCTCGATGGCGATCCCCGACGAAGACGTCGCACAGGTGCGAGCGGCGACGGACCTCGTGGCACTCATAGGCGAGTACACGCCGTTGAAGCGGGTGGGACGGCGATTCGTCGGCCTCTGCCCGTTTCACGCCGAGAAGACGGGCTCGTTCAGCGTAAACGGCGAAGAGGGCCTCTACTACTGCTTTGGATGCCAGGCACGCGGTGACGCGATCAGCTTCTTGCGGTCGATCGAGGGCTGCAGCTTCGTCGAGGCGGTCGAGCGTCTCGGCACGCGCGTCGGCATATCGGTGCGCCAGGAGTCTTCGGCAAGAGGAAAGCAGGACCGCGACCAGCAGGAGGTCCTGAAGGAGGCGATGCGCCGCGCAGTCGAGTTCTACCACGAGCGCCTTCTAAGCCACAAAGATGCCAGCCAGGCCCGGCAGTACCTGCGCTCGCGCGGATACGACGGAGAGGTCGTGCGGCAGTTCCGTCTCGGCTGGGCACCAGATCGTGGCGGCGGGCTCGTCGGGGACATCGACACGCCGCCAGGCGTGCTCGTAGCTGCCGGCCTTGCTCACGAGGGAAGCTACGGCCTGCAGAGCAGCTTTCGGGGGCGCGTGATATTTCCCATATTCGATCCCTCCGGCGCTCCCATTGCGCTCGGGGGAAGGATCCTCCCTCACAGCGCCGGCAGCCGGCGTGACGCGAGTGCGGGACCCAAATACCGGAACTCCAAGGAAACCCCGATCTACTCCAAGCGCCGGACTCTCTACGGGCTGAACTGGGCGCGCCAAGGCATAGTCCAGGCCGATGAGATCGTCATATGCGAGGGTTACACCGATGTGATCGGGCTTTTCGTCGCAGGCGTCCCGCGGGCGGTGGCGACCTGCGGTACGGCCCTCACCGACGAGCACTTCCAGGTGATCGCCCGGTTTGCTAAGCGCGTAGTGCTGGCTTTCGATGCGGACGCGGCTGGACAGTCTGCCGCTTCGCGCTTTTATGAGTGGGAGCGACTCCACAGCCTGGAGGTGGCCGTGGCGCCCTTGCCGCCGGGCAGCGACCCCGGCGAGCTGTCCCAGGCAGACCCCGAAGCTCTGCGACGTGCCGTCGAGGAAGCCGTCCCGTTTCTCGGCTTCAGGGTGGAGAGAGCGCTCGCCTCAGGTGACCTCAGGTCGCCGGAGGGGCGGGCGAGAACCGCCCAGGCAGCCGTCGCGATGATCGCCGAGCATCCAAACGAGCTCGTGCGGGACCAGTACCTCGTCACGATCGCCGACCGAACGCGGGTCGATGTCGAACGCCTGCGGCCGTACCTCGAGGAGCCTGGCCGAGCTGGCCGCGGTCCGGGACCGAGACAGGTGCGCGGCGCTCAGGCGGGGCCTACATCTGCCACCAGGGCGGCGCTCCGGGTTGACACCGAGCGGGCGGGCGCACGTGGGCGAGCGGGGGCGCCTGGCCAGCGCGCCGCTCGGGACGGTCTGACGCTGGCGATCCACGCGCCAGAGACGATGGCCGGACGGCTGGATGAGTCTCTGTTCGCCGACCCCTTGCAACGAGCCGCATACAACGCGCTCGCGAGCGCGACGAGCCTCCACCAAGCCATCGAGAGCTCCGACGATGCCGTGGCAGACCTGCTGCTCCAACTGGCGGTGAGCGAGCCGGAGGCCGACGCCGATCCTACGATCGTCCAGCTCGTAAGGGCGGCGGCCATGCGCGCCCTCGGGCAGATCGAAGCAGAGGGTCGAACTGCCGAGGCCGCCGGTGACCAGGCGCGCCTCTTCGCGGCTGCCGCCGACATCGCTCAGCTGAAGGCTGAGCTAGAGGTGATGCTGGAGCCGGGGGTGAACGAGAACCCACCGCGGCCGGTGGTCGAGGCCGCTGAGCGGTTGTTAGGGTGGCTGCGGCGTCGCCGAGGGGAGAGCGGTTGAGCAGTCCGAGTGGAGCAGGCGACCTGGGCGGAGAGGACTTCAGCAGCCCCCAGGGAGACGAGTCAGGGGAGGAACGGCGTGCCAGGGTCGCGTCTGCGATGAGTCTTCGCGACTATGGGGGGCCGTCGAGCGCTGGCACCGACCCGGTGCGGGCGTACCTGAAGGAGATCGGCCGCGTATCGCTTTTGACTCCGGCTCTCGAGGTCCTGTGCGCCCAGCAGATGGAAGCGGGGTTGGAGGCCTCCGCCATCTATGAGTCCTGGCAAGCGGAGCACCGGCTCGACGAAGTGCCATTTGCCGAGCGCCGCAAGATCGAGCGAGCGATCCGCCAGGGCCAAGATGCCAAGGACCTGCTGATCGAAGCCAACCTCCGTCTTGTCGTCTCGATTGCCAAGCGGTACCGCAATCGCGGCATGCCGTTCCTCGACCTCATCCAGGAGGGCAACCTCGGCCTCATGCGCGCGGTCGAGAAGTTCGACCACACGCGGGGTTTCAAATTCTCCACCTATGCAACCTGGTGGATCCGCCAGGCGATCACCCGAGCGGTCGCCGACCAGGCTCGCACGATCAGAATTCCTGTTCACCTGGTCGAGACGATCAACAAGGTCACGCGCTCGCAGCGCCAGCTGTCTCAGGAGCTCGGACGAGAACCGACTGTCGAGGAGATCGCCGCCCGGATCGAGTACCCGGTCGACCGGGTACGCGAGCTGCAACGGATCAATCAGGACACGATCTCGCTGTCGCAGCCTCTTGGCGACGAGGAAGACTTCAGCCTGTCGGATCTGCTCGAGGACCAGACAGCCGAGGTTCCCTCGGATGCAGCCACCCGGATCCTGTTGAACGAGGCAGTCAAGCGTGCTCTCGGCGAGCTGAGCGAGCGAGAGCAGGAAGTGGTGCGCCTTCGCTTCGGGCTCGATGACGGCCGCATAAGAACGCTCGAGGAGGTCGGGCAGATCTTCGGCGTCACGCGCGAGCGCATCCGCCAGATCGAGATGAAGACGCTGGCAAAGCTGCGCCATCCCCAGGTATCGAGGCCGCTCCGGGACTACGTCGACGGCGACTGAGGCACGATCGGGCGTTAGGCTCCCGACGCCCGATATAGGATGACGACTGCTCCTGCACCTTTTGGCTGCAAGGGCATTCCGGGGTAGCTCAATGGCAGAGCACGCGGCTGTTAACCGTGTGGTTGAGAGTTCGAGTCTCTCCCCCGGAGCGTTGCAGGAGTGGCGGACCAGCGGAGAGAGTCTTGCCCGATCTGGGGTGGCCGGCTTCCATGGTTGGCCGAATATCAACGTTGTGACCGAAGGTGGTGGAGCTTTCCTCGCGGCACTGGCGCCTGAGAGAATCGACGGTGTGTACCCGCCCATCGAGCCCTACGACTTCGGCCACCTCGACGTCGGCGACGGCCATTTCGTCTACTGGGAGACGGTCGGCTCGCCGGATGGAATCCCGGCGGTGTGGCTGCACGGCGGGCCGGGGTCACCGTCGTCGCCCAACAGCCGGCGCAACTTTGACCCGTCTCGGTACCGGGCAGTCGTATTCGACCAGCGGGGATGCGGCCGCTCCCGGCCGCTGGCGAGCGACCCCGAGGCTGACCTGTCGACAAACACCACCGATCACCTCGTCGGCGACATCGAGCTACTGCGCTCTCATCTTGGCATCGACCGCTGGGTCGTCGTCGGCGGCTCGTGGGGGGTGACTCTCGCCCTCGTCTACGCCGAGCGATATCCCGAGCGAGTGCTCGCAATGGTGCTGGCTGCCGTGACGTCGGGACGGTGGCGGGAGACGCAGTGGATCACCCGCGACATGGGACGGCTGTTCCCCCGGGAATGGGACCACTTCGTTGAGCTGGTGCCTGAAGCCGAACGCCGCGGCGACCTCGCCGCGGCCTACGCTCGGCTGCTGGCCAGCCCCGACGTGGCCCTGCGGGAAGAGGCAGCCCGCCGGTGGTGCACCTGGGAGGACACCCACATGTCGCTCGGGCCCGACTACACGCCGCACCTGGCTGTCCGGGAGCTGCCCTGGCAGCTGGTCTTCGCGCGGCTGGTGACCCACTACTGGGGCCACGGCTGCTTCCTTGCCGACAACGAGGTGATGGCCAACCTGCACCGCATCACCCACATCCCTTCGGTGCTGATCCACGGGCTCCACGACGTGTCGGGACCGCTTGACACCGCGTGGGAGCTGCACAAGGCATGGCCTGCCAGCCGGCTCGCGGTCATCGAGGACGCTGGCCACTTCGGGGCCAGCATGGCCCAGGAGCTAGTAGCAGCCATCGACCTCATGGCCGGCATCGCCCGAGTCACCCCGGCCCCGACCCAGAGCCCGACCCAGAGCCGCCCGGCCCCCCTGGTGTAGCCGCCGTCATCGACGCGGCCGCCGCCCCTTCACTGGCAGTGAGCCCGCGTAGGTGAACCCTCGCTGCACCCATGGGGCGAGCTGACGCTTGGTCCGAAGGTACCGAGGGGCAACCCGGAGCCACCCCCTCATCGACCGGCCACCCATGACCGCCACTTCGGCACCCGTGGTGGCCGCCAGCCGGTCAGCGTCGGCCGGATCCACGCGGACAAGGACGCCCCCCTGTCCGCTTACCGCGATGGCCATGTTCCCGCCGACCAGAAACGCGAGCCCCCCGAACATCGCCTGCTCACTCACACCGGACTCACCGCCAACCAGCTCCCGGACTCGATCGGCAAGATCCTCGTCGTAACCCATCGGCGCTGATCGTAGGCCCTGGCCGGTCATGCCAAGAAGCTCTCCCCCGTCGGCGCCATGGGCGCGGGCATGATCGGGGCGGTGACTGGGCTGGTCATCGGGGACATCACCAACGCGCCGACTGCGCCCTTTGCCGTCGTCGAGCTTGGCCCCCTGCGACCATCGTCGGCAGGGTCGTTGGGCTCGTCGGAGGTGCGAACGCTATGCCCCATCTAAGGCGAGAACGCCTCGCGTGGACGAATATTCATCCAACCTTGACACATTCTTGACCCGAGCCTAGGTATCGTTCCGAGGTGCCAGGAGATCTGGGCCTGCTGGGCCTGCTGAATCCGACGACGTTTGTGGCGACTTCTGGATACGCCGCCATATTCGTCCTCTGCGTCGCGCAGTCGTGCTGTGTGCCAACATCATCGGAGCTCACAATGGGCTTTGCGGGCGTGCTTGCGGCAACTGGAAAGCTGAATCTTGCCGCTGCGATCGGCATCGGCGCGACCGGTGAGGTCGTCGGTGCGTACATTGCCTGGGTCATCGGCCGGACCGGCGGTCGAGCATTTGTCGATCGCTACGGCAAGTACCTGCTCCTTAGTCACGCTGATCTAGACCGAGCCGAGGCCTGGTACTCGAGGCACCAGCGGTGGGGAGTCTTCGGTAGCCGCCTCGTACCTCTCGTGCGCAACTTCGCCGCGCTGCCAGCCGGAGTCGCCGAGGTGCCCCTGATCCGCTTTGGCCTGCTCACGGCAGCGGGAAGTCTGCTCTGGGACGGCGCAATGGCCGGGATCGGTTACGGCGTGGGCTCGAAGTACCAGTCGATCATGCACGGTTTCAGCGACGCTGGCTACCTCCTTGGAGCGATAGCGGTGCTCGCGATTGCGGTCGTCATCTGGCACCGCTTCCGCACCTATCGAGCAGCTGCGTCGGCCGTATACCCTGGCCGAACGCCTCGGACTCAACCGCGCCGCGCTGGCGGACCACGGCACTCCGCCGGTCCAAAATCTGCTCCGAGCTCACCTGGGGTCCTCCCGGACCCGATACCTGCAAGAGGCGCCCCGAGCTTTCGGGTGCTACCGCGAGGAACGGCGCGAGCCGTCGCCCCACCTTACGACGAGGGGGCAGATCAGGACGGCTGAGCGCCTCATGCAGGTGAGCCGGACCCCACGCGACGCCGATCAGGAGCTATGACGTCCGCGTAGCTCCCGCGCGGCAAGACTCGCGTTCGAGAACGAGGCGCTGCCCCTACGCAGCTCGTGGCCGGATGCATCACTCGAGCTCACGCCAGCAGCTGTCCTTGATCTGAAGATGGGTGAGGACTGAAACGTGAAGACCTCCTCGGTGGGCCCGGCAGGGATCGAACCTGCGACCGAAGGATTATGAGTCCTCTGCTCTAACCGCTGAGCTACGGGCCCGGGACGCTCGCAGGCTAGTAGACGGGCGGCGAACGCTGCACAACTACCCGTACCTACGATGAGACCAATGACTGCGAGCTCCGACCGTTACAAGTGGGTGGCCCTCTCGAACACGACACTCGGCGTGTTGATGGCCACGATCGACCTCTCGATAATGCTCATCGCGCTGCCCGACATCTTCCGCGGCATCCGGATCGACCCACTGCTTCCAAGCAACAGCTTCTACCTGCTCTGGATGATCCTGAGCTTCATGGTTGTAACAAGCGTGCTCGTCGTGAGCCTCGGACGGCTCGGCGACATGTTCGGGCGTGTCCGCATGTACAACCTCGGCTTCGCCGTCTACACCTTCTTCTCACTTCTCCTGAGCATCACCTGGATGTCCGGCACCGGCGCGGCTCTCTGGCTCGTGATCATGCGGATCTTCCAGGGAGTCGGTTCGGCCTTCCTCATGGCCAACTCGTCCGCGATCCTCACTGACGCCTTTCCCGAGGACCAACGAGGCATGGCGCTCGGCATCAACCAGGTGGCCGGGATCAGCGGCTCGTTCATCGGGCTCGTGCTCGGTGGCCTCCTCGGCCCTATCCAGTGGCGGCTCATCTTCCTCGTCTCGGTGCCGATCGGACTGTTCGGCACCATCTGGGCGTACCGCAAGCTGCGGGAGGTGCCCCGCAAGCGCGACACCCACATCGACTGGCCAGGCAACGTCACTTTCGCACTCGGACTCGTGGCGGTGATGGCGGGGATCACCTACGGCATCCAGCCCTACGGCCACAGCACCATGGGCTGGACCAGCCCTACCGTGCTGTCGATGCTCAGCGGCGGCGTCGTGCTGCTCCTCGCGTTCTGCCTCATAGAGATCCGCTCTCCCGACCCGATGTTCCGACTCCCCCTATTCCGGATCCGCGCCTTCACCTCCGGGAGCCTCTCGAGCCTGCTGGCTGCGATCGGACGAGGTGGTCTCATGTTCATGTTGATCATCTGGCTGCAGGGGATCTGGCTCCCCTTGCACGGCTATGACTTCGCGCGCACGCCGCTCTGGGCCGGGATCTACATGTTGCCGCTGACTGCTGGGTTTCTTGTGGCGGGACCGCTCTCGGGCATCCTGTCGGACCACTTCGGATCCCGGCCGTTCGCGACCGGGGGGATGCTTGCAGCGGCGATCTCGTTCGCCCTGCTCGAGCTGCTCCCGGTGAATTTCGGCTATCCGGCATTCGCGAGCCTATTGCTGCTCAACGGCTTGGCTATGGGTGCGTTCGCCGCCCCGAACCGGGCGGGCGTGATGAACAGCCTCCCTCCGCAGCATCGAGGTGTCGGCTCCGGCATGAACTCGACGTTCCAGAACTCCGGGCAGGTCCTGTCAATCGGGATCTTCTTCACGCTTATGATCGTCGGGCTCTCCGCGACTCTCCCGTCTGCTCTCTTCCATGGCCTCGTGTCCCACGGGGTGCCGGCCGCGGCTGCCCACAAGGCGGCGGGCCTGCCGCCGGTATCGACGCTCTTCGCGGCGTTTCTCGGCTACAGCCCAGTCACCCACCTGCTCGGCCCGAGCGTCCTTGCTCACCTGCCCGCCGGCCAGCGGGCTGTTCTCACCGGTCGCAGCTTCTTCCCCTCCCTCATCACCGGACCGTTTCGAAATGGGCTGCACGCCGCTTTCGACTTCTCGATAATCGCCTGCCTCGTCGCAGCCGGCGCCTCGTGGCTGCGGGGCGGAAAGTTCGTCTACCAGGATCGGGCCGAGGCTGGCACCTCGGGTGCACAACCCGTCGAGCTCGCCGGCGCCGCGACTTTGGAGCCTTGAGCGTCTTGTCGCTACCCCAAGAGCTCCTTTGCCACGCGGGCGCCGAGGTCGCCGTCGACCTTGCGCCAGTAGTCGAGCGCTCGGTCCAGCACGTCGCCGGTAACGCCGTTGCGGAGGTGGCCGGCGATGTTGGATACGAGCCTTTCTTGAGCCGCGGCGTCGAGGACGCTTCGATAGAGCGTGCCGGGTTGGACGAAATCGCCGTCATCGCGTCGCTTGGTGTACGCGGCTCGTACTATCTCACCGCTCACCTGCCAGGACGGATCCGCAAGAGCCATGTCCGCCCGTGGCCCGCCTAGAGAGTTGGGCGCGTAGAGCGGATCGGGAGCATTGCGGTAGGCCATGGCCCCGTCCTTGTTGTAGCTGTGAACGGCCACGTTCGGGGCGTTGATCGGCAGCTGCAGGTAGTTGGTGCCGATGCGGTGCCGGTGCGTGTCGGGGTAGGAGAAGAGCCGGCCGAGCAGCATCTTGTCAGGGCTCGGCCCGATTCCCGGCACCATGTTCGACGGCTCGAAAGCCGACTGCTCCACTTCGGCGAAGTAGTCCTGCGGGTTGCGGTCGAGAACCAGGCGGCCGATCTTGTGGAGCGGGTAGTCCGAGTGCGGCCAGATCTTCGTGAGGTCGAAGGGGTTGAACCGATAGTCGGCCGCCTCTTCGAAACCCATGATCTGCATGTGGAGCGTCCACGACGGACCATCACCCGCCGCGATGGCCCCGTACAGGTCGCGGAGATGATAGTCACCGTCTTCGGCCACCATCGCCTTGGCGTCACTATCTGAGAGAAACTCGATCCCCTGATCGGTCTTGAAGTGGTACTTCACCCAGAACCGCTCGCCGCCCGCGTTCACCCACATGTAGGTGTGGCTTGAGTAGCCGTTCATGTGGCGCCAGGTGCGGGGGATCCCGCGATCGCCCATGAGCCACGTCACCTGATGCGCCGACTCCGGCGACAGCGACCAGAAGTCCCACTGCATGTTGTTGTCCCGCAAGTGGGTGTCGGCCCGCCGCTTCTGAGAGTGGATGAAGTCCGAGAACTTGCTCGGATCCTTTATGAAGAAGACCGGCGTGTTGTTGCCCACCATGTCGTAATTGCCCTCATCGGTGTAGAACTTGAGCGCAAAGCCGCGCGGGTCTCTTACGGTGTCGGCTGACCCGAGCTCCCCTGCCACAGTTGAGAACCGCGCGAACACCTCGGTGCGAGCACCCTTTTGCAGGAACGATGCCTTGCACCAATCTCCCGCGCCCTCGCTCGCTTCGAAGTAACCGTGCGCACCTCCGCCCTTGGCGTGCACGACGCGCTCGGGCACTCGTTCGCGGTTGAAATGTGCCATCTTCTGGATGAGGTAGTGGTCCTGAAGAAGGATCGGGCCGTCAGGCCCGGCGGTGAGCGAGTGCTCGTCGCTCGCCGCGGCGATGCCCGCGTCGGTGGTCGTCACTGGAGCCTTGCCGGTCATGGTTCTCCTCCTTGGTCGCCCTGCAAAGATTGGCTGGTTGGTTCAGATGCCCTCTGGCAGCTGGGGCAGATTCCCCAAAACGTCACCTCGGCTTCCTCCAGCAGATATCCGTGCGACTCCGAGGGCGTGAGGCACGGGCGTCTCCCAATGGCGCAGTCGATGTCGGCGGTCTCGCCGCAGCGACGACAGACGACGTGGTGGTGGTTGTCCCCGACACGAACCTCGTAGAGGGCAGGGCTGCCCGCGGGCTCGATCCGGCGCGCGAGCCCAGCTCGTACGAGCGCGCCGAGAACGTTGTAGATCGCTTGCGGGGACACCGCTCCGCACTCGGAGCGGACCATGGCGATGACTGTGTCGGTATCTGCATGCGGCGATCTGCGCAGGGCGCGCAGCACCGCGACACGAGGAGCCGTGACCCGCAGGCCCACCGAACGTAGCTCACGTGCCGGCTCCTCGTCCGGCTCCAAGGTCAGCTCCACGCCAGTAGTCTATAGTAGCTCGTATATTAGAGTCAATCTATATCTAGAGTTATTTCTCGGTGCTTCGCACGGGACCCCCACGTGACAAGCTCGCACAAGCCGCCGAACTAGGAGCGTTCCCATGTCCGAACTGAACCGTCGCCTCGTTCTCGCTCGCCGACCGCGCGGCATGGTCGACCACGAGACCGTGCGTCTCGAGACTTCGGAGCGCCCCGAACCCGGGCCCGGAGAGGCACTCGTCAAGGTGACCCATCTCTCGATCGACCCGGCGATCCGGACCTGGATGAACGATGCCGTAACCTACCTACCGCCGATAGCCATCGGAGCTGTCATCCGCAGCGGCGGGATAGGCGAGGTGGTCGAGTCGCGCAGCGGCCGCTACCAGGTGGGTGACGTCGTGTTCGGGATGCCCGGCTGGCAAGAGTGCGCCATCGCCGACGAGAACGACCGACCGATGAGGAAGCTCCCCGGGTCGTGGGCATCGCGTGCGGTCCGGAGAAGTGCGCTTATGTCGTAGACAAGCTGGGTTTCGATGCCGCCGTCGACTACAAGGGGCCGGAGCTTGCCGCCAGGTTGCACGAGCTCTGCCCGTCGGGCATCGATCTGTACTTCGACAACGTCGGTGGCGTGATCCTCGACGCTGCCTTTGCACAGCTGGCGATGCGGGGGCGCGTCGTTCTCTGTGGAGCCATCGCGGCCTACAACGCCACCGAGATCCCACCGGGTCCCTCCAACTACATGAACTTGATCCCGCGACGGGGACGCATGGAGGGATTCATAGTCAGCGACTACGCCCGCCGCTTCCCCGAGGCACAGGCGGAGATTCTCTCTTTCCTCCAAGATGGCAGGCTGAAGCATGCCGAGCACGTCGTCGAGGGCCTCGAGCATGCGCCCGATGCTCTCAACCTGCTGTTCACCGGTGGGAACACTGGCAAGGTCGTCGTGAGGCTGTGAGCACGGCGAAGTCCGGGGCCCTAGGCTGCCACCAAGAGCGATCGAGCACAGAGCCGAAAGGACAGGGCCTTGACCATCAGTGTCGGTGACCGACTCCCCGATATCGAAGTGCAGACCATGACCGACCACGGACCGAAGCCGGTGCGCACGGGAGAGGTTCTCGCCAAGGGCAGGACCGTCCTGTTCGCGGTGCCGGGCGCCTTCACGCCCACGTGCTCTGACCACCACCTTCCGGGTTTCGTAATGCGCGCCGAGGATCTGAGAGCCAAGGGTGTCGGCACGATCGCATGCATCGCAGTGAACGACGCCTTCGTGATGGGCGCCTGGGGTCGAGACCAGAATGTCGGATCAAGCGTCCTCATGCTCGCCGATGGCAACGGCGACTTCACAAGGGCAGTCGGCTTGGAGCTGGACGGGAGTCCTTTCGGCCTCGGCCAGCGTTCTCAGCGCTATGCCCTCATCTGTGACGACGGCGTGGTCACCCACGTACTGGTCGAGCCTGCAGGTGGGCTGGATGTCAGCTCGGCCGAATCCGTGCTGGCTGCCCTTTGATCCAGGCTGGCGAAGGGTCGCTGCTCGATGTGGCGGGCGGTCCCTTTGCGACGGTGCTGGCGGATCCGCCGTGGCGGTTCCAGAACCGAACCGGCAAGGTCGCTCCCGAGCATCGCAGACTTGCCCGCTACGACACGATGGCGGCCACCGAGATCGCGGCCCTGCCGGTGGCAGAGGTCGTCGCGGCGCAGAGCCACCTCTACCTTTGGGTTCCAAATGCCCTGTTGGCCGAGGGCCTCATGGTGCTCGAGCGGTGGGGCTACACCTACAAGGCCAACCTCGTCTGGCACAA
>JAKACA010000069.1 GCA_021796455.1 Actinomycetes bacterium
GGCTCCCTCTCGCACGATACTGGCCCGACCAAGCGGAACCTCATAACGATCCGCCGGCACCGTCTGGCCATGCGAAAAGTCGTGCGGCCACCGGACAAGTAGTGCCTTGTGCTCAATAAAGACGACAGGGTCTGCAGATCTTATACTCGAAGCCATCAATCCCTTATAATCGTACGGACAGGAGGGCACGATTACCTGCAACCCTGGCAAATGAGCAAACAGTCCCCAAAGGCACTGCGAGTGCTGAGCCGCGGACCCAAACGCGCCTGCCGCGGTCTTGAATACAATAGGCATTCCCACCCGGCCGCCGGACATATAGCGGTTCTTCGCAGCTGCATTGTAGACCTGTTCGAGACAGACACCTATAAAGTCGGCGAACATGATCTCGACGAGCGGTCGATACCCGTCAAGAGCAAGCCCCACCGCCATTCCGGTAAACGACATTTCCGCGATCGGGGTATCTCGCACGCGCCACGACCCGAAACTACGCTGCAGACCGCGCGTTGACCCGAACACACCACCCATCCGACCGACATCCTCGCCGAGCACCACAACATGCTTGTCAAGTTCCATCTCCAGTGCTATCGCTTCGGCAACAAACGCCGATACCGACCGCTTGCGGGCGTCCTCGTCCATCAGCCTTCGCCGCCCTCCGCGAACACGTTCCGAAGCGCGTCGACTGAGTTGGGCAGGGGATCGCTCCGGACCCTCGCCAGCAGACCTTGCATCTCAACACCAGCATCTTTCTCGATACGATCTAGATCTTCGACTGGTACACCCGTCGACATGAGGTCGCGGCGCGTCCGGACAAGCGGGTCGAATGCACTGATATCGCCCTCCTGTGGACGATACGCTTGAACATCGCCCTCATAGTGCCCCTGAAAGCGACGGCAGCTAGCCACGAGAACTGTTGGCATCATTTCTGACCGGGTCTGGGAGATCAGCGCGGAAAAAGTCCTACTCACCGCGTCGACATCCGTACCATCGACAACTGCACCGGCGCATCCATAGGCGCTCGCGCGGTGGGCTAGCACGTCTGCCGTAGCAAATTCCTGCGTCTTCACGCTGATTGCAAAGCCATTGTTTTCGATCACTATCATCAAGGGCAGCTTCCAAGCCGACGCCATGACCATACATTCATGGAAAGTCCCATGGTTAGCACCTCCCTCACCAGTAACCGCGATCGCTACAGCGTCGCTCTCCGAAAGCCTGTTAGAGTACGCATGGCCAAGCGCAACGGGCAATGACGCACCGACAATTCCCGAAGCGGAAAAACGATGACGCACGTCGAATGGATGCATGTGCCCGCCAAATCCCCCACACAAACCGGTGCTCCGCTCGAATATTTCAGCTAGCAAAGCATAAGGGGAGACGCCCTTGACTAACGCGTGCGAGTGATTGCGGTGAGTGCTCACTAGCGCGTCATCGTCCCTCATCCACCCAACCATGCCGGCAGCGATAGCCTCTTGACCGATCGCAAGATGCAGCTCACCATGAATTTCCCGTGTCCGTACCCCTTCCAAACAAGCCTGTTCAAATGCTCGGATCCTGGCCATCCACTGAAAGCGATCCAGCAATATTAGCTCGCTCATTTGGCGGTGTCCTCGAGTTCAATTACGCTACCGCCGGGCTCCCGCAGATACACCGCCCGACCCTCAGGATATAGCACAACCTCGCCCACCGGTTCCGCGCCATTATTCAGACAGCTAGTGAGAGCCAGGTCAAACTCCATGGTACCAAAACAAATATGGCCATGCCCAAACCTTACCGGCGCATGGTCTTCTTGGCCGCGAGGCACATCATGGAATGCGATGAGTTCAAGCAAGGGAGGGATTCCGTTAAACTCAAGCTGTGCAAGATCGCACGTAACGTCTGACAGACCCGTAGTACGTCGAATCAGGTCGCTCATACCGAACTCCTGAAAGATCACCCGAGCACGGAAGACCCGCGTATAAAACTCAAGCGCTAGGCCGAGATCCTCCACGGCTAGGGACGCATGGAGAAATGAACCACCCCAACCAACGTTATGCTTCATCCCAAGCGCCCTCCCGTGTAACACGCCGGGCGACCCACCCGGTCAACATAAATATTACGAATGCAGCAAGACCTGCCACCAATACGGCTGCCCACAAGAGCCCAATATCAAACTCTGCACCCGCCTGGAGGATCATATACCCTAGGCCCGACTCAGTGGCAATCCACTCTGCCACCATCGCTCCCAATATGCATGTGGACGCACCAATCTGCAACCCTGAAAATATAAATGGCAATGCGTTCGGCAGTCGCACCCTCCACAGGACATCACGACGTGACGCGTTACCGATCGCCATAAGCTCAATGACGCCCGGCGGGACCGACTGGAGCCCGAGGACAGCGTTGACCATTGTGGGAAAGAAAATAATTAGGGCCGTCACCGTAAAGATCGTAGCTATACCGTTTCCTAGCACCAGCGTCAGCAGTGGAGCGATCGCTATCACCGGAGTTGTACGTATAACCAGCACAATCGGCATCAAAGTCCGTGACACCGTTGGACTAGAGGCCATTACGATAGCAAGACCCACGGCCGCGACACTCCCGAAGAAGAACCCGCCGAGAGCGCCCTCCAAGGTGATGCCAGTCGCAGCGATTAGTGCCCCGCGGTTCACCCATGCTGCTCGAGCCACCTCCATCGGCGCAGGCAGTGCTTCGTTCGTGACACCAGACCCGTACTTGACAAGGGACCAAACTACAACGATGCCCACGATGATAAGAAGGCCATAGGTAAGGGAGGTCAGTCTCTTTCGAAGACGCCCGTCAGATGATGACGAGCTAGGCTCATGACTTGGCAACACTAAGCGCCCTCTCGTCCGTGATGACCGGCACCGACCGAGGTTTGCCACGGAAAGAAGAGGCGCCCAAGTACGCGAAACAGAAGCCATGCTGCCACGGACAGCGCGCTAGCGACTACGAGCGTCGCATAGAGTTGCGGAATATCAAACTCGTTCATGCTATTAAGCAGCTGTATGCCTAAGCCAGCGTTGGCTCCAACCCACTCTGCCAGCATTGCACCCGTGATCGCAGCAGGTGCGGCCGTCATAAATGATACAAACAGTATCGGTAATGCATATGGAAGCTCAACCCGTCGAAACACCTGCCACGACCCTGCACCGCCGACCTGCATCAGTTCAAGTGCGCCGGCCGGAGTCGTCCGCAGGGCCTGTACTAAATTGATCAACACTGGGAAGAATGCTCCCAGACCCGCTATCACAACTTTGGTCGTCAGACCGGGCCCGGTCCAAAGAACGAGGGCGGGTGCGAGGGCTATTATCGGCAGCGAATAGATCGCTACGGCGGCTCGTTGAGTCGTGGCCGCGATCTTCTTGTAGCGCTCGCCTGCGAGTGCAAGCACAACCGCAACACTAACCGCGAGAATGAATCCAAGCGCCGCCTCCTTGAGAGTCACAACCGCGTTCGCGACATATGCCGACCTCAGACTTACGAGAGAGCCAAGGATTTGGCCTGGAGTCGCCCAGATCGTGCCGGGGCGTTGCTCGTGGGCTGCGAAGAGCCACCAGGCGCCAACGAGAAGTAACCACGCGGTGGCTGTCAAAAGGAGAGAGCGAGCTCGCCGAGACTTCATGAGTACGCACTCTGTAAGGCGACTCCACTCGTAAACAACATCTGGGTCAGCTGGCCCGCCAAAGCGAAATAGCGCTGGTCCTGCAGTAAGGTCAGATCACGCGGTCGAGGAAGGTCGATCTGAAGTTCACCAACTATCCGTCCTGGCCCGTTACTCATAACGATCACACGATCGGAAAGAAACACAGCCTCGCCCACATTGTGCGTCACCAACAGTGCCGTCGTCCTTTGTGCAGTCCACACCGACTGCAGGAACACGTTCATCTGCTGTCGCGTAATCTCGTCGAGTGCCCCAAACGGCTCGTCCAAAAGAAGGATCTGCGGGTCAACTGCTAATGCGCGCGCTATTCCTACCCTACGCTGCATACCCCCAGAGAGCTTCGCGGGCGGAGTGTCAACGAACTGGCCCAATCCCACAAGCTCCAACAGTTCGATACCGCGCGCCCGTCGTTCAGCGGCCGATCCCCGTCGGGCTAGCTCTAGCAGCAGTGTCACGTTCTGGAGCGCGCTGCGCCAAGGCAACAGGGTCGGCTCCTGGAAGACGAACCCGAACTTACGGGCTGCCCGCGCCTCGCGCACCGTACTCTCCCCGATAGAGATCGACCCAGACGACGGAGCGATCAGACCGGCGATAAGACGAAGCAAAGTTGATTTTCCGCAGCCAGATGGTCCGATGATCGAAACAAACTCGCCGTCTCTCACGCCAAACGAGATACCCTGGAGCGCGACCAACTCCCGTCGCCCAAGCCTGAAGGTCCTGCCGACTCCTGAGACTTTGACAGCAGCCGAGGTCGGTCCGTCACTAGCCTCGGCGGCGTTCTCCAACGACTCTCACCTCCTCTAACATCCTACCTCCTGCGTGCTTTCGAATTTGCACCAACTGCGACGGACACGTTGTGATCGAACCCCCTATTCGAAGCGTCTACCCCAATCACTTAAGGCCGGTTGACCACATAATTGACCTAGGGTTAGGGCCTTATTGTAAAGACTGTGCTCAAACAACCCTCTCGATGTCCTGGATAGGCATTAGTCGATCGCTGTTATTCAAACTCGCTAAGCTAAGCAACCTCCATCGGCGCACCCATCACCCTCGGGCTTTGACGCCCGGTCTACACTGTAGACCGGTACTCCGCAGCTATATTATGCCAACCACCGCCTGATCGCATCACGCATGTTCGCTCAGCCCTCGATCGCGTGGCCTTCGGATATCCCTGCTGCCACAACCAAACACGGCGAGCCACTATCACCTCCTTCACCGTCCCCCGGTACTTCACCTTGCAAGCCGCAGCATGCGTCAAATAGTTACCCTCTACATGCGCCGTGCATATGTGCCTTTATCACCCGACAATAACGCTACTCGAATCTATGCCACTACGTTATATTCGATATGTCACACTATCCCGTTTGCGCGGCACAACACTCAGACGCCTGAGTACCATCACCTGCCCGCACAAATAGGCGCGACATTTCTATAGAGGCAGCGAGTGCCGCCTACCGTAAACCGCATCCATTATCTCGGTTGTCGACACATCAGTGGCTTTCAGACGCTTTGTTATCACCTTCGACGTGATTGCTGAGTCGATCGTGGCTTGCATTTGCCCATATGTAAACCTCATAATGCCCGCGGGATTCCTTACGAGTGATACTTGCGCCTGAGCCTGCAGAATCTCCGACTTCAAGTTATCGCCCGGGGGGGCAAACTTCTTCACGGTTAGCTCACCCATAGCTACTGGATGGGCGATAGCGTACTCCCAGCCCTGAATCAGAGCGTGGAGGTATCGCACTAGTAAGCTCTTCTGTGTCGCAAGGGTGTGTCGTTGCGTGATAACAACGTTACCCATGCTCTTAAGGCCGAGATTCCATAGAGACACTGTAATAAATTTGATCCCATCAAGGCGGAGGATCATACCTTCGTTAGTCGAATATCCCCAGTAAGCGTCCACCTCGTGGTTGGCGAACTGAGCGACCGAGTTAGTTGGTACGAAGTGGATCGTGCTCACGTCTACGTGGGCCCGCTCCAAGAGTGGGACCACTAATGCTTGTTCCGCAGCTGACGCCGCGATCGTCTTATGGGCAAAATCTGCAAGCGTCCGAACCGGATTCTTTGCATAACTAAATATCGAATTCGGCGAGCGTTGATACAACGTAGCAAAAATGACGTTCGGCTCACCCTTGGAAATGGCTATTAGGGCTGTGTCATTATCGTCACATCCGACGAGAGCATGTCCAGAGCCGACTACGCTTGAGGTTGTAATATTTGGACCTCCAGCGATTAGATTGTCCTCGATACCTTGCTGCCGGAAGTAGCCATTATTGATGGCTGCGTAGTAGCCAGCAAATTGCGACGTCTTCAACCACCCAAGTTGGTCTGTCACCGTAGTCAGCCGTGTGTCGGCTACACGAGTACCTGCCATACTGAAACTAGAGTTGCTCTTAGCAGCCACTGTGCCGCCAACGATACCGGCAGCGGCCAATCCGCCAAATCGCAATGCCTCTCGACGGCTTATCTTATCTCCACCGAGCGTATCTTGTCTAGACATGTATCATCCCTTCCATAACGTGTGTGCTACCAATGGACAGTTTTCGTGTTCACTTAGCGCCCAGTACATTGTCAAGTTACAGGCTCTGCTGCACCGCCTTCTAACACCTGCGTAAGTGACTACGTGCGCACACCTCCTACGCGGTGCTGCCAGGTAGGGCAGAGGTGGTACCTAACGCCCCTCTTCGTTACCGGTACGTCATTCCCTATGGCAGGCCCTCCCCAGATCCGCGCCTACTATAGCGGCGCTGCAACCTCCTGTCGAGAGAGCCAGCGGCCATAGATTGAGCAGCGCTGCGGGCACGAGCCCGCGTACCGACCGCTGATCTGAATGTAGCGGCGCGAGACGAGCCTGGCCTGTGCTTTCGACCAGGTCCGGGCGTCTCCCTGCGTACCTCGGTTCATTCTTCACGCGACGCTCTTAGAGGTCCAAGGTACTGTTGCATCGCCACAACAGCCATGTAATGATCTTGAAAATGCGTGCCCACACGAGTTGCGTGGACGTTCCCTTTTCGGCCCGTCGTGGAGGCCTTGGATGCGCTGGTTTGTCCGGCGAGAGGCGTCCCCGGAGCCCGGTCGTAGCTAAAGTCGGCGGCAATACTTCGCTAGCCTGGCACCGCTGTACCGGGAAACGTGGCCGTGTCTCAGCTGGCCTCGGTCCAGGTGACATCCTCGTCTTAACCATGGTATTCGATTTCCGCGCGAGTTGTCCGGTCGGTGAAAGACTGTTCGCCACCCCGTCTGCCATCAGCTGTAGGTGTTTCAAAGGTACCACGAGGGACGATAGGTGAGGGTCTAACGGGTGAAGGGAAGCCTCCCGCCAGCAAGGGGAGGGGACTATGTTTGCGCGCGAAAGGCGCTGTCGTGGTATGTGTGCACCCCTATGGGCCCGCCCGCGGACTGGGAGATGGCGTAACCCAGGCTGCCGGGTGGGACATATAAGCTCTCCCAGAATCGAGAAGTTAGGGGAGGCTTGCCGTGCAGAAGCTGGCGAGACCGGTGACGCCCGCGTTAGCGACAAATGCTGGATCAAATAAGATGCGTGTATGCATCTGTTTGTAAGCTGGCAGGTCGGAGACAGTACTTGTTGCCAGTGCGGGGTCACACACGAGCTTGGTCGCCGGACCCTGCGCAGGCCTAACGTACGCTTGGCATTGCCAGGTTGGACCTGGCGGCAGTACCGGCCGTAGAAAAGCTCGTGGAAGCCGGGCGCCCGTGCTCGTTGCCTGGGGCTATCGTATGCAATCTCGGCGTGGACTTGATCATCGACTGCTTGTCGCGTGCCCACGTCATTTGCACGAGTGCCGGGCTCGCGACCCCAATCACACCTTGTTCCTCCGGATCCCTTAAACACCCGACACTTCGTCCTTGGGAGATATCTGCTTCGATCTTGCCCAGGCGCGATCACCGACGCGGCCCCGAGTTGGTCATTCTCGCCGCTCGCTCGCGGCAGCGTTTGGAAACGCGAGGCTTGCGTGGTGGCGGGCGATGTGGCTCCAGCGGCTTGTCACCGCCTTTCCCCGTGTGTAGAACCGTACGCCGTCTGGCCCGTAGATGTGGAGGTCGCCGAAGAGGGACCCTTTCCACCCGCCGAAGGAGTAGTTCGCGATCGGCACGGGGATCGCGATGTTGACTCCAACCATGCCCGCGTCCACCTCCGTCTCGAAGCGTTGGGCAGTAGCCCCATCGGTAGTGAATATCGCTGCCCCGTTGCCGTAGGCATTCTGCGCGATCAACTCGATGGCAGCCTCGACGCTGTCAACGCGCACGAGCGAGAGCACCGGGCCGAAGATCTCCTCGGCGTAGACCCGCATGCTCGGCTTTACCCCGTCGAGGAGGCAAGGCCCGAGCCAGTAGCCTCCAGGATCGCCGCGCACCTCGAGCTCGCGGCCGTCGATCGCAAGGCTCGCGCCCTCGGCAGCGCCGATGTCGAGATAGGAGGCGACGCGATCGCGGTGCTCCTTGGTGACGAGCGGCCCCATCTCGGAGGTGTCATCCGACCCCGGGCCGACTAAGAGGCGTGCCACGCGCTCTTTGATGCGCGCGACGAGTTCGTCGCCACATCCGCCTACCGCTACGAGCACAGACGCGGCCATGCACCGCTCGCCGGCCGAGCCGTAGGCGGCGCTGACTGCCGCTTCGGCAGCGTCACCCATGTCGGCATCGGGCAGGACTACCATGTGGTTCTTCGCTCCGCCGAGTGCCTGTACACGCTTGCCCTCGCGGGCGGCCGTCTCATAGACGTGGCGTGCGACCGCTGTCGAGCCGACAAAGCTTACGCCAGCGATTCCTCGATGGGTGAGGATCCGGTCCACGGCCTGTTTGTCACCATGGACGACGTTGAAGACGCCACCGGGGATCCCTGCCTCTGCCACGAGCTCTGCTAGCAGCATCGAGGCGGACGGGTCCTTCTCCGAGGGCTTTAGCACGAAGGCGTTCCCACATGCGATCGCGATCGGGAACATCCACAACGGCACCATCGCCGGGAAGTTGAAGGGCGTGATTCCCGCGACAACCCCGATTGGTTGGCGGAGCGACCGCACACTGACCCCGGAAGAAGCGTTCTCGGTGATCTCGCCCTTTAGAAGTTGAGTGATCCCACAAGCGAACTCCACGACCTCAAGGCCCCGGGCGACCTCGCCCACTGCGTCGCTTTTGACCTTGCCGTGCTCGACTGTGATGAGCGCGGCGACATCGTCAACATGGCTTGCGAGCAGCTCACGGAGGGCGAACAGTGCCGCGGCGCGCTTCGCGAGGGAGGTAGACCGCCACGATGGATACGCTGCCGCCGCTGCCGCAACGGCCTCGTCGACGACCGTCTCGGAGGCAAAATCGACTTCTGCTGTCTGCTCGCCGGTAGCTGGGTTAAAGACTCGGCCATGGCGCTCCGCGTCGCCGACCCAGGGCTTGCCATCGATCCAATGCGTGATGTGGTCCATCGGTGGCTCCTTAGCTCGTTCCCACCAGTACCGCGCAGTCTCGATCCGCAGCCTGCAGGGCGGACACGAGAGCCTCGATGGCGGTGTTCGCCTCGTCGACCGTGACGCTCATCGGCGGTGCTATTCGCAGCGCATTGCCGTAGAGGCCGCCCTTGCCGATGAGCACGCCGGCTCGGCGACACTCCTCCAGTACGAGCTGTGCTGCCCGTGGACTTGGTCTAGTAGTGCCTGGCTCGACGAGCTCGACGCCGATCATGAGCCCCTTGCCGCGGATCTCGCCGACCACCCCGAGCGCACCTGCGCGCTGCTCCAGTTCTTCGAGAAGGAGACTACCCACTTTCAGCGCGTTGGCTTGGAGGTCGTGGGCCAACATATAGTCGAGGTTGGCGAGCGCACCCGCCATCGACAGCGGGTTTCCGCCAAAGGTCGAGATGGAGTTTGCCTGCACGGAGTCGATCAGGTCCGCCCGTCCGACAACTCCGCCGATTGCCAGACCGTTGCCGAGCCCCTTGGCAAAGGTCACCAAGTCCGGCACGACGTCATGAGCCTGGAAGCCCCAGAAGTGCTCCCCCGTGCGTCCCCACCCGGTCTGGACCTCGTCGGAGATGAAGTAGATGCCGTACTCGTCGAGAACTTGCTTCATCTTCGCGAAGAACCCGTCAGGCGGGACGACAAAGCCGCCGACCCCCTGGATCGGCTCGGCGATCATGCACGCGACGTCACCGGCGGTCGCCGTCTCGATGACCTCTCGCAGATCACGCACACATGCGTCGGTAAGATCCTCGTCAGAGAGAGGACCGAACGTGCTCCGGTACCGGTAGCCACTCTGGACATAACTCACATTGAGCGGGCTAAGACTCGAGGCTGACCAGGAGCGATTGCCGGTGACTGCTGTCGCCGCGAATGATCGTCCATGATAGCTGTGACGCAACGCCAACACTTGGTTGGAAGATCGCGCCGTGCAAGACAGCATGAGCGCGGTCTCGACAGCCTCGGTTCCCGAGCTCACGAAGAAGACTTTGGCATCGGGGATCGTCGACAGGTCTGCGATCCGCTCGGCGAGCTCGATCATCGGTCGGATGAGATAGAGCGTCGAGCTGTGTAGCATGTGCCCGGCCTGCTCACGGATCGCTTCCACCACCTCCGGCACGTTGTATCCGGTGCTCGTCGTAAGGATGCCGCCGAAGAAGTCGAGATAGGTGTTGCCCTCCCCGTCGCGGACAGTTCGACCATCGCCGTCGACAAGCTCGAGCGGTTCGTCGTAGTACAACGCGATCCAGCTGGGCATGACTTTGCGGTGCCGGCTAAAGAGCTCCGCGTGGGATGACGTCATCGGAATTGCCCTCCTCTCTATGCAGCTGACAGGGGGGCGAGCGCCGCGGCGACAACGGGGTGGGCGATCCGTTCCTCGGCGACGTTGAGAGAGCCCGACAACAGGGGATGGTCTGCCCCGAGCGCGAGCTGGCGCACACGAGGCGCGATGGCAGCGCTAAGAGCACGGCTCGCCGTGCGCGGGAACTGACCCGGAACATTGGTCACGCAGGAGTGGATGACACCATGGGCTTCGTAGACAGGGTCCGACAGCGACGTCGGGCGCGAGGTCTCCACACATCCACCCTGGTCGATCGCGAGGTCGACGATGACCGATCCCGGCGTCATGGACGCCACCTGCTCGGCGTCTATCACCATGGGGGCGCGCGCGCCGGGCACCAAGGCGGCTCCGACGACAAGATCTGCGCTGGCGACTGCATCTCCAACCGCCATGTGAGACGAGGCCAAGGTAGCCGTCACGGTGCCCGCGAGATGAGGCCGCCGAAGGCGTTCGAGGTTCACGTCGATGCCCGTTACCTCCGCGTCCATGCCACGGGCGCCCCGCGCTGCCATCGTTCCCGCGACACCCATCCCGATTACGACCACCCGAGCGGGAGGCACCCCAGCGCTGCCCCCAAGTAGGGTGCCTGAGTCCTGGGCGAGGTAGGCTGCGCCCATGATCGCCGCCGCTCTGCCGGCGATGTCGCTCATGGGCGCGAGAAGAGGCAGATCGTGGCCGTCACTCACCGTCTCGAAGGCGTGCGCCTCCACGCGAGCATCTAGGAGTGCTCTCGCAAGCTCAGGTGCCGCGGCAAGGTGCAGGTACCCGAAGAGCTGGAGGCCTCGACGGAACATCTTCCACTCGCTCGGAAGTGGTTCCTTGACCTTCACCACGAGGTCAGCAGCCCAAACCTCCGCTGGATCGTCGACGATGCACGCCCCTGCGGCGCGATACTCCGCATCGCCAAAGCCGGCAGGGGCGCCTGCGCCTCGTTCGACACGTACCTCCAGACCCGACGCGGCCAACATCGCGACCGCTGGCGGGTCGAGCGCGATCCGCCGCTCCCCGTCCTTTATCTCCGCCGGTACGCCCAGCACCTGTGCCACCCACGCCCCCCTCGTCTCCGGCTCACCCGGCGACGTCGCAAACTCTCATCCAGCGACCGCCACGATGGAGGCCAGTCTCCCGACTACTAGCGCTTGTTTATGATGACGTAGGGGTACGGTGCAGGCTAGTGGCAACTTGTCTATATTTCTCTCCGCTCCAATACACTTTGTCAGTAGCGTGGGGAGATCGCTGCGGAGGAAGGGGCAGAACCTTCCCCCCGCGTCCCAGGTCACGACGGAGAGGAGGAACGTGCCAAGGAAGTATTCAGATCGCGCAGGAGGTACGACGGTGGCCGGAAAGGACTCGAAGCCACCCAGCTCACGCAGCCTCAATCTCCCGAGCATCGCAGAGATCCTCACCCTTCCGGAGCTGAAACGCGGTCACCCGTCAGTCGAGGCAGGTCGGCACGCGCTCGATCGGCAGGTACGCTGGGTACACGTCAGTGAGCTGGCTGACATCGCCCATCTCCTCCAAGGTGGCGAGCTCATTCTGTCGACCGGTGTCGCACTCCCTAGCGCCGCCGAAGGACTAGCCCGTTACGTGAGCGACCTCTCCGCCGCCGACGTCTCCGGAGTCGTGATCGAGCTCGGCCGACGCTATTCGAGCCTCCCTCCAGCGCTCGTCCGGAGCGCGGAGACCCACGGCTTGCCGCTCGTCGCGCTGCACACCGAGGTGCCCTTCGTAGCGATCACCGAGGCGATTCACTCGGTCATTGTGAACATCCAGTTCCAGCAGCTCCAGCAACGAGACGCCGTCCAGCGCGCGTTCCACACCCTCGCAGCGGAGGCCGCCAGTGCACAGGAAATCATCGACCAGATTGCCGAGCTCGCCGACTGCCCGGTGGTGTTCGAGAGCTCGGCCCGGCACGTCCTGTCATTTGCTCGAATGGGTACACCCAGCGCCAACCTCCTGGAGGACTGGGATGCCCGCTCCAACGAGGCCGCTTGGCAATCCCACACAAGCGTTGTCGGTGCCGAGCAGTGGCTTACCACGCCGGTAAGTGCACGAGGACAGCGTTGGGGACGGTTGATCCTGTTGCCATCTTCGCTGGCAAACCCTCATCTAGTCACGATCCTCGAGCATGGAGCGACAACTCTCGCGCTCCATCTCCTTATTGAGCGGGACGAGCGACTTCTCGAGCATCAGACCCACCGAACCCTTATCACCGACATCATCAACGGCCGGTACGCGTCTCCAGAGGAGATCCACGCGAGAGCCGACGCGCTCGGATCTCCAACTCGGCAGCGCACCGTCGCTGCAATGATCGTCGCCAGTCAACAGGACCCGACACTCCGCGACATCGCGCGCCACGCGAAGGCCCGCGAGGAGGTAACGACCATCTCGAGCGCGCTCGCGGATGCCAAGGTAACGGGCCTTGTCGGACCGCTCGAACCCCACCAGATCGGTGTACTCATCAGCACGAGCTCAGAGAGCGCGGCGATGCACCTGATCGCCGAGACCGCGCGAGCAATCCATGACCGCAGCATGAAGCTCAACCCAGGTCGCCATCTCGCGATCGGCGTTGGCTCTCCCGTGAGCACGATCGACGCCGTTCGCCATTCATTTGCCGAGGCAAGCGAGGCAGCCGACGTGGCCTGGAGCTTACCTCCCGACCGCCTGTTTGCCACCTCGGCCGACATTCATCTCAAGGGATTGCTGCACCTGCTACGAGAGGATCCACGGCTACAGAGCTTTGCCGAGCGCGAGCTCAGTCCGCTCATCGCGTACGACGAGGCTCATCGCACAAACCTCCTCACGACGCTTGTGGCCTATCTCCAGGCTGGCGGCAACAAGTCCAATGCCGCGACGCAGAGCCACGTCACCCGGGCGACACTGTACCACCGTCTGTTTCGGATTGAAGAGATCCTTGGTTGCAATCTCGAGAGCCCTGATGTTCAACATTCCCTCCACGTAGCACTGGTGGTACAGGAGTCCCGTCGGTGACGACTCAAGCGCTTCGTCACTCACGAGCGTCGATTGTCGGCGCGGAGATAGTCCCCTTGGGCTTTAGCCGTTGAGTCTCAGCTTGCAATTAAACCCCGATCGCATGATCAGGCGACCTTCTTGACCACCGGATAGCGGGTTCGTGGCGGTCGGAGGGTGCCTTTCGGGCGTCCGGGGCCCGGAACGTCCGATTTCGGTGGACTGGCCGGAGTGCCGAGGGATGCACGAAGTCGGCGAAAACCTCGCCGCACCCGCGCCGGGGTGAGCTTGGCTGACTCACGCGGACGCTCCCAGGGCAGCCGCTGGTCGTCGACGAGTCCGCGCGCCAGGCGCAGCTGGGTGCAGGCGGCGACGATCAGCCACGTCCAGCGATCGGCCTGTTCGGGCCGCGACAGCGACGGCGCGGTCCAGCCCAAGGTGTTCTTGGCGAACCGGTAGGTGTGCTCCAGATCGAAGCGGTGCAAGTAGGCCCGAAAGCACAGCTCGAGATCGGGTTCGCCTGGGCCCGACCACCACAGCCATAGCGTCTTCTTCGCTCGCCCGTCGCGCTTTGGGAGGTGCTCGACGTCCACGCGCATGAGGCTGCCCTTGACGATCGGCGGCGGCGCGTCGCTGGCCCAGCGTCCCTTGGAGGAGAGCCGGGGGTGCAGGCCGTGCCAGGCGCGCACGCGCACCGTGCCATAGCGAGGGTCGATGACCCGCAGCTCGGCGTCGCGTGCGGGTGCGGTCTTCTCGTCGGAGAGCTTGAAGCGCTTTCCGTGACGCGATGGCCGGCCCCTCGCTCCCCGCTTGCGCTCGGGCGGGTCGGGATAGAAGACCCGGTCCGAGCGCAGCCGCACGAGGACCTGGACGCGTTCGTCACCCAGGGCATGGGAGATCGCGATCGGGTCGTAGCCAGCGTCGAAGACGAACAAGGGGATCTCGCGCTCTTCTTTCAGCAGCTTCACCATGCGCCTGATCTGGGCGATGGTCGCGTCGGTCGCGTCTTGGCTGGGTGGGATGCGCATCGCGTCGAGCGGCGCGGTCCAGCTGTCGGGGACGAAGTTCAACTGGGCGATCCACTGGTAGCTCCACCCTGCGACGATCGGCTGGCCGGCCGAGTGCTTGGAGGCGGAGTGGTAGAAGCCGCGCTCAGGGCTGCACTCGGCGTCGCAACGCTCGAAGGTCGAGGCGTCGACGGCAAAGATGGCCGGCCAGTCCTTTGGACGCTGGGCGACGAGCAGTGCTCGTAGCGCCTCGGCGTCGACCTCTCCGAGTGCGAGCGCCTTGTAGAGGCTGCCGTGGGAGCGCCGGAACACCGGCTCGAGGCTCAAAGTGGGCACCGATCCCACCGCCCCTGGTGCCTCAAGCAGCGCATCGGCGAGCTCGAAGAGGGCATCGGTCCACTTGACGAAGGTGTCGTAGATCCCCTCTCGGACCGTCTTGAGCTCGTTCACCTGCTCTGTGTGGGTCTGCCTCCGCTCGGTCATGCCCGTAAGTATTAGCTACTATCGGACACCGAGAGGTGGATGGTCCACTTCGGGGAGAATGGAGCTCGATGCCACGAGCCAAGCGAAAGACCCTGACCGACTACGAACGCCGGTACCAAGAGCTGCTCGAAGCCCTCGCCGGCATCGGTTTCGTCCGGCCCGGGAGTGTGGCGCCGCGCTACAACTACTGCGGGAAGACGAACTGCCGCTGCCACGGCGATCCGCCGCAGCCTCACGGCCCGTACTTCCAATGGACCGCCAAGGTCGACGGCAAGACCGTGAACCGTCGACTCAGTCCTCGAGAAGCGGAGCTCTACCGCGAGTGGATCGCCAACGACCGGCGACTACGGGCGATGGTCGACGAGCTTCGCGCCGTGGCCGCAGAAGCCACCGACCTCATCATCGAGGAGGCTCGCCGAACGGGGGCGGAGGTTTAATTGCAAGTTGAGACCGCCCTGCGAAAAATCAATCTCAAATGGCCCGCGCCGAAGCCAGGTCCGGCGGCACCTCGTATCGTCAGTCCATCCTGCGTCATGGGTGGTGAGGCTACGCGACTACCACAGCTCAGAA
>JAKACA010000070.1:0-15135 GCA_021796455.1 Actinomycetes bacterium
GGTCGTACACCGCCGCCGCCGGCCTCGTTCTCCCAGGCACCGATGCCCCCGTCGTCATCGCCGTCGTCTGGGTCGGAGCCCTCGGAGGAGCTGCTTTCAGGCTCGCTTGGCTCGATGCTCCAAAGTCGGTCGTCGCCCTTCCTTACATCGTGCTCGGTTGGCTTGCAGTGGCGGTGATCCCGGAGATCTTCCATGCGGTCGGCAGCCTCGGCGTCGGGCTGCTTGTCGGAGGCGGGCTCCTATATACCGCGGGTGCCGTCGTGTACGCGCGAAGGCGGCCAGACCCGTGGCCGACCGTGTTCGGATACCACGAGATCTTCCATGCGCTCGTGGTCTGCGCAGTCGCGACACACCTGTGTCTCGTAGCTTTTGTTGAGCTCCCTAGGTTCGCGGCTTGAGCCCAGACGTCGACGCTTGCGCGTCCAGGGAGCAGTCGAGCGTGAGGCGCCGGCCGAAGATCTCCTCGAACAGGCCCTTCTTGCGCTGGAACATCCACTGCTCAAGCTCGGCATCTCCACGGCATCGCGCCAACAGCTTGACCGAGTCGGATCCGACCTCGGCGCTCACGTCGTAGACGAGAGAGGCGTGCGAGACGTCGAAGCCGTCGGCGAGGCGTAGCAGCGAGAGCAGCATGAGACACCTTCTCCGATCGGCCGACGACAGCGAGTCCCAAGCCGGAAATGACTCCCGCGGCCTCCCGCGGGTGTGGTAGCGCCCGAGGCACGACAGGAGCAGGATCTCATTAGGCGAGAAACCACGTAACCCCCCGTTCTCGATCAAGTAGGCGCTGTGGCGCCCGTGGTCGTCGCGACTCACGTGCTCTCCGATGTCGTGAAGGAGACCGGCCAGCTCGAGGAGCTCCCGATCGTCCCAGGCGAGGCGGTGCAACGTAACGGTCGCGTCAAAGAGCTCGACGGCCAGTCTCGCCACGACCTCGCTGTGGGCCTCGCGCCAGTTTGAGCGCCGGCAGAGCGAGAGGACCGATGAGCGCCGGATCGCTCTCGGATCTCCGGTCAGGTCAGCCCTGTCGTGCTTGCCGATGGCCGAGAGGACCATGCCCTCTCGCAGGGCCCACTCACTGGCCGTAAGCTCGAGGAAGCCCGTCTCCTCCATGAGGACCTGTGCCACCGTCACACCAGCAGGCAGGAGCTCTGCGCGGCGAGCGTCGACGCCGCCGAGGCGAGCCCGATCTGCCTCGGAGAGCGAGAACACAAGGTCGGCGAAACCGGCGATCTCCTTGTCGGTTGCGCTCAGCTGGTTGAGCACGGGCGGAACCGCTCCGTCCCGCAGGGTCACCGAGGCCCGGACGATGGCACACAGCGTGCCCGAGGAGCCGATCAGCTGCTGCGGTCCTTCCTCGGCTACCTCTGCGAGCACCTTGGCTACTCCCTCCTCCACCCTGCCGCGCAGCCTGGACCGGTCCTTGTGTGAAGGTGGATCGGAGTGCACGAGCTCGGCGGTGAGGCGTCCGACCCCGAGATGCAGGCTCGTCGCGTACCTCAAGCCGGACCGGTCGCCGACGGACAGCTCCAGGCTCCCTCCCCCGAGGTCGGCACACAGCGCCGGCCCGGGATCGATGAGCACGCTGGCCCGTACGGCCTCGAAGATCAGCTGCGCCTCCTTGACGCCACTTATCACCTTGACGCGAAGGCCCGCCTCCGCCTCGAGTCGTTCCACAGCCGCGGCCCCGTTTGCGGCTTCGCGCAGCGCCGCAGTCCCATACGCGAGTATCTCGTCCGCTTCATTCAGCTCCGCGATGGCACGGTAGCGTCGCACCACTGCGATCGCGGCCTCCAGGGCTTCGTCGGTGATGATGCCGTTCAGCGCGACGACATCGCCGAGCCGGAGAAACTCCTTCTCGCGCAGGATCGGCACGAAGCTCCCATCCGGCCGAGTTGAGACGATCAGCAGATGGAAAGAGTTGCTGCCGAGGTCGAGAGCGGCAATGCGCAACGTGACGCCCGAAGCCTAGGTGTGCAACTCGGAGCTGCGGCGCCGGCGGGAGCGACCGACAGCAAGCTCCTGCAGGCTCCTCTGGGTGCTCAGCCCGCGCAGGCTTGCTACGCGGGTCCACTGGCCCGCCGGGCCGAGAACCCACGTGGACGCGTCATCTGCGAGGTTGAGCTCGATCGTCTCGTCCAGCCTGCTTCGCAGGTCAGGATCGGTCACCGGTGCCAGAACCTCGACGCGCCGGTCGAGGTTCCTTTCCATCAGATCCGCGGAGCCGATGAAGTACCGCGGCTCGTTGCCGCCGGCACGAGAGCCGGCATCATCGCGCGGCCGGCCAAAGCGATAGATGCGCGAGTGCTCGAGGAACCGCCCGACAATCGACCGCACTGTGATGTTCTCCGATAGCGCCGGCACGCCCGGGCGCAAGCTGCACAAGCCGCGAACAACCAGATCTATCCTGGTGCCCAGCCCAGATGCGCTGTAGAGCGCGTCTATGATCCCGGGGTCGGTGAGCCCGTTGACCTTGATGGTTATGAGGCCATCGGGGCCGGCAGCAGCTTCCCGGGCAATCTCACTCAAGCACCATGAGCGCACGCCATGTGGCGAGGCCACGATCCGCCGGAATGCGGGTTGGCGTCCGAAGCCGGTCAGGTAGTTGAACAGGTTCGTCAGATCTTCGCCGAGATCTCCGTCCGCGCTGAGCAGGCCCAGGTCCTCATATACGCCCGCGGTGTTGGAATTGTAGTTGCCCGTGCCCACGTGGCAGTAGCGGCGCAGACCATCGTCTTCCCGCCTGACGACCAGGCACGTCTTCGAATGCGTCTTCAGGCCGACGAGGCCGTACACGACGTGCACTCCTGCCTGCTCCAGCTGGCGAGCCCAGTAGATGTTGGCCTTCTCGTCGAAGCGAGCCTTCACTTCGACTAGTGCGGCCACCTGCTTGCCCCGCTCCGCGGCGCGCACGAGCGCAGCCACTATCGCGGTGTCCTCCGAGGTGCGGTAAAGGGTCTGCTTGATCGCATAGACGGCGGGGTCGTCAGCGGCCTGACTGATGAAGGCCTCGACAGATGTCGTGAAGGAGTCGTAGGGGTGATGCACGAGCACATCTCGCTCGCGTAGGACGGCGAAGAGATCGACGGACTCATCTGCCGCAGTCGCGAGGCGAGGAGGCGTTCGTGGAACCCATGGCGGGTCATGGAGATCCGGACGGTCGATCGCGTGGATCGCCCATAGCTGGCTCAGGTCGAGCAGCGCCGACGACTCGTAGACGTCTCCGGAAGTGAGCTCGAGCTCACTCAGGAGCAGCTCTTTGATGTCGCTCGGCATCCCCGCCTCGACCTCGAGCCGTACCGCGCGGCCGAAGCGGCGACGCCGAAGCTCCAGCTCGACGGCCGCGAGCAGGTCGTCCGCGTCATCTTCCTCGAGAGCCAGGTCGGCGTTCCGCGTCACGCGGAACACATACCGTCCCCCAAAAGTCATCTCCGGGAACAGCCGGTCCAGGTTGGCAGCGATGACCTGCTCGAGGGGTACGAAACGGGATTTCGTCCCGAGCTGCACGAAGCGCGAGAGCAACGGCGGCACTTTCACGCGCGCGAACCGCTGCTCCTCGTTGCTCCCGTCGGTCACGACCACACCGATGTTCAACGACAGGTTCGAGATATAGGGAAACGGGTGCCCCGGGTCGACCGCCAGCGGCGTCAGCACCGGAAAGATGTCGCGCTCGAAGGATGTCAGCAGCTCTGCTCGCTCCTCAGCGCCTATCTCCGCCCAGCTGCACACGGCGACACCGGCTGCAGCAAGGTCCGGCAGGATCTTGCGTGTGTAGATGCCATCCAGCCGGGCTATCTGCGCTCTGCACTTCTCGCCGATCGCCCTCAGCTGCTCGGTGGGAGTCATCCCGTCAGGTGATCTGTTCGCTACTCCGGCGGCGATCTGGTCCTTCAGGCCCGCGACGCGCACCTGGAAGAATTCGTCCAGCCCCCCGGACCAGATCGCGATGAACTTCACCCGCTCGAGAAGTGGCTGGTCCTCGTCCTCGGCGAGATCGATCAGGCGTTCGGCGAAATCCAGCCAGCTGAGCTCGCGGTTGAGGAAGCGCTCAGAGCTCTCTCGAACCAGCTCAAAGGAGGCATTGGCATCTTCGCGGGGCGCGCCATCGCCTGCGCGAGAGCTCGGCGCCGGTGATTGCGCGGCTATGACGTCGATACCCACCTCAGAGACGCTACCCTCAAGACGTGGCCACGCTGGCGGCGACATCGAAGTCGAAGCCGAGGCGCCGAAGCGAGCTCGGGCTGCTCATCGTCGGCATAATCGTCGTGAGCTTTGCCTATGTCCTTGCGACGCTCGGCGTCTACAACCAGCTTCCGGCGAAATTCGCCACTTTCATAGCGATCCTGGTCGGCGTCGCCCTGGCCATGAACCTCGTGAACCGCTGGCTCGTGCCCGAGGCGGATCCGGTGCTCATGCCAGTGGTGCTCGTGCTCAACGGCCTGGGTTTCGTCATGATCATGCGGCTGGCGCCGTATGAGAACGCTCCGCACCTGGCCGGATTCCAAGCGGCGTGGTCAATTCTCGGCGTCGTGGCCTACTCGGGCACGCTTCTCGTGATACGTCGCTCCAGGGACTTGGAGCGGTTCCGGTACCTGCTGCTGCTCGCCGCGATCGGACTTCTCCTCATGCCCATGGTGCCGCATCTCGGGGATGCGGCCGAGAACGTAGGCGGCGTCGACCTGTGGGTCAAGCTGGGCCCTATCACCTTCCAGCCGATCGAGGTCTCGAAGATACTTCTCGTCATCTTCTTCGCCTCCTACTTCGTCGAGAAGAGGGAGCTCCTCTCCATGTCGACCAACAGGGTCGGCAACCACCTCCTGCCGGACCTGCGGCCCTTCGGCCCGGTCGTCTTCGCGTCAGCCGGCTCCATCTTGGTGATCCTGCTCGAGAAGGACATCGGCTTCTCGCTCTTGTTGTTCATCCTCTTCCTCTCGATGCTTTGGGTTGCAACGGGCCGCTGGGCATACCTGCTGGCGGGGCTCGTCGTGTTCGTGGTCGGCACCTACGTCGCCGCGTCCGTGCTCAGCCAGCTCACCACTCGCATCGACATCTGGCTCGACCCGTGGCGGTACCTGCCCCCTGGGGCCAATCAAGGTGGCTACCAGCCTGTTCTTGGCGAGCTGGGACTTGGTCAGGGGGGCCTCACAGGGACCGGCCTCGGCCTCGGCAATCCTCAGGCCATCCCTGTTGCCGAGAGCGATTTCATCTTCGCAGCCCTCGGCGAGGAGCTGGGACTCATCGGAGCCGCGGCAATTATCGTCGGATACGTGCTCATAGTCGGATCGGGGCTGCGGACCTCGGTTCGGTCACGCTCGGACTTCTCGAAGATGGTCGCGTTGGGTTTGACGGTGACGCTCGGATTTCAGGCTTTCATCATCATGGCCGGTGTGACCCGCTTGCTCCCGCTCACCGGCGTGACGCTGCCGTTCATCTCCTACGGCGGGTCCTCCCTCGTGGCCAACTACGTGCTCGTGGCCCTGCTCATGCGGATCTCGGACGAGGATTCCGAGCTCCCCGCGCCGGTGCCGCGCGGTATGCGCGCGGTGACGGCCCGTCGAGCCGAGCGACGTACCACAGCCGCTGCCGGAGCCAGGTAGCCCGCGCCATCTAGCTGGGAGCCGAGCCAAGCCTGGCGAAGGGCCCGGCCAGGTAGAGACGTCAGTTCTGGCCCGCGGCGGCCGCCGCGGCGCGGTCGAGGACGTCAGGGTCGGCCACGATCGGCACACGCATCTCCTGGCGCAGAGCCAGGGCAATCCCGTCTGATGGTCTGCAATCGAGAGTTCGCTGACCTTGGGGGCCGGAAACCGTCATCTCGGCGGTGAACACGCCGCCCTGGAAACCCGTGATACGCACCACTTCCAAAGTGAGCGCGAAGCTCTCGAGAAGCCGCGCCATCAGCTCGTGGGTAAGCGGCCTCGGCGTCGCCAGTCTTCTGCTGGCATAACCGATAGCGATCCCCTCCGGGCCGCCAATCGGGATTCGAAGCTCCCGGTAGGGAAATTCGGCCTCCTGCAGAACGACGACGGGATGCGTCGAGGGCAGTACCAGCACTATGTCCACGAAGAGCATCTGCGACATCGCAAGCGGCGGTTCCGGCGGTTCGGACTCGAGCTCGTCGTCACCGGAGGCGCTGCGCGCGTCCAAGGCGAGCTCGTCGTCACCAGAGACGCTGCGCGCGTCCAAGGCGAGCTCGTCGTCGCCGGAGACGCTGCGCGCGTCGGCGCCGTCCAGCCCCGCCAGCTCAGGCGACACCTCCTCCACGTCACTCACTTCCTGGCCATCCTCCGCATCTCGACGTTAGCCACGAGTCCGACGGTAGCGAAGAAAGCGAACGAGGCCGAGCCCCCGTAGCTTATGAAGGGCAAGGGTATGCCGGAGATGGGTGTGAGCCCGATCGTCATACCGATGTTCTCGAACGCAGAGAAAGCGACGAAGGCGAGAGCTCCGACGCACACAAGGCGCCCGAAACTGTCCCTGGCGAGCTGGGCCGCGCGCAAGGCTCGAAGCGAGATCATCCCAAACAGGCCGATCACGAGGGCTGATCCCACAAAACCGAGCTGCTCTCCGACAGCCGAGAAGATGAAGTCGGTCTGCTGGTTCGGCACGTAGCCGAGGTTGGTCGCGGCGCCCCGAAAGAGGCCCGTCCCCTGAAGCCCGCCAGAAGCGATCGTCTCCTTTGACTGGTTGAGGTCGTAGTTCGTGCTCTGGAGACCCTGGTTCTGGTGCAAGAAGCCGGTCAGCCTCTGTAGCTGGTAGCCCTTGAGCAGGTGGAGCTCTATCGCCATTACCACGGCCAGGACAACCAGCACCGCCAGAAGCACGAGGTACCGGAGCCTCACGCCCGCGACGACGAGCATGGCCGCCAAGGTGACGCCGAGGACTATCGCTGTGCCGAGATCCGGCTGAAGGTAGACCAACATCATCGGCACGCCCGCGAGCGCGACGAGGGCCACGATCTCGCGGACCTCGAGCGTGCCCTTTCGATGGCTCGCGTAGGTCGCGAGGGCGATTATGAGGCCGATGGCGGCAAACTCGGACGGCTGGAGCTGCAAAGCTCCGAGCTGGTACCAGCGCTGAGCCCCGGCGGCCGACTTGCCGACAACGAAGACGCCGACGAGCGAGAGCACCACGAGCCCGTACAGCACGTAGCCGAGCTGCCGGAAGTGGCGGTAGTCGACCAGCATCACTACGAACATCACCATGATCCCGAGCCCAGCCCATATCAGCTGGCGCATGAAGTAGTAGTGACCGTACTGCGCCCTGGTCGCGGAGTACACCATGACGACTCCGATCAGCCCGAGAGCGACCGCGCTCCCGATCAGTACGAGATCGACATGGCGGAGCAGCAACAGGACCGGGTGGCGCTCACGCCGGCCCACCGCGGACTCGTGTCCGGAGAGAATCGTCGCCACGGCATCGAAGGATAGGGCCTTTCAAGGTTGCCGTCGGGCCACGGGGTGGGTTTCTCAGACGGTGAACCTCACTCGGCGCCTCCAGAGCGCTCGCGCGGTGCCCCCTACGATCCTGCTCCGCTGGAGCGACCGACAGCCCGCCACAGCTCGCCGACGGGGGGCCGAGTGCCCGTCCACAGCTCGACCTGCAGGAGAGCCTGGTGCACTAGCATGCCGAGGCCGCCCCGGATGCTTGCCCCGCCAGCGGCTGCGCGCGAGAGCCAGTCGGTGATCGGCGGGTCGTAGACGAGATCGACCACCAGCTGGCCAGCTCTGAACATCGAGGGATCGACCAGCTCTGGCCCGGTGATAGCGCTCGGGGCGCAGCTCGGCCCGACAGAGCTCATACCGATCGGCGTTGCCTTGACTATCAGATCGGCGCCCGCGAGCTCCTCGGCCCGAGCGACGCGCCCACGTCCGGGAACAAGGCCAGCAAGCTCCGCCGCTCGGTCGCGGGACCGGTTGACGATGAGAAGCTGGGCAGCACCGGCCTCAGCCAGCGCGACCGCGACCGCCCTGGCAGCGCCGCCGGCACCGATCACCGCGCACGTCCGTCCCTCTGGGTCGAAGGGAACCTCGCTCCGCAGATCGGCGACGAGGCCAAGGCCGTCGGTGTTGTCGGCTGCGATCCCGCCGTCTTTGAACATGAGAGTGTTCGCCGCTCCGAGGCGCTCGACGACCGGGCTCCGTCGCGTCGCGAGCCGTGCAGCGGCTTTTTTGTGAGGCATTGTCACCGAGAGTCCAACCACGCCGAGCGCGGCAGCCCCGGCAACGGCCGCGGCGAAGTCAGGCGGCGCAACGTCGAATGCCAGGTATGCCCAGTCAACCCCGACCGCCCTGTAGCCGGCCTGGTGGAGAGCAGGTGACAGCGAGTGCGATACGGGCTGACCGATGACTCCTGCAAGGCGGGTGGTCGCGGACGGCCAGGACGCCGCCCCTTTGACCCCCAAGTCGTCCGCCGGCACCGGTTTCATATGGGTCCGACCGCGCCAAGCCTCGCAGTCATCTGGGTCTTGAGTCGAGCCAAGCGGCCAGCATGACGGCCGCCGCTTCGGCGTCGAGCCCCGATCGCCGATGAGCTGCGCGTGAGAGGGCCGGAGCCGAGTGACGGCCGCGACGACGATCGCCCGGCGAGAGGCTCGCTCGCTCGTGGCGACGACGGACCGCCTCGACAGTGGTGAGCCTCTCGTCGAAGGTCTCGACCGGGACCCCTACGACGGCGGCAAGGGCAACGGCCTCCTTCTCGGCCGCGAGCGCCGCCTTGCCCGCGACGCCGCTCATGGAAAGCGGCATGCCCACCACCACGAGCTCAGCGTGCACCTCGGCGACAATGTCAGCGAGCGCCTGCCGATCTCGCCGAGGGTCCCCCGTGCGCTCGATGACTCCATATGGCGACGCGAGGACACCTGTAGAGTCGCTCACCGCGAGTCCGACGCGTTGCTCTCCCAAGTCCACGCCGAGAGCTCGCATCAGGCGCCAAGGAACTGCCGCAGCAGGGCGAGAGCCTCGTCCATCCCGGCCGGATTCTTGCCACCTGCGATCGCAAGCTCGGCGGTCCCCCCCCCGCCGCCGCCTACCGCTCTCGCCGCGGCCGCAGCTGCGGTGCGTGCGTCCATGCCGGACTCCTTCCCCGTAGCCACGACGAGGGAGACTCGACCGTCCCCAGTGATGCCGGCGAGAGCGACGGCCCTCACGTTGGGGCGATCTCGAACACCCAAAGCCAGATCGCGCAAAGCATCGGGGGGCAACCCGTCTCGGCGAGCAACGATCACACCGCCGTCACCCGCTCGTTCAGCAAGCGCAGTAGCTTCGGCCCCAAGAGCAGCGCTTCGGACCGTGGCAAGCTCGTGCTCGAGCGACCTCTGGCGGCTCACCACGCGCTCGGCAGCTGTAGCTACGCCTAGCGGCGCGCTCTGGAGCACTTCGGCCGCGTGCTCCAGCACCTGCTCTTCCTCGCGCATCATCGCAATCGTGCCGGTGCCGGTCACCGCCTCGATGCGTCGCGTGTTCGACGCGATCGATCTCTCCGAGACGATCCGGAGCGGCCCGATCATCCCGAGGGCGCCGACATGGGTTCCGCCGCACAGCTCGACCGAGCCGGGCCCGGCATGCACGACCCGTACGCGCTCGCCGTACTTCTCTCCGAAAAAGGCGATCGCGCCGCCGGCCTCGGCTGCGTCTCGCGAGGTGATGTCGGTCTCGACCGGCGGGTTGCTCAGCACCTGCGCGTTGACCAGATCCTCTATCTCGACGATCTCCTCGCGGCTCAACGGACCGAAGTGACTGAAGTCGAAGCGCAGCCTGTCGGGTGCCACAAGCGAGCCCTGCTGGCGAACGTGGTCCCCCAATACCTGCCGGAGAGCCCAGTGGAGCATGTGGGTACCGGTGTGGTTGCGCCGGATGGAGTCCCGGCGGTCCGAGTCGATCGACGCGGTGGCCTCCCCGCCCTGTTCGATATGCCCATCGACCACATAACCGAGATGGCGCGTCAAGCCGTCCAGGACGGCAGTGGTGTCGATGACACGGAAGCGACCAGTTGGCGTCGTTATGTCCCCGGTGTCGCCCACCTGCCCACCGCCTTCGGCGTAAAAGGGCGTGCGGTCGAGGAAAACCTCGAGGAGCGACCTTCCCTTCGGCGGACGCTCGCCGTCGATGTTCTCGAAGTCCGCTGGCACTGCGCTCGGAAGGACTGCCAGAACCCTTGCCTCGACGCACACCTCGCTGTAGCCGAGAAACTCCGTCCGTCCGTGCTCGTCTCGTATGGCTCGCCAGGCCCGTGCAAGCTCCTCCGGGGTGGTACTTCCCAACTTCGAAGCCTCTTTCGCACGGAACCGCTGCTCGGCCATTGCCAGCTCGAAGCCGTCCGCGTCGACCGACACCCCGTGCTCGGCGGAGATCTCGACCGTCACCTCGAAGGGAAACCCGAACGTGTCGTGGAGTCGGAACGCGACATCACCGGCAATGGTGGTGACGCCTCGGCCGAGCTCGGCCTCGAGCAGGGCCGTGCCCTGGCGCAGGGTGCGCAAGAAGGTCTCCTCCTCGTGTACGAGGACCTTCTTGATGCGATCGGTGTCAGACGCGAGGCGCGGATAGGCACCGCCCATCGTCTCGACGACCGAATCCACGAGCTCCGGGAGCACGAGAGCCGGTCCACCCAACTGGTTCGCACGCAGCACTGCGCGACGGATGAGCCGTCGCAGCACGTATCCACGTCCCTCGTTGGAGGGAAACACGCCGTCCGCCACGAGGAACGTGAAGGCCCTCGAGTGGTCCCCGATGACTCGCAGGCTCGTCTCCACGTTGCCACCCTCAGAAAGACGGTGCCCGGTCAGACGCTCGGCCGTCTCCACTATCGGGGCGACTAGGTCGATCGCCTGCACGTTGCCGACGTTCTGCAGGATTGCGAGGAGACGGTCGAGACCGGCACCCGTGTCGATGTTCGCCTTGGGCAGGGGTGAGAGCGTGCCATCGACGGCCCGGTCGTACTGCATGAACACGAGGTTCCAAATCTCTGGGTAACGATCGCTCGGATCGTTGGCGGGACCGCCCCCGGGGCCGAACTCCGGGCCACGGTCGAAGAAGATCTCCGAGCTCGGCCCGCAGGGTCCGGTGTCACCCATACGCCAGAAGTTGTCCTCGCCGAGGCGCTGCACGCGCCCGGGCGGCATCGGCGTGGTCGAGGGCCATATCCCGGCTGCCTCGTCGTCAGACTCGTGCACTGTCACCCAGAGCCGGTCGGCTTCGAAGCCGAGAACCTCGGTCACGAACTCGTAGGCCCAAGGAATAGCCTTGTCCTTGAAGTAGTCGCCGAAGGAGAAGTTACCGAGCATCTCGAAGAAGGTGCAGTGGCGTTGGGTAGTTCCGATTATGTCGATATCTGAGGTCCGCAGGCAGGGCTGTATCGTGGTCGCCCTGCGGTAGGGAGCAGCCGCCTCGCCGGTGAAGTAAGCCTTGAAGGGCACCATCCCGGCGATCGTGAAGAGCACGCTTGGGTCGTTCGGTATAAGACTTGCAGGCGCGACTGCCGTGTGCCCGCGTTCGACGAAGAACTCCGTGAAGGCTCTTCGGAGCCGGTCGGCTTGCATCAAGGGCTCGTTTCTTCTCGTGTATCGGCGGGTTCGAGCTCGCCGCGCCGCTCCCGCCATCTCTTCGCGAGGCTAGCCTCGGCGCCGTGGCTCCTAGGCGCGTAATAGCGCCGACCAGCGAGCTCGTCGGGAAGGTACTGCTGGGCTACGTAACCACTAGGTTCATCGTGAGGATACTCGTAGCCGACACCGCTTCCGACCGCCGTTGCGCCTCGATAGCCGGCGCTTCGAAGGTGCGCGGGCACGGGTGCAAAAGGACCCGCGCGTACGTCGTCCTGCGCCTTCCAGATTGCCGTCGCGACCGAGTTGGACTTAGGAGCAAGCGACAGGTGCACGACGGCCTGGGCGAGGTTGAGCGATGCTTCGGGGAGGCCGACTAGCTCTACCGCGCTGGCGGCCGCAGAGGCCACGACGACGGCCATCGGATCGGCCATCCCGACATCCTCGCTCGCGAGCACGACGAGCCGCCGTGCGACAAAGCGCGCGTCTTCGCCGACCTCGAGCAAGCGGGCCAGCCAGTAGAGACCGGCATCGGGGTCGGAGCCTCGGACACTCTTGATGAGCGCAGAGATCAAGTCGTAGTGCTCCTCGGTACCGTGACGAAATGCGCGCATCGAGCGCGCCTGGTCGATGTGGCGAGCTTCGAGGACGACCACGGGCGCTCCGGCCGTGGCCTTCGGTGCTCGGGTAGCCAGCGCCGCGGCTACCTCTATGGCTGTTATCGCGACACGCGCATCACCGGCCGCGAGGTCGACGACAAGTTGGACCGCCTCGTCGCTCACCGCTACTCGGGCGACGTCGGCCGCACGGCGTGCGACCTCGGAGATCTCGGCTTCGCTCAGGGCTTCGAAGCGCCAGAGCGTCGAGCGACTGAGCAGGGCCGCGTTGAGCGCGAAGAACGGGTTCTCGGTAGTGGCGCCGATAAGGCCGATGACGCCGTCCTCGACGCCGTGGAGCAATGCGTCCTGCTGGGCTTTGTTGAAGCGGTGAATCTCGTCGAGGAACAGGGTCGTACCAGTCCCGTAGACCCCAAGAGCGTCACGGGCGTCATCGATCTCTACCCTCAAGTCCTTCACGCCTGACTCGACTGCGGACAGAGCGCGGAACCGTCGTTTGGTGCTACGTGCCACGAGACGGGCAACAGACGTCTTTCCTGTCCCCGGGGGTCCGTAGAACACTGCCGAAGCTAGGCAGTCGGCCTCGATCAGTGCTCGCAACGGCGCCCCCGGCGCGAGGAGGTGGCGCTGACCGACCACGGCCTCGAGGGTCGCGGGTCGCATCCGGGACGCGAGCGGGGCGCCGGCTTGTAGCTCCGAGTCTGCCGTGGCCTCGAACAAATTCGCCTGGCTGCGCACCGACTTGTCGCCGGGGCGCTGCGGACGTCGGGGCATGCTCAAGACACCATCACCTCCAAGCGGCGAGTTTGCCAGCGGTCAGCCATGGACCGTCACAGAGCCGCACGCCGCTGTCAAACCGCGCCGATCCTCGGTCAAGAATTCGGCTGCCCTGCGCGCCGCAAGGGCACGCGATACTGCACACTTGTGTGAGGGCGTGAAGGAGCACCCTCAGGGGGCCAAGCCTGATGGAGGCAGCAAGATGCAAGTCGAGCCGAGCAGCGAGCCAATGCCGAGGGCAGTACGTGACCAGGCCTACCCGATAGAAGCGTTCAACCCAATTCTCCGTAGCCTCATCAGCTGGGGACTCGTCGAGCGGGTGGAGATGGAGAACGGCTCCCACCACTGGGAGCTGACGACAGCTGCCCAGAAGCGACTCGACGACCTCACGCCGGCAAGAAAGCGGGCCTCGGCAACCCTTGCCTATCTCGATCATTGGTGCAGCTCGTGCAGGCGGCAGCGGCTGACACATCTTGTCGACGGTCGCTACCTGTGCCAGGCGTGCGAGCCGAGCAAAGACCTGTAGCACATCACGAGCCACGCCTCCTCTCTGCGGTGAGCAAAGCGCGCCGCCGGCGCGCGCTACCAGCCTGTGACGCTGAAGCGCCCCTGTAACGCTGGAGCCCCCTGGTGCGATGTATAGCACTGAAGATGCGGCAGTCCGGTCTGGCTCAGCGAGGCAGTCCGGTCGGCAATGTCTTTGCCTCGCTTTGGACCAGGCGGGCCAATTGCACACCAAGGAGACAAACATGCATCGTTTCGGAAAGCTGGCTGCGGCCGGCGTAATCTGCGGTACCGCTGCGCTCGGGACTGGCGCTGTCGCCCAGGCGAGCACGCCGGCAAGGGCGTTGAACGCCAACGCGCACCTTGTTCATGTCGGCCTGAACCCCTCGGGTTGTGGAACCGCTCCCGGTCCCATGAGAGGCGAGGTCAACGTGCACACGAATGCCAAGCTGACCCATTCGCGGATCAACATCTCGGTGCACGGGGCCCTCGTCAAGACGACCTACGAGGTCGACGTCCGTTGCAGCAGCATGATCGGCACCCTTACCACGAATCGTGCTGGAAATGGTACGGCGCACCTCAATGTGGCCAACACCTTCACACCAGGGTCACCGTTCTACATCGACATCTCGGTTCCGCCAGCTGCCATCGCCAGCGGTAGTGCAGTCGGGTCTGGCGGGTACGGCGACACCTTCATCGCGGGTCCCTTCACGCTCGGAGCCAAGAGCAAGTAGTCACGGGAGCCAGATGGCGCATCGCGCTGGACCGCTCGAGATTGCCCAGGCGGCGGACAAACTGTCTGCCGCCTGGGCCCGCGCCCTGTGACCTCTGGGGATCTGCCCCGCCGCGTCCTTCCGACGATCGAGGGCCATCGGCATGCCCTCACAGGCGGGAGACTCCAGTTGCATCCACCCCCTGCCGATACATCGGACCGTGGACTCCACTGAGCTCGACGGCTGCCTGGATGCCGCTCGGACGGGAGACGAATGGGCGATCACCAGGCTCCTGCGGGCGTTTCATCCCCAGTTGCTCAGCTACGCCCGGCACCACGCCGCGGTCGACGTGGCCGAGGACATCGTGGCCGAGACGTGGATGGCGGTGGCAAAGGGCCTCCCGAGCTTTGACGGCGACGCCGATCACTTCCGTGGGTGGTTGTTTGCCATCGCGCGGCGTCGCGTGGCCGACCACTACCGCACCACGGCCAGACGACCTTCGACTGTGGCCCTGGATGACGCACACGAGTCGGCCACGGCAGGCCCGGAAGAGATAGTCCTCGAGAAGCTCACGAGTGACAGCGCCGTCGAGAGGCTGCTGCGTGACCTCCCCCCCGAGCAGGCGGAGGCGGTGCTGTTGCGGGTGGTCGCCGGACTGAGCGTAGATCAGGTTGCCACCGCGATGGGCCGCAGCCCCGGATCGGTCCGCGTGCTCCAGCACCGAGCATTGCGCCGCCTGGCTGCGAGCTGGCAGCCTCGGGTTGTAACGCTGTGACACTCGGCGGCGATGGATACATCGACATGCGGGGCTTTCGATTCGACGACAGGATTGCCGACGACCTCTTCGCGGGCGCATTCGAGCCCGAGACCGCGCCACCAGGCTTGCAGGAGCTGGCCGGTCTTGTCCATGCTGCCCGTCCCCCGGTCCAGCTGAGCGCCGTCCCCGGCGAAGACCAGCTAGTAAAGGCATTCGCGGCGACTGTCCGCG
>JAKACA010000070.1:15145-15435 GCA_021796455.1 Actinomycetes bacterium
TCGTCCCCTCCAGTCGACCGTCGCTTCCGTCGCCTCCCATATCGGCATCTCGCTCCCGAACCCCGATGCGCACCGGCCGCAGCCGGCCGCACGAAGGGGCGGCGGCGGGAGCAGCGGCGGGAACGGGACAAGTCGTAGCGGCGGGAGCCGGAGCGCTCCCGGCAGCCGAAGCGGCGGGAAGCGCCACCGCGCGGGCGCCCGGAGGAGTGGTGCTCCCGCGCCTAGCGCGACACGGCCAACCCCAGCCACCACACGTCCGTCCTCAGCTCGCTCACCCTCGGCGGCCTGCG
>JAKACA010000308.1 GCA_021796455.1 Actinomycetes bacterium
CCACGCCACGATCGACCTCACCTACGCCGCCATCGGCACCCACCTCACGGCGTACGGCGAGATGGGCGCCGGGCCCGTGATCGAGCGCTACCTCGTCTCGATCCTCGACACCCCCGACAGCACCCAGTGGCAAACCGAGATCTGCTGGCCGGTCCAAGAGCAGGCCACCGCACCCGACGACTGAGCCACCCGATGCCCACTAAGACTAAGCCCGCTGGTCATGGACCCTTGCTGGTGGTGGCCGGACCCGCCCGCCCGGCGAGCGCTGATCTGGGTCCGCAGCGGGTCGCTGGTCGACGGCATGGCCAGTTCCACACCGCGTTCGGCTTGTGGAAGCCGTCGTCACATGTACGCCGCATTTTACCGAACAGCGATCCTCGACAGCCTAGGGAGTTTCCAGTAGGGTGGAAAGGTGACGGCACGACCACGTGAGACTTACCAGTTCGAGGGTGGCCTGGAACAGGCGGTCGTCGACCTGATCCGCGTCGGATCAGCGGGCCATGCCTCGGGCGTCCGCCAGCTGGCGAACCGCCTTGTGCGAGCGGTTCCGGCCGCCGTCGAGGACCCGGTCAAGTTTCGGGCAGCGTTACGCGAGGCGATCGCCGCCACGCCTGCAGCGGGACTCCGCTTCGGTGCAGGCGAGATTCCGACGGACCAGGGAGGAACGGACACCTTGGTCTCGGTGGAAGCCACTCCGGACGGCCACGGCCTCGTCCTCGCTCCGGCAGCGATGGCAGAACTGGTCGAGGTGGTTGAGGAGCGCCACCGAGCCCTTGAGCTCGTCGCCGTGGGAGTGCCGCTCACCCGGACGCTGCTGTTGAGCGGGCCTCCTGGGGTGGGCAAATCGATGGCCGCCCAGTGGCTCGCTCGCGAACTCGGAGTGCCACTCGTCTCGGTGAACCTGGCGAGCGTGGTCTCCAGCTTCCTCGGCTCAAGCGGGAGGAACATTCGCTCGGTGCTGGAGTACGCGAAGTCCGGCGATTGCGTGATGCTGCTCGACGAGTTCGACGCGATCGCCAAGCGACGAAGTGACGAATCGGACATCGGCGAGCTGAAGCGTCTGGTTAACGTGATCCTGCTGGAGCTGGATCGATGGCCGGACGACAATTTGCTCGTCGCTGCGACGAACCACCTCCATCTTCTCGATGAAGCGGTCGATCGCCGCTTCGACCGCCACATCGTCTTCGGCCTGCCGGGCGAGCTGGAGCGACGCGCCATCCTCGAACACCTCGCCGAGGGAACCCCCGCAGAGGACGACAGCGTCCTCCCGCTGATGGCCGAGATGACCGACGGGTGGAGCGGCTCCGACATCAAGCGGCTGTGGGAACTCGGGATGCGGCGGGCGGTTCTGAGCGGCGTTGCGCCCGGAGACCAGTTGCTCCGGGCGCTCGCCCAGCGTGTCGATGGTCAGCGGCGAGATCGCGACCGGTTCTGGCTTGCACTGTCGGATCGCCTTGAGATGTCGAGCCGACAGATCGCCTCGCTCACTGGAGTGAGCCATCCGACCGTGAGCGCAGGGTTGAAGCGAGCGCGGGGACGGGCCAACGCATGAGTATGCAGCCCCCGCAGGATCGCGAGCGACTGCTCTTCCTCCAAGGAGAACGCCTGCGGCTGTCGGTGGAACAGCCGCCAACGGGCGGAGGCACCCACTACGAACCGCAGACGGCGCAGGAGGCGCAAGCACTCCTGCTCCCACTGGTGCAGGGGGTCGTTTCCCGAGCGATCCAGCTCTCCGAGGAACTCCGCGGCGACCGGCTCTACATCGAGACCCAGCTCCTTCCGAACTACCTTGCACCGAGCCACTTCCCGGTCGCATTGCTGAACGAGATGGGCGCGGTAGCGGTCGGGTCGCGCTCTGCCCCCGACACGTACAGGACGGCCCGGCGCGAACAGGAAACGGTCACCCGCCGCCTGATCCTGGCCGTTGAGGATGAGGGGCTGGAACGGTTCCAGCGGCTCGTCGAGCAGCCGGGTCGAGGACGGACGGAACAGCAGGCATTCGCCGAACTGCGAAAGCTCGACGACGTTGGGATCCGCGAGCCCGACGAGGTCGTCCTCCGCGTGCCGGAGGACGAGACCGAGGAGATTGTGTGGGAAGCCGTCCTCCATCCGGCGACGACGATCGACGGGGAGCCGGTCGCCGCGAACGACACCACGGTGGACAAGTGGTTCGCGCTGGTCGAGCAGCGCGGTGGGAGAAGCCACCGGGACTACGTGCGCCGGGTAGGCGGGCTGACGTTTGCCCCGATCACGCTGCGCGGCTCAGCCGCTCGCGAGGTAGCGCGCTTCAATCCGCTTCGCGCCCTCCGGCCGATGCCGCCGATCCGGCCAGTGCCGACCATCTCGCTGCGCGCAGTCGGACCGGTCGGCCACGTCACGCCGCCGGCCGTCCTTGCTCCGCTTGTGGACGATCCCCACGTCGCGGTGTTCGACGGCGGGGTCGACAACCGCACGACTCCGTCGCCGATTTTCCCGGACGCCGACACGGACCTCACGACCGAGGGGGTCGACCGACGAGGACTCGACCATGGAACCTGCGTCGTCGGCACGACGCTGTACGGACTCGCGCAGGCGGGATCGCAGCTCCCGCGACCGGCGCTTCCCGTCACGAGCTACCGCATCTTTCCCATCCCTTCCACGCCTGGTCTCGACGAATACTGGCTCCTCGACCAGATCAAGGATGTGGTGTCGGGGGGTGACTATCGGATCGTCAACCTGAGCCTCGGGCCGGAGAAAGCCGTCGAGGATACGGCCGAGCCGGACCGATGGACCTCGGAGTTGGACCACCTCGCATCCGAACTCGACGTCTTGTTCGTCGTCTCAGCCGGCAACGGTGGTGAGGGCGACCGAGCCACGGGCCTCC
>JAKACA010000071.1 GCA_021796455.1 Actinomycetes bacterium
GCATTCCCACCGTGCGTTCCGTCGAGATCGGCACTGAGCGCGTCCAGCTCGCCGCGAAGCTCGGCCTCGCTTGCAACGATTGGCCGCCCGGCGCCCTCCGACACCGCGCGGACTACGGCGTAGGCATCCAGACCGTAGTAGCTCGCGAGGTACTTTGTGCTGCCCCCGTGGGTGAAGCGGTCGGCGACACCAAGTCGCGTCACCGGCACGCCGGCACCAGCTTCGGCCAGCATCTCGCAGACCGCGCTGCCGAGCCCACCTATGGTCGAGTGGTTCTCGACGGTGACGACGTGACGAACCGCTCTGAGCGTGTCGAGAACGAGCGGGTCATCGAAAGGCTTGAGCGTGCTCACGTGAAGCTGTGACACGCGCAGCCCTTGGCTTTCGAGAAACGGCACCGCAGCACGGGTCAGGTAGGTGGCGAACCCGCTCGAGACGACTGCCACATCACCGCCCTCGCTCAAGAGGCGAGCTCGGCCAAATGTCATCGGACTGCCAAAGAGTCGAGGCACCTCCCCGCGCAGCATGCGGCAGAAGACGGGGCCCTCGACAGCGTCAAAGGCGCGCCAGACCGACTCGACCTCACTTGCGTCGCCGAGGTCGATGACGGTCATGTTCGGCAGGCCACGCATGAGGTTCACGTCGTCGATCGCCTGATGGGTGACACCGCCAGGAGTCGTGATGCCCGGGAGGAATCCGATGAGGCGCACAGGTAGGTCGGGATAGGCGATCGCCATGGCCACTTGGTCATAGGGGCGACGGGTGACAAAGACGCTGAAGGTCGTCACAAATGGCACGAGCCCCTCGCGCGCGAGCCCGCCGGCGACGCCCATCATCGACTGCTCGGTCATGCCCATTGAGTAGAACCGGTCGGGGAACGCTTCGCGAAAGCCGTCGGCCTCGCACGAGGACGTGAGGTCCGCCGAGAGGCATACGACTTCCTCATGGCGCGCGGCATAGTCGACAAAGCCCGAGCGGAAGGGTCGCAGCACCTTCTCCCCTTTGATGAGCGGGCCCTCAGCAGCGCGCACCCTCATGGCTCTGCCCTTGCGAGATCGGCGCGTGCCGCCAAAGCCTCGTCGGGCGTGAGGCGGATGTAGTGGTACTTCGGCGAGTGGGACTTTAGGGAGGGCATGTCGCGCCAGCAGGAGGTCCGGCAGATGATCGCCTTGGGCCGAGCCTTCCCGGATTGCCCACCCAGCATCGACGCCGCGGCCGACCAGATGGCAGGGGCATCGTGGCCGTCTACCTCACGCACGTCCCATCCAAAGCTCGCGATCTTCTCTGCGATCGGTTCGACCCCAAGAACGCTGGCGATAGGGCCGTCGCACTGGGAGCCGTTCGCCTCGACGAGGACGGCGAGGTTCGAGAGCTCGTAGGCCGAGGCCGCCGCAAGCGACTCCCAGGTCTCACCCTCTTGCAGCTCCCCGTCGGACAAGAGCACCCAGATCCGCCCGGTCGCGCCCCGACGCCGGCGAGCGAGCGCTCGTCCTACTGCGACTGCGAGCGCCTGGCCGAGAGATCCGGTCGTCGCCTCCATGCCGGGCGAGTGCTCGGCTCCGATCATCTCCACTGTCGATCCGTCCTGGTTGAAACCCTTCAACGACTCCGGCTCGAGCCGGCCGACCTCGATGAGCGCCGCGTAGAGCACGAGCGCGTAATGAGCCGGCGACATGAGGAAGCGGTCGTGGACATCGTCCTGGGCGCCGTTGAAACGGGCACCCATGGTTCTTGCAGCACCGTCCTCGCCCGGCGTGCCGGCGAAAGCTACAGCCTGGTGACCACCCTCGACAGCGCCGAGGTTCATCAAGACCGAGTAGAGGGTGGCGAAGATCTCGGCGCTCGAGCAGGCCTGGGACAGATAGCCGCCGCCGTTGTCGATCGTGTGCTCCAGGACCCGGCGGCGGATCCTCCAAGCCTGCTCGGCCACCTCAGCGAACCGCTCCGCCGTCGGCGGCCCGAGACCCCCGAGAGCCGGGAGCGACACTGAGCCTGCTTGGCGGGCGCCTTGTGAGACGGTATCGGTGGTTGTCACTTGCAGTCCTTTGCCTTGTGTCGGTGGTGGCCTATGGCACCAAGGTGGCACCCAGGTGGCTGAGCTGAGACACTGGTCGGGTGACGGGGGGAGAGGTCGATGCTCTGGCCACGCGAGCCGCATGGATGTACCACGAGTACGGCCTCACGCAGCAGGAGATCGCCGGGCGCCTCGGTGTGTCCCGCTCGACGATCAGCCGCGCCCTGCAGCGAGCCGAGGCCACCGGCATCGTCGAGATCCGAGTCACCGTCCCCCTCCCCGAGCTCGCGCAGCTCGAGAGCGACCTCCTTGGTGTATATCCGGCACTTCGCGAGGTGAGAGTCGCCGCGCTCAGGGCCGGTGAGTCGCCGCGCACCGCCACGGCGCGCGCCACGGCTCGCATCTTCGAGGTGTTGCTGGCCGCCGGCACCCCCACGATCGCGGTTGGCTGGGGGCGCACTCTTGCCGAAGCAGCGACGCTCATCCATACCCGTTCCGTGCGCTCGAGCCGCCTTGTCGATGCGATCGGCCATGCCCATGGGATCAGGGGCGCCGCCGCCATGGACGTGAGCTCGGTGCTCGGCTCGGCCTTCTCCGTCGAAGCCGTGCACGTGCCGGCCCCCGCTCTCGTGCGCGACGAGAAAGTGGCAAGCGGCCTCCTCGCGACGGCGGCCGTCCGCCATGCGATCGACCTCGCCCGTGGCGCAGAGGTGACGGTCATCTCCATCGGAGCTGTCGCCGACGACACGCCTTTGCTGGCGACCGACCTGCTCAGCCGCGCCGAGCTTGGCTCGCTCGTCGAGCGCGGCGCCGTCGGCGATCTCCTCGGGTCGTTCTTCTCGGCCACAGGTGAGACGATCGCCGAAAGCGGCGCTCACTGGATCGGCCTCGGCATCGAAGACCTGCGGCTCTCGAAGGATGTCATCGCGGTCGCCGGCGGTGCTGGGAAGCTGCAGGCCGTCAAAGGAGCGATTGCCACCGGTGTCGTTGATCGCCTCGTCACCGACGAAGAGACGGCGCGCGACCTCTTGAACGAGGCTCATGGCTTCACGCCCGCACCGCGACCTTGAGCGCCGTTGGATAGAGCTCTCCGGCCAGCACCCGCTCGAGGTCGTCAAGACCGACCTCCCCACCGATCAGCTGCTTCCAGGGAACTGAGCGGTCCTGCAGGAGCTCGATTGCTTCGGCCACAGCAAAGGGGTCGTGGTGGTGGGAACCGCGCACCACCACCTCCTCGTAGTGGACGCGGTGGGTGTCGAGCTCCACCGAGCTTCCTGCTGCGCAACCACCAAAGAGGCACACCGCGCCGCCCGCGCAGCTCATCTCGAGGGCAAGAGCCCAGGCTGCAGGCTGCCCGACGGCCTCGATGACGAGCTCGGGCCCCCGGCCGGCGTTTATCGTCGCACGGACCGTCGCGACGTCAGACGACTCCTTCCTGGCGGCAATGACCGCCGTCGCGCCGTAACCATGGGCCAGATCCAGCCGGTCCGGGTGCGGGTCGAGCACTGTCACTTCGACACCCCGGCGGGCGAGCGCCGCGGTGAGCAGGAGACCGAGAGCCCCGGCCCCGAGAACGAGCGCCTGCGATGAAGCTTGAGGGGCGAGGTCGCGCACGGCCTTCAGCGCGCACGCAAGTGGCTCGTAGATCGGGGCGATCTCCATGGGGAGCGTCTCGGGGAGCAAGTGGAGGTTGTGCTCTACTACGACGGAGGGGACGACGAGTGCCTCGGCAAAGCCGCCAAAGACGTAGGTGAGGTTCTCGCACAACGACCACCGCTCGCGCTCGCATTGGAAACAGCCTCCACAAGGCGCCGAGTTGGCAGCGATCACCCGGTCGCCCTCCTTCACCGACGTCACGCCCCGACCGGTCGCGAGGATCCTTCCGGCGTACTCGTGACCGAGCACTCCTCCCGATCGCAGGTAGCGCGGATGCCCCCGAAGATAGGCTTTGCGGTCGGTGCCGCAGGTGAGCGCTGACTCGATGCCGAGCAACACCTCTCCCGGGCCTGGGGCCAAGTCCTCGAGCTCCTCGACCCTCAAGTCACCTACTCCATGGAGAACGGCGGCGCGCACTCTCAGGTCCTCGGGCTCGGGCTGGGCGAGGAGGCCTCGACGACGACCTTCATGACCGAGTCCTGTCGCCTGGCTGTCTCCATCGCCTCAGCGGCACGCTCGAGGGGGAACCGGTGGCTGACTATCCCGGTTGTGTCAAGGTGCCCGCTCGCGAGCAGCGAGAGCGCCGCGAGGGTGTCGCGTGAGACGGCTGAGTAGCTTGCCTGCAAGGTGATCTCGTCAAAAAAGAGGCGGTTCGCGTCAAAGCACAGCTGCCCACCGGGTGGAGGAGGCGCGAACAGCTGTACGACCGACCCTTTCCCCGCCGCGGCAAAGCCGAGCGCGAACGCGTCGGCATGTCCTGTGCACAGCACGATCAGATCCCATGGGTCGCCGGCCGGCGCGTTAGCCGATATCTCCTCGGGCAATGGCGCGCAAGCCACGACGCCGACCGCTGCCGCCAGGGTACGGCGCGCGGGAAGTAGGTCGGTCCCGACTACCGACACCCCCTCCGCGATGAGTGCTCTCGAGTAGAGCTGCCCCATCTGACCGAGCCCAACGACAAGGGCCCGGTCGCCCCGGCTGGCTCCCGCACTCTTCAAACCACGTAGAGCGCAGGCGAGGGGTTCGATCATGGTGGCAGTTTCGCCGGAAAGGCCATCGGGCAGGTGGAGGAGCCCGTCAGCTACGTGGGCAGAGGGCACGCGCACGAACTGCGCAAGGCCCCCCGGTTCGATCCGGCTCGAGCGGAAAGAGGGGCACAGGGTTTCTTTGCCACGGCGGCAGAGCCTGCAGGTGCCGCAGGCGACGTGGTGGTGGACAAAGACCCGGTCCCCTACCAAAAGGCCGTGGTCGAGCTTCGGATCAAGCTTTGCGACTCTGCCGACAATCTCATGGCCGAGAACAGCTGGAACCTTCTGTGCCACGTACCAGTCCATGAGGTCACTTCCACATATGCCGCAGAGCTCCACTTCGACGAGCACGTCGCCAGGCCGGAGCTCGGGCATTGGATAGTCCTCGGAGATGACGAGCTTGCGCGGCTCAACCGAGACAGCAGCGCGCATGGTTCTAGGCCCCCGCTCTCCTGTTGGCGCCACGTCCGGCGGATCGCGCCACAGCCTGCTGCAGGCCGGCCTCGAATGGGGGTTCGACCACGCCGGCCTCGGTGATGATCGCCGTTATGAGATCTTCCGGGGTCACGTCGAAGGCCGGGTTCCATGCTCCCGCGCCGCTCCCGGCGAGCTCCTCGCCCCGCCAGGTCAGCACCTCCTCAGGCGGGCGCTCTTCGATGACGATGTCACTTCCTCGACAGATCGAGCCGTCGAGCGTCGAGGTCGGTGCGACCACATAGAAAGGCACGTCGTGTGCGGCCGCCGACAGCGCGAGCCCGTAGGTGCCGATCTTGTTGGCCGTATCGCCGTTGGAGGCGATCCGATCCGCTCCCACAAGCACCGCGTCGACCATGCCGAGAGACATCGCGGCCGCGGCCGCCCCGTCCACTATCACTCGAACGGGGATGCCGGCCTCTACGAGCTCGGTCGAAGTGAGCCTCGCACCCTGGAGAAGCGGGCGCGTCTCGTCCACGAGCACCTCCTCAAGATGACCACGGGCTCTCAGCTCGTAGACGACGCCCAGCGCGGTGCCGGCGCCACAGGTTGCGAGCCGCCCCGTATTGCAGTGTGTTAGAACCCGACGGGCGTGGCCCACTCGGTCGGCTCCGAGCTGGGCCATGGCGTCACAGGCGGCGGCGTCCTCGTCCGCCACAGCCATCGCCGCCTCGAGTGCGGCAGCTGCGCGCCTCTCGCTCGGGACCTGTAGCGCCGCTTCGAACACCTTCTCGACCGCCCATGAAAGATTGACTGCGGTGGGTCTCGCAGCCGACAGTCGATCGGCAACATTGCGAAGGGAGGCCTCGAACTGTTTCGCCGGGCCGGTTGGGTCGACTTCGCCACTACCGATCGCGAGCGCGAGTCCAAATGCCCCGCACGCGCCTATCGCCGGGGCCCCCCTCACGACAAGGCGGGCAATGGCATCTACTACGTCATCGACGCTCCAAAGCGCGACGCTCGCCCATGACGAAGGCAGCTGTGTCTGGTCGATTACCTCGATGCACTCGCCGGCAAGGCGGACCGACTGCCGCCAAGACTTAGCTCGTGGGACGGCCCGGTGCTCGCTCAAAAGACCTCCGGTGCATAAATGTGCAGTCTTGCACATCTGGTCGCAAGACTAACCCCGACCGCCATCGGCCGTCAAGGCCCTCCCGAACCGGGCAGGATGCAGCCAGCGTTGCTCTCAGCGGCGCTGCAGGCGTATCTCGACGACATCAGCGAGGGCATCGCCGAGGACGTTCACCGCGAGCACAGTCACGACGATGAGCACGGCCGCCGGCCACAGCTGCCACCAGTACCCGTCGAAGAGGTTGTTGACTCCGGCGGTCAAGATGGCACCCCAGTTGGTCGCAGGTGGCGGGACACCGAGCCCGAGGAAGCTGATGGATGCGAAGATGAGGATCGCATCGGCCACTTTGAGCGTCCCGTTGACTATGACGACGCCGAGCAGGTTGGGCGTCACGTGGCGAGCAACGGTATACCAGCCGCTCGCGCCGAAGACCCGAGCGGCCCCGACGTAGTCTCGGGTACGCAGGGACAGGGTCTCTCCTCTGGTCAGGCGCGCTGTAGAGAGCCAGCTCACTGCCGAGATGACGAGGATGATGAGCGGGAGGGTTGGCTGGACGAGAGCCGCCAGCACGACCACGAAGAAGAGAAACGGGATCGAGAGCATGGCATCGACGATCCGCATCATGACCGCGTCGACGATGCCGCCGACATAGCCCGCGATGGTCCCCCAGGCAAGACCGAACAGGGTCGCGAGAAGGCCAACCCCGAGCCCCACTTCCAAGGTGCTCTGCCCGCCCACCATCAGCCGGCCGATCACGTCTCGTCCAGCTGGGGTCGTGCCGAGCAGGTGAGCGGCGGACGGCGGCTGGTTCTCCAGCAACAGGTTCGCCGCAACCTGGTTGGTGTGGTAGATGAACGGCCCGATAAAGCTGAAGGCCACGATGACGATGAGCAGTCCCGAGCTCACCACCGCCAGCTTGTTCTCGAAAAATGTCGACGCCGCCTGGCGCCAAAACGGGGTCGCCTTTAGGGTGGCCCCACCCCTGTCGAACAGGTCGAGGCCCGGCTCGGTAGAGCCAGGCTGCCCACTCAACAGGCGCTCCCCGACCGAGATATCGCTCACGAGTATCGCACCCGCGGGTCGAGCCAGGCGTAGCCGAGGTCCGCAAGCAGGTTGCCGATGATAGTGGCAACTGTGACGACGAGCACGACTCCGAGCAGCACGGGGAAGTCCCGGTCCTGGGAGGCGTTCCAGAACAAAAGGCCGACACCGGGGAAGTTGAAGAGCGCCTCGATGATGAGAGAGCCGGAGAACACATATGGCAGCGAGAGCCCGAGCAGGGTCACGGTCGAGGACAAAGCGTTGCGCATGACGTGGCGCATCAGCAGCTGACGGGTCGAGTCCCCCTTTGCCCGCGCCGTTCTCACGTGGTCGGCCAAGAGGTTGTCGATCGTGGCCGAGCGCATGTACCGGCTGAAGTAGCTGACGTTGCCGAGGCAGAGCGTGAGGACCGGGAGCACCAGATCCCTGAAGTCGACCACGAGGCTCGTGCCGTAGTCAGATGCTGTCGAGGGAAGGACGTTGAGCCAGAGGTTGAGTATGACTATGAGTGCGACGCCTAGAAGGAAGCTCGGCATCGAGTAGAACGTGAGCATCACCGCCGTGAGGCCGTGGTCGTCGACCTTGTTGCGCCTGAGCCCCTGCACCATGCCCATGGGGACCGCGATCGCGACGGCGAGGGCGAGGGAGGATCCGACAAGCAGCAACGTGCGGGGAACGAACTCGGCCAGCAAAGTGCCGACAGGCTGGTTGAGCTTGTAGGAGAAACCCAGGTTGCCGTGGAGAGCATTCCAGAGCCAGACCCCGAACTGGACTGGGAGCGGGCGGTTGAGGCCCTCCTGGATGGTGAGCTCTCGTACCGACTGCGCCGTGGCTCTCGGCCCTATCTGGGCACGCACCAGCCCGCCTGGGAGCTCGTGGAGAAGGATGAACACGACGACCGAGACGATCAGGGTGACGACGACCGTCTGGGCCAAGCGGCGCAGGATGTAACCGGTCACGGCACCGCTCCAGGAGGGCGGAGGGGGTGCCCTTTTTTCACGGGGAGAAGTACCACTGTGAGAACCTTGGATTCCCGAACGCCTGCTGCGGGCTCCAACCCTTCAAGGTGTTGCGCACCACCGATATCTGGTTGTCGCCGGTCGGCCACCAAAGAGCCGCCACGTCCTTGGAGACGTAGTTCTCGAGCGCGAAGATATGGCTCAGACCGGAGTCGATGTGCGCCTGGTTGATCAGCTTCTGCACTACAGGAGAGTAGAAACCTCCTCCGTAGTAGTTGCCCTTGCCGAACTCCTGGCCGAGCGTCGGCAGGATGGCCATGTCCCCGTAGTTGGTGAACCAGAGGGGGTAGAGCGCGAGCGCGAAGTTGCACGGCCCGGGAGGGCAGACCCCGTCGTTGGAGAACATGTAGTTGGCGCTCTCGGGAGCAAGGTTGATTGCGATGCCGGCTGACCTGGCGGCAGTCTGGAAGGACTCCGCCTGGGCTGCGAGCTCCACGAGCGACGTCGTGGTGAAGTCCATGAGCAGCGTGAGACTGCGCCCGCCGGCGATGCCCGATCCACACTTGGAGGCCCCGGTCCCCGGGCGCTTGCAGACCATCACACCATCAGCGGCCGGCGCCCAGCCATGCGAGGTGAGCAGCTTTCTCGCTGCGGCGACCGAGAACGGGTAGGGGTCATGGCGCTCCTGCGGGCTCACGAAAGGCGAGCCGGCTATGTTGGGCACCGGCCCGTAGGTGAGCTGGCCGATGCCGTGCAGTGTCGTCTGCAAGAACAGCTGCTCGTTGACGACGTGCTGCAGTGCCTGGCGGATATAGAGCTTGTCCACGAGCGGCCCGTAGGTGTGGCTCGTGTAGCCGATCTCCACCGACTGCTCGTAGTCGGGGCCCCACGGGGCCACTGTGTAGCCGTGGCTCTTGAAGTACCCCGTGAGGCCGTAGTCGCTGTAGGGGATGTAGCCATAGTCGATCGTACCGTTTCTAAGGGCGTCCACCTCGGCAGTGTCGCTCGTGAACGTCTCGAGGATCACATGGTCAAGCGCAGGCTTGTGTGGCCCGGAGTACGCGTTGTTCCGTGTCAGCTCGGCTCGTCCTGTCACCGGGTCGTAGCTCGTCATCGTCCATGGGCCGTCCACGGTCTTCCAGAGGGGGTTGGAAGCATAGGTAGATAGGTCCTTCGACTGGCCGGTGAGGTAGTTGAAGACCTTCAAGGCACCGGCATGGGTGAGGTCGTAGTTGCCGACGTGCCCGCCGGAGGACTCCACGTCCCAGGTCTGCTGGGGGAGAGGGATGATGTTCACGAGCTGGTTGTCGGTGTACCACTGCTGGCTGTAACTGCGGTTCAGGTGGAGCACGAATTCGGTCGGGCTGACGTAGTCGACGGCTGTGACGTTGTCGGGGAACTCGCCGGAGACGTGGGTCGCGATCTGGGACTCACCGGCTCTGTAGAGGTTGAAGAAGAACTTGATGTCACGCGTGGTGACAGGCTCACCGTCGGACCACCGATAGCTCCGGAGGCGGATCGTCACCGTCTTGTCGTTGTTCGAGAACACCGGCGGGTAGGCAAGGCTCAGCTTGTAGTTGATGACAGGGGCGCTCCCCTGACCCTCGAAGTACAGCGGGCGCCACATCGCCTCGTCGGTGCTGAGCTGCCAGGGCTCCTCGTTGGCGGAGTTCTCGAACGGCAGCATCCAGCTGAAGCTGTCGGTCGCCTGCAATGCGAACGTCGCGGTGCCGCCGCGCGCTTTTGGCACTTGCGGCGTTGCAGCGCTCGAAGCGCTCGCAACTCCCGTGCACGCCAAGAGAACAAGCGAGATCGCCGCGAGCACGAGCGCTGCGGCCCTACTCCTTCGGCCTCCGGTGGCGACCAGTTGACCAGCTCGTGTCGTCGTCATCAATGCCCTCCATCGCTCTGCACTGCCGTTGTCGCCAGTTGCTTGTTAGTTGTCATCAGCTGCACTTCGCAAACGCCCATGTGAACCCCCTGCATGCACACCCTGCCCGCTGCTGCAGCCAGCTCCTCCACCACCCTGTCAGCGTCACGGTCCCTCCTGCCTAGGTGGAGTCGAGACGCTCGGCCGCAATGTTGCGGGCAGACTCCACCACCTGCCCAGCTCGAGCGGGACGCGACACCGAATGGCTCAAGAATAGGCCGATCCAGGTCGCGGCGATATCCAGCGTCGCGCGTCCCGCCAGATCATAGGCGTCTGCCGGCAGGCTTTCGATGTCCGCCACCTTCGCGAGGCCGATGATGCGCCTAAGGGCCTCACAGCCGGCAAAGCCGACCGAGTCGGCACCGACGGCCTCCAGCCACTGCTCGAGGAAAGGCTGCGACCAACCGCGCGGTGGCGAGGTTTCCCAGAGACTTCGCATCTCGGCGACAAATGAGTCCCAAGTGATGCGACTCAGCTCGCCAACGTCTCTGCTCGCCGCTGCGAGCCCCAGCACTGCGGCTCGCACCTCGGCAAACAGGTAGTTGGCGAACAGCGTGCCGAGATCGAAACCCACCGGGCCATAGCAACAGAACTCCCCGTCGATAGCCTTGGCGGTGGCCCCCGCAGCGGAACGCCCCACCATCACAGAGCCGGTGTGGAGATCGCCGTGGATCAGTGCCTCGCCATGCTCGACGAAACGTGCCCTGAGCATGTCGACACCACACCTGAGATCGCCGTCGTTCCGCAAACGGGCGACGGCATCGGTGAGTCCCGGACCGACAGAGTTGTGCGGATGGTCGATGAGGGGCTCGGTGAATACAAGATCTTCGGTGATCTCGCAAAGCTCGACGTTCAAGTGCGTCGCTGCTCGTCGCCGGGCCTTAGAGATACCGAGAGCCATCCACGACGTCGAGAACGACATGCGGGCCACGAGCACGCCCATGGCCGCTGCCGCCTCGGAGCAGGGATCGCCGGCAAGCAGCTCCTTGCGCCAGACCGATGACTCCGAGAGGTCTTCGAGCGCGATCACGTGATTGTCCTGATCGAACCCGTAGCAAAGCGCGGCGAGGTTCGGCGCGACCTCAGAGACCGCCTCGTACCATCGGGCCTCTGCCGCGGTCCGCTGCTGGGTGAGCGGCCATGAGTCGCCTACCAAACGAACATACGGAAGGGACTGCTTGAGGCACACCCCGCGTCCCTGGGCGTCACGGCACACCAGGACCAGATTGAGATTGCCGTCTCCGATCTCCTCTGCGACCAGGGTCGCGGCATCGATCCTCTCCGACAGATAAGGGCGTGACCCGACGTACTCACGCACATCGTCGCTCGAGACGAGCAGCATCGGATGCTCAGCAGATGCCAACGCCGCCACGATCCCCCTTGCGACTCTGCAGCTCAATCCCTTGACTGCACCCGGTCCGGCCCAGCTGCACATCTGTGCAAGCCAGGACTCTTGTTCAACTGACGATACCAACATGGCAGGCGCGCGACAAGCCGGGCGGCGTCAGGTCGAAGTTGCCGTTCCGCCTCTTGCCACCTTGGCCGAACTGCCGCCGGCCCGGCTCCTCACCTGGTGCGAGTGAACCTATGGACGGCCTCCAGCAGCTCGCGGCTCTTTTCCGCGGCGACCGCCTCGTCTCCCGAAGCCAGGGCGTTGGCAACGCAGTGGCTGACGTGGTCGTCGAGGATCTTGAAGGCCACCGCCTCGAGCGCCGTCTCGACGGCCGCGATCTGGGTGAGGATGTCGATGCAGTACCGGTCTCCGGCGATCATCCCTTCGATGCCACGAACCTGCCCTTCGATGCGGTGCATGCGCTTTCGGAGCGCTTCCTTGCCTTTGCTGGCGACATAGCCGTACACCGGTGGGCTCGTATCGGTCACGACGACTCCCGTTGCGGGCGGAATCGCCTGAGCCGAAGGGAATTTGACACGACGAAGACGCTCGAGAACGCCATCGCGGCCGCAGCGATCATCGGGTTCACGACACCGGCGACGGCAAGGGGAATGGCTGCGATGTTGTAGGCAAATGCCCAGAACAAGTTGCCCTTTATCGTCGAGAGGGTCTTCCTCGCAAGCGAGATCGCGTCCGCCGCGGCACGCAGGTCGCCCGAGACCAGTGTCAGGTCGGAGGTCTCGATCGCGACGTCGGAACCGGTCCCGATCGCGAGGCCGAGATCGGCCTGCGCAAGTGCCGGGGCATCGTTGACACCGTCGCCGACCATGGCGACGACTTCGCCGGACTCCTGGAGGCGGCGGATCTCGGCCGCCTTCTCACCGGGCAGCACGTTCGCGAGAACCCGGTCGATCCCGACTTGGCTCGCGACGGCTCTTGCGGTCGCGTCGTTGTCGCCGGTGAGCAGCACGGGTGTGAGACCGAGGGCACGTAGCTCCCCGATCGCCTCCCGGCTGGTCGCCTTCACACGGTCGGCGACGGCGACAAGCCCGCGGACCTCACCATCCCACGCAACCACAACGACAGTGTTGCCCGCGACCTCGAGCTCGCCGGCCTCCGAGACGAGGGGCTCGGGAAGCTCCGCACCCCAGTCGGCGAGCAGGGACGGCCGCCCTACCACGACGCCATGACCGTTGACCACGGCTTGCACTCCGAGGCCGGCAGTCGCCTTGAAACCCTCCGCCTCTGGCAGGTGGCCCAGGCGACTCCTGCCATGCTCGGCTATGGCGCGACCGACCGGGTGCTCGCTTCCAGCCTCGGCACCGGCCACCATGGCTAGCAGCTCCTCCTCCGAGACGCCTCCCATGGGCCGCAGACCCATGACATGCATACGCCCTTCGGTGATGGTGCCGGTCTTGTCGAGCACCACGGTTGTGACCCGCCGCGTCTGCTCCAGGACCTCGGGACCCTTGATAACTATCCCGAGCTGCGCGCCGCGTCCGGTCCCGACCATGAGGGCCGTCGGCGTCGCGAGCCCGAGCGCGCACGGGCAAGCGATGACCATGACGGCGACGGCGGCGGTGAAGGCGGCCGCGGTACCCCGCGAACCGAACGCGAGCCACCCGGCGAGGGTGAGCAGTGACAGCCCGATCACGATAGGCACGAACACCGCGGCAACTCTGTCGGCCAGCCTCTGCACCGGGGCCTTGCCGGACTGAGACTGGGCGACCAGGCGGGCTATCTGGGAAAGGGCAGTCGCGGCGCCCACCCGGGTCGCCTCCACCACGAGGCGACCTGACGCGTTGAGCGTCGCTCCTGTCACTTCGTCCCCCGGGCCCACCTCGACGGGAACCGACTCGCCGGTCAGCATCGACTGGTCGACTGCCGAGGTGCCGCTGCGAACGACACCGTCAGTGGCGACTTTTTCGCCCGGGCGCACTACGAACAGATCGCCGGCCACCAGATCCTGTGCAGGGACGAGGACCTCTTGTCCCTCGCGAAGAACGCAGGCCTGCGTGGCGCCAAGCTCGGCGAGCTTGCGCAACGCTTCGCCCGAGCGCCGCTTCGCCCGTGCCTCGAAGTAGCGGCCGAGCAGGATCAGGGCCGTGATCGTCGAAGCGGTGTCGAAATAGAGGCTCTCGTGCAGCCCACCAAGGAGCACCACCGTCGACCACGACCAGGCGGCAAGGGTCCCGATCGAGATCAAGGTGTCCATCGTCGCCACGAGATGGCGGGCATTGAGCACGGCTGCGCGGTGGAACGGCCAGCCACCGTAAAAGACGGCAGGCGTCGCGAGGCCTAGCGACACCCACCCCCAACCGGGAAAGCGCGCTGCCGTCGTCCAGGCCAGCACCATGAGGGGCACGCTTGCCACGCCGGCCACCGCGAGTCGTAGCCTCAGAGACGACGTGGGGTCGCCGCCGCCGAGATCCGCCTCGGGCAGCGAGGCTTTGTACCCCGCGGCTTCCACGGCCGCTATCAGGTCGTCGAGAGCGACCTCAGCAGGATCGAAGACGACTGCCGCTTGCTCGCTGGCATAATTGACGGTCGCGGCGACGCTGCCGAGCTTGTTGAGGCGCTTTTCGATCCGCGTCGCGCAAGACGAGCAAGTCATCCCCTCTATCGCGAGATCAAGCCTGGCTGTCTCGCGAGCCCCGGCTCTCTCGCCGACTCCGGCGGCGCTGCCAGCGGTCGGCGCCATCACACCGCCTCGTAGCCAGACTCCTCGATCGCGCGACGAAGGACCACGTCGTCAAGGTGCTCACCCGTCACGGCGACCGCCTTGGAGTCCAGGTCGACGGTGACCGACTCGACCCCCCGGACTCGGCTCAGCTCCTCGCCCACTGCTCTCTTGCAGTGTTCACATGTCATTCCCGGAACTCTGTAGGTCATCACCTCAGCCATCTCCGGCTCCTTCCCGCCGTCTCGGCGACCCGGCCACTTCATGAAGTATAATACCCCCACTGGGTATAGAGCAACGGAGCAACCCAGCAAGATCGGAGCAGAAAGGAGATCCCATGGCCCTCATTGGTGAGTACGAACCGAGCCCGGCAGAGTGGGTTCGCGAACAGGTCGAAGAGTACGAGAGCTCGGGGGGCACGCGAGCCAACACGCTTCGCGACAGTGGGCTTCCCATCGTGATAGTGACCACGAGGGGGCGCCGAACCGGCAAGATCCGCAAGTCACCGGTTATGAGAGTCGAGCATGGCGGCAGCTACGCGCTCGTCGCCTCCAAAGGTGGGGCACCGACCCATCCGGTCTGGTACTACAACCTCGTCGCGGATCCCCTCGCAGTCACCATCCAGGACGGCGCTCAGCCATTCGACGCCCAGGTCCGCGAGCTCGCGGGAGCCGAACGGGACGAGTGGTGGCAGCGCGCCGTGGAGGCCTTCCCTCCCTATGGCGAGTACCAGCTGAAGACCACCCGTAAGATCCCGGTGCTGCTCGCTAGCCCGCGGTCCTGAGCTGCAGCTCGCTCGTCACGCACCGTAGGTCGTTGCGGAGCTGAGGCGGCAGCCTCTCTCGAGCACCCCGAAAGCGCCGCGCAGGAGAGCTTCGAACACGAGCCGGCCATCTCGCTCGGGCCGCTCTCGCTCAGCTTCGATGCGCCGAGTATTGCGGAGAAGGACGGAGCGAAGGGCGGCAGTGGATGCCGCCGCG
>JAKACA010000309.1 GCA_021796455.1 Actinomycetes bacterium
GAGCGAGTGGTCATCGCCCAGGCAGAGGTCGACCACAAGGAGAACGAGATCGTCGCCTTCCGCCCGATGCTCGAGCACCTCACACTCGCCGGTCGCGTCGTCACCGCCGACGCGATGCACTTGTTGACTGAACTTAGCTCAAGAGATTCCCTGGTGGAGCCCTAGATCTGCTTGTGCGGTGAGCCGGTGAGTGTGTTAGACACGCTGGGCCATGGGACCCACCGAGCGCCGCGCAGTCGAACCGACGATGGTGGTGGCGCGTGTCGGTCGGCTCGTCGAGACCGGAGAGCCACTCTGCCCCTACCACGTCATCGGCCCTGACGGAATTGCGGTGGACGCGGTCTCAGTCTTCTTCGCGGAGCTGCTCGCCTCGGGGCGACGACCCGCGACCCTGCGCTCCTACGGGATGGACCTGCTCCGGTGGTTCCGCTTCTGCTGGGCAGCAGGTGTCGCCTGGGACGCTGTGACCCAGCGTGAGGCGCGCGAGTTCTCCCTCCTCCTCGAGGTCGCGCCCAAGCCGGTCCGCCCGCACTGGCGCCACCAAGACGGAACCGACGGGTCGGTTGCCTCATCGCCGGCGGCAGCGTCGGGCGGTCAGTACTCGCCTGCGGTGCGTGTCCACTCGGAGACCGTGCTGCGCAGCTTCTACGACTTCCACGCCGACGCGGGGCGCGGCCCGGCGAACAACCCCTTCCCCCTCGACCGCTCCCGTCGCTCGTCCCGGGCCAACGCGCACCACAACCCGATGGAGCCCTACCGAAACGCTCGCTCGGGCCGCTACCGCCCGAGCGTCGCGGCCAGGGTGCCACGAGCGATCCCCGACGCCGAGTTCAACGAGATCTTCGCCCGGCTCTCCTCGAACCGCGACCGGGCGCTCGTCTGCTTCTACGTTTCGACCGGCGCGCGTGCCTCAGAGCTCCTGTCTGCGAGAAGGAGCGGCGTCGATCCCGGGCGCGGAGTGATCACCGTCGTGCGCAAGGGCAGCGGTGCTACCCAAGAGCTCCCTGCTTCACCGGACGCGTTCGTGTTCCTTCGCCTCTACGAGCTCGAGATGGAGGGTCTGGTCGGAAAGGGTCGCCGCCAGCCGCTGTTCTTCACGCTGCGGCGTCCCTACCGCCCCCTCACCTACCACGCGGTTCACCGCATGTTCGAGCGGGTGAACGCCGAGGCGGGCACGGATTCTACCCTGCACTCGCTGCGGCACACTGCTGCCTATCGGATGGCCGAGGATCCTCGCCTACCGCTCACCGATGTCCAGTACGTCCTCGGCCACGCGCGCATCACCACCACCCAGCTCTACCTCACGCCGCGCAAGGAAGAGGTCATCCGCCGGGTCCTCCTCCACCACCAAGAGCAGACCAGGCGCGCGCTCGAGAGCAAAGTGCCCGACGTCGCGCCCGAGTACCGCCCCGAGACCCTCGACGTCCTGTTCGGCCGGAGCACGCGTTGACCATCGGGACCACAGTGGCCGAGATCTCCGAGTTGAAGCCGATCGTCGCCCCTGTGCGTGAATCGCCCGCTTCTTCTCCAATGGAGCTGCCCGACTGCTACCTGGCGCGCAGGACGGGGATGCATTGGCCGACCACCGATCTCGATGCTGACGAGGTGACCGGCGTCGTCCTCACGAAGTCGAACGCACCTCGCGGCTCGCGTCGATGGACCGATCTCCAGCGCGGGCTCGCGTGGCTCTTGGGCTGGCTCTCCGAGGCGGAAGGGACGAGCTTCCAAGAGCGCTTCGTCGCAAGTGGCGCAGAAGCCGCCGGTGCGGACTGGCACGTACTGCCGATTCACTGGCTCGAGCGCCACGGCGAGTACTCGCCGACCCGCCCGGCGCTGATCGAACGGGCCCTTGTCGTCGCGATCGCGGCCGACGTCGTGCGTCCCAGCTTCGAGTGGTTGCTCACCGGCGCAAAGCACGACAAGTTCGCGCCGCGCATGACCACGATGCGCGATCCGGAGGGTTTCGCCACCCTCGCAGCGCACTGCGAGGGTGACCCGGCGATCACCGCTGCCGCGGCGACTGCCACCCGGCGACGGGTCGCGATGATCCTCGCTGCAAAAGGTGGCGTGATCGCCGACATCACGATCGGCGACTTCCTCGAAGCGATCGAGGCCGAGACCGCCGCCCACGGCGAGACCCACTTCAGCTCTGCGACCTTCAAGATGCTGCGCGAGATGGAGAGCTTCGGACCGGGGGTGCCGACCCTCGAGGAGATCCGAAGCAGCGGGCAGCGCTCGGTCGAAGAGCTCGTCGACTCCTACGCGATCGCCTGTCAGGCGGTGCGCGACCTTCTCGTCGACTATCTCAGCGAACGCAGGCCGGCGCTCGACTACTCGACCCTCTCCAGGCTCGCCTATGAGCTCGCCGGATGCTTCTGGTCCGACCTCGAGGCGCACCATCAGGGCATCTGCTCCCTGCACCTCCCCGTCGAGGTCGAGACCGCCTGGAAGCAGCGCCTTTTGACCAAGACCATGAAGCGAAAGACGCCAGCGGGCAAGAGCGTCTCCGTCACGACCGAGCGGCTCGCTGCAATGGAGGTGATGGCGAGCGTCCGGGCCTTCTATCTCGACCTCGCGGAGTGGGCCCTCAGCGATCCCGAACGTTGGGGGCGCTGGGTCGCCCCGTGCCCGATCAGACGACAAGAGCTCTCGCGCAAGAAGTACCTGCGCCGCAGAAAGGCGCGCATGGACGCCCGAACCCGCGAGCGCCTGCCGATCCTCCCCGTGCTCGTCGAGGTGACGAACCGCTGGAGAAAACACGCGGCTGCGATGCTCGTCGCAGCTCAGATGGTTGAGCCGGGTTCGATGTTCAGCG
>JAKACA010000310.1 GCA_021796455.1 Actinomycetes bacterium
CGCTTCGTGCGGATTGGCATGGTGGGCTTCCTACGAGATGGCGCCGAATCGGGCGCGGCGTGGGATCCTGAAACCAAGGGATAGGAGCCACACCGATTACACCGATATCTCTTCGGCATTCGTCCGAGCTCCGGCGGTCTAGGAGGATGATCGTTGCGATTCGAGTCCCCTGACAACTTCGGGGTCACCGTGGCGGCGCGTCGCACTCCGGCACCAACGGGATGGGGACTGGCCGCCTCAGTCCAAGCTCCTGCCCGGAGCCTCGACGACGGGCGTCGATCTAGTGCCCATCACGCAGTGGCGTCGAGCGGTGGGTGTTCGAGCACCCGTGGACGGTACTCCACGAGTTGGCTCCGCCCGTCGAAGGTTCTGCTGGCGATCATGTCGAGCGCGACGTCGGGGTAGCCGTCGTAGATGCGTTCTGAGCCGGTGGCGCCGGTGATGACCGGGAACATCACGACGCGGAACCGGTCGACGATCCCGGCTCGCAGCAGCGACCGGCACAGGCTGATGCTGCCGATCGTGCTCAGGAGGCCCGGTCCGTCCGCCTTCATCGCTCGCACCGCTTCGACAGCGTCGCCGTGTACGAGGGTCGTGTTCGCCCAGGAGAGCGGTTCTTCGAGGGTGGACGAGAACACCACCTTCGGCGCTCCGGTCATCCCGCTGATCGAGGCCTCCTCGTCAGTGGAGAACTCGTCGGTCCCCACCGGGGTGCCGCCGGCGGCGAAGCCCGACATCAGCCGGTACGTGTTCGCACCCATGAGCAGCGTGGCCTGGGGTCGCTCTTGAAGCCAACCGAGGTACTCGGGGCCTTCGAGGCCCCACCACCCCGGCCAGCCCTCCGCTGACGCGTAGCCGTCCAGGGAGGTGATGAAGTCGACGATCAGTTCTCCCATCGTGTACTTCCCGGGCCGTCGATTGCAGCTGCCGCCATCATCGGGCGAGGAGCCCGTCGAGCTTGCGGTAGCCCTCCTGGACGCCCACGTCCATGCCGCTAGCGACGAACGCGTCGCGGGCTTCGAAGCTGTCGACCAGCGAGGTCGCGGTGAGCCGGCAGCGGCTGTGCAGTAGGTCCTGGAAGACGAGGCGTCCGAGCGACACGCTGTCGGCCATCGGCTCGTAGGTGAACGTCTGGACGATGAGCGCGTCGGGCCGGACTTCGTGGAAGCAGCCCCGGAACCAATGCTCCTCGTCGTTCCGAATGGAGACATATCGCCACTCGCCGCCGGTGCGGCAGTCCCAACGATCGACGCGGCTGGTGTCGAGGCTGTCGGGACCGACCCATTGCACGAATAGGTCTGGCTCGGTGTGTGCGCGAAAGACGGCCTTGGCGGGGGCGTCGAACTCCCGGACGATCGTGATCGACGGCGTCTTGTCGTCGATGGTGATCGCGGCCTCTCGGTTGGTCGTGGTCGTCATGTCGTTGCTCCTTGGTGGTTGTCGGGGGCCCGTTCGTCGAGTTGGGCGAGCAGCTGATCGAGGCGCTGGTAGCGGGCCTCGGCGTTCTGGCGATATCGCTCGATCCACTTGGTCATGAGGTCGAACACCTCCGCTTCCAATCGGACCGGTCGACGCTGCGCCTCGCGGCGGCGGGACACGACCCCCGCGTCCTCGAGTACCGAGAGGTGCTTGGACACCGCCTGGATGGACATGTCGTAATGCTCGGCAAGCTCGCTCAACGTCGCATCGCCAACAGCGAGGCGGGCCACGATGTCGAGTCTGGTCTCGTCGGCCAGCGCAGAGAACACAGTGACGATCGCGGGCTCGGCCACCCATCCTCCTCAACTCCTTGGTTGAAGAAGACGATAGGCCGCCGCTGGCCCTATTGTCAACCCCGAGGTTGAACTCGGCGGGCTTGCCGCCGGCACGGGGCCGTCCTTGACTGCCGACAGCGTGCGCCCAGATCGGACGCCCGCTACCCGTAGGGGCCGAAAACTCCTTCGAGCTGATGATGCGGTGTGATACTCGTCGATTCGCGCTCGTCGCTTCTTCGACGGCATCGATGTGTCGGGCCGCAGCGGCGCAAAAACACAACTGACACCGAGTACCCAATCTGGAACGCTGCCATCGCCGGTCCAGTGGGTCATCGGGGCGAGCGGATATCGAAGGTTTCTCGCGCCGGCAGAGCGAGCTGGTATCAGCGCGGGTGACAGCCAGCGCGTGGCGGTCGTGCCGTGCCTGAACTACCACGAGGGAAATACGTCTTCACCGTCCCAGCCGAGAGGGACAAGGCCGTCGCCGACTGGTCGACGAGCCTCGGGCTCGGCGTACCGATCGGTCCGACGCTCGGCGGCTGGCTGGCCCCTGGCAAACGGGAGTTCCGCCAGAGGTCTCGTACGGTGACAAGAAAGTGGGCCGTAGGCACTCCTATTCGAACGTGCCCGAGCTGCAGGAGCGCATCAGGTCCTTGTTCGGAGACTGACGCTCAGCGCGGATCGGTCGTGTACGCAACAGACCGGTGACGGACAGCGAGCACGCGCACCAGACGCTGATTGTCGTCAACTTGGTAGATGAGTCGGTACGTACCGATTCGAAGCGACCGCAGTCCCCGTAGCCGTCCCCGGAGCAGTTGACCGGCCTCGGGCTCACGCTCGAGAAGCCCGAGAGCCTCGAGCACGGCGTCGGAGATCGGCCAGTCGAGGCCAACGATCTCCTTGCGAGCGCGGCGGGCGAGCTCGACCCGACTCACCTTCTACGGCGCGACTGCAGTTCCCGGCGGAGGTCGTCGAGCGTCACCGTCTCGCCACGCTCTACTTCGCGCCGCCCCTCGTCGATGGCGGCCATCGTCTCGGC
>JAKACA010000311.1 GCA_021796455.1 Actinomycetes bacterium
GCCTCGACACCATCTCCGCGCCAGAGCTTGACCGGTCCAGCCACTCTTGACTCATTCGTGACGGCTTTGCCGTCTCATGCGTCCTAGTCCCACAAGCCGAACGGCTTGCGAGAACGGCCCAGATCGGAAGGGCTGGCCAGCGAGAGGAACGTATCCCATATAGGGTGCCCGCTGAAGGCCCCTCTCGGGCGCCCTATCCCGGCGGTTCCGAGTGCCGCTCCACCGCCCGAGGCCCCTTGAGTAGTGCACTGCATACGCACGCCCTGTGCACGCATACGCAGGATCGCCACGACGGACGACATCCAGCAGCCCGCCGGCTCGAACATGCTGGTCACAGCATTGTGCATACGTAAGAGTGCGCGGCGAACCAGAGGAAGTAGTGGCGGGGGTTCACGAGAGACTCGCCCGCTGACGATTTTCGGGTTCAGGCTGAGCGTCGCACCGTCTTGCCAGCGCTCGCGGCCGTGTTGGCAGCGGCTCTCTTCGTCCCGTGCGGTCGACCGGAGCGCCCGGTGGTCGCTCCCGATCCGTTCGCACGCCGGGCTTGCGACGGCCGACCGCCGTCGGGTGGTAGCGACGCCGAGCGTCTGCGCGCCACGATCAACGTGCCGCCTACGACGTCGAGCAGTCGAAGCAGCGTCGGAAGGGAGGGCGTGATCTGGCCCGACTCGATCCGCGACAGATCTGCCTGGTCCACCCCGGCTCGCTTCGCCGCCTGACGTTGGGAGAGGTTCGCGGCTTCTCGCAGCTCAGCCAGCCGGGCCGTCACCTGACGGGCCTCATGCACTGCCCCAAACGCGTCGTACTGGCGACGGCCGGCATCACTGAGGTCTGCGAGCAGCTCGTTTCGCACGTCGTCGTGGCGGAGAGTCGGCACAGTGGCTCCAAAGAGTCGATCCTCGGCACTCGCCGAGGTGATGGCCTTGCACCCATCACTCTACACCACGAGTCGAGATGACCGGTCAGCGCTTGCGGAGGCGCCCCTTGGCTGCCGCCTGTTCCGCCTGACAGTCGGCGAGGAGCTTCCGTGCGGCTCGGATCGCTCTCGGCTGGGCTTTGGGATCGGCCCGGAGCTCGAAGAGCCCCTGTCCGAGCGGCTTGACGTAGCCGGATTGGCCGATGTCCTTGCCCATCGGCACGAGGGCGAAGTCCACGAAGGCCAGCCAGGCCGCCCGTTTGGGCTCCGGAAGCCTGCGCAGCCAATCGAGCGCGGGTGCGGCACCAGACGACGTGACGAAGTACTCAATGGTCCATCTTGAGGGTCTCTTGGAAGACGAGTCAGCTCTGGAGCGGCGCGGCGCCACGGCCGCCATGGTGGCACGCCGCTCCGCCGGAGCCGAGGGTGGAAGCTGTCGTGGTAGTCGTGAACCTCGGCGTTCGTCTTGCCAGGAAGAGCGCGCGTCACCCGGCCGACGTACTGCACGACTCGGCTGCGGCCCGAGATCAGAAAGGCCAGGAGCAAGCTGTCGAGGGCGGGAAAATCGAAGCCTTCGCCGAGGTAGGCGCCGGTGGCGAGCAGCAGGATCGGGGCGTCGCTCGCCCGGATCCAGTCGAGGACCGCCCTGTGCAGCTTCTTGCCCGTCCCGCCTTTCAGCACGGCGGGTTCGAGACCATGGCACGAGCTCAGCTCGGCTCGGAGGGCCTCGAGGTGCACGGTCCGGTCCGTGAACACGAGGATGCTGCGCCCCCGTCGGTGCGCGTCGGCGACGTCGCCCCAGATCTGCCGGGTTCGATCCTCGTCACCGGCCACCTGTCCGAGGATCGCCTGCACTGGGGCGTCTTCGGGCGCGTCCGGGTCGGTCAGGGTCTCATGCACGATAAGGTCCCGCCGGACGAGCACCATTGCCGCGGCATCCTCGACCATGGTGTGACGGACGGGTCCGAGCTGCATGTGGAGGATCCCCCCGAGGCCGTCGCGCCGCCTGGTACCCCCTCCGTTGGAGGAAACAGGCTCGGTGCACGCTGGGATCGGTGTGCTGGAGTCGTCGCTGCCTCGGGTCGAGCCGACCGAAGCCGCTCGTTCTCCTCCCTGAGACAGGCGATCTCCGCCATCGCGGCCACCGAGCGGGGAACTCTCTGGGCCCCGTCCGGGCGCCACGGGTCCAACGCATTCGCCGAGCGATTCGTCGGCACCGCCCAAGTGTCCAGGACCGGCGCATGTCCATTGCGCGATCTTGAGACTGCGCGGCGGCGGAATCCTGTGCGACGCCACGCCGTCGAACTACCCTTAGCCAGCGACCTGGGCATCAGTCAAGAAGTCCAAAGGCATGCCCGACAGGCCAAGGTCCCCGATCATCTGGGCCTGACAGTGTTGAATGTTGCTCGATGGCTCGATCCATGAGACTGCTCGTGTACGCGCTCACCGCGGTGATCGTGCTCCTGGTCGCCGCGATACACGCGCAGATCCACCACTACGAGCTCACCCGCCCCGCTTCGAGTGGCTTCTCGCCCTCATCGCTCTCCTGTTCATGGCGACCTACGCCGCCGGGGTCAACGAGGTGGGCATCTCCTTTGGAGCGCGCGTCGCTCGCGCGACCGGCGCGGTCGGCAGCGCCGTCGTCATCATCTCGCTCCTGCAGCTCATAACTGCACGGCCACCGCTGCCCCGGTTCGATCTCGGCTTCAGCGCTCTCGCTCTCGTGCCGGCACTCGCAGCCCTGGCGTCCCAGGCGCAGCGGTCGGTAGTCCTCCAGGGCGAGCAGGAGCGCGTCGTCGCTCTCGTGGACAAAGACGAGCAGGCTCGCCTCGAGCGTGACATCACAGTGCGGCCAGAGCGGCCGTCCCTCCTCGTC
>JAKACA010000312.1 GCA_021796455.1 Actinomycetes bacterium
GGTGGCATCGCAGTCCGTGGGCCGGCTCCTCATCCAAACCGGGCGTCCACTCGACCAACTGAGGCTCTCGGACTTCGCAGAGATGGCGGACGCATGCCGGGAGCGCGAGCGATCGACGGGCGATGGATGGACCCATTACGCGTCGGCGCTCTCTGGGGCGCACCGGGTGCTCTTCCACCTCGGCATCGTCGAGACGCCGCCAAAGAGGAGAGGCCCGTCCTCCCTCGACGAGCGCATGGCCGACGTCGCACCGGCATTGCGCCCGGCCTTCGTCGCCTACGTCGAGCGAAAGTCCGGGACCTGCGTCGCCGGCACGATCACCACGATGGCGACGCGTCTCGCGCACTTCGGCCGCTTCCTCGCAGAGACCAACCCACAGCTCTCCTCCCTTGCCGATCTTGATCGGCGCCGCCACATCGAGCCCTACCTCAACTCGCTCACCACGGCCATCAACGTGAAGAACGGTGAGGTGATCACCAAGGCCGATCAAGCGCGGCGCGTCCATACGCTGTCGTCCTTCCTCACCGACGTCACCGAGTGGGGCTGGGACGAAGCCCCCGCACGGCGCCTCGTCTTCCGCTCCGACATCCCCCGCCTGCCCCGCCCGCTCCCGCGCTACTTGCCGGTCGACGCCGACCGGCGGCTCTCCCAGGCGCTCGAGTGCTCCGAGTTCCGCCTCGCCGCGGATGCCTTGTTGCTCCAGCGGGCGTGCGGGCTGCGCATCGGCGAGCTCCTCGACCTCGAGCTCGACTGCGTGCACGAGATCCCCGGCAATGGCGCCTGGCTGAAGGTGCCGTTGGGCAAGCTCGACTCGGAACGCATGGTGCCCCTCGACGACGAGGGTGTCGCCCTCATCGACCGCATCGTCGCCACCCGCTCAGAGGGCCGTCCGCTCCCGCACCCGCGCACGGGGCGGCCCGCCCAGTTCCTCTTCACCCACCACGGCCGCCGCCTCGGCCAGCAGGCAGTGCGTCTCGAGCTCGATCGCGCCGCTGGCGTCGCCGGGCTCGGCCACGTGACCAGCCACCAGTTGAGGCACACGTTCGCGACCGCCATGGTCAACGCCGGCGTGTCCCTCCAGTCGCTCATGGCGCTCTTGGGCCACGTCTCGGCCGAGATGAGCCTCCGCTACGGCCGCCTGTTCGACCAGACGGTGCGCGCCGAGTACGAGCGGGCACTCGACCTCGCCAAGGCCCGCATCGGGCCGCTCCCCGAGGGTCGCAGACGCATCCCGGTCGCCTCCGGCGATAGCTGGAAGGCGGCTCCGGCCATCAAGGCCCGCCTCGCCGGCGGCTACTGCCTGCGAGCACCGGCGCAGGGTGCGTGCCCCTATGCCAACATCTGCGAGCACTGTCCGAGCTTCCGCACCGACGCCGCCAGCATCTCGGTGCTCTCTGCCCAGCGCATCGACGCCGAGGCGCTGGCAAAAGATGCCGAGGCCCGTGGGTGGATCGACGAGGCAGACCGCCACCGTCGGCTCATCACCCGCCTCGACACCCTGCTGGCAGAAGGGCAGGCCGGATGACGTCCAAGGACACGCTCGCCAAGGTCGAGCGCGCGTGTGCAGAGCTGTTGCGCGACGCAGAGCCCATAACCTTCCCGGCGGTCGCCGAGCGTTCGGGTGTCAGCCGGACGACCCTCTATCGAGACGAGAATCTCCGCTCGGTCGTCGAAGAGCACCGCCAGCAAGGACGCGCGCCGCGAACGCTCTCGGGCGTCGTCAGTGAGGTGCAGCACCTTCGTGATGCCGTGGAGGCGATCGCGGAGCGGGTCCGCCGCCACGAGGAGCAGCTTCGCCGCCTCCGGCGATCCACCGGCACCAAGTGACCTGTCAGCACAGCTACTTTCCACAGGTCTGAGCCCCGATTGGCCGGTTAATCCTACGACAACGCGATGGCGGAGTCGGTGATGGGGCTGTTCAAGACCGAGCTGCACCGCAACCCGGCCGCCCTCTCGGCCAACGGCGGCCCCTGGAAGGGGCTCAGCGACCTCGAGGCCGCCACGTGCGCCTGGGTGTCCTGGTTCAACACCGAGCGCCTCCACTCCGAGCTTGACGACCGAACCCCTGCCGAGGTGGAGGCCGCCTGGGCGACCGAGGAGGCACGGCGCCGCGTGGCCTGAGCCATCCGGATCCCCCGATTCCCCTACGTTACGATGCGTTACGATACGCAGATGAAGATCTGCGTGCGCTGCGGGGGCGCCTTCGTGGCGTCGGGCCGCCGCCGCTACTGCTCGGATGCCTGCAAGCAAGCGGCCTGGCGGGACCGCCAAGTCAGCTGGTCTCCCACGCCCGCTGCGGCCGCCGTCACTCCTGGCGCCATCGTCTACGAGTGCCCCGAGTGCGAGCAGCGCTACCTCGGTGTCCGGCGGTGCGACGACTGCGGCTTGTTCTGCCGTCGGATCGGGGCCGGTGGCTCATGTCCCCACTGCGACGAGCCTGTCGCCTACGCCGACCTCGGCGGCTGAACCGCCTGTTGCGCCCCGCTCACCTGGGGCGTCACACTCGTCCTCGCGGCGCCCAGCGTCGCCGGCAACAGCAAAGCCAACGAGCCTCCAAGAAACCCAGGCCGGTTCAAGGTGCGAAAGCGCATTCCCGTCGCTCCCGCCGGTCGGCCGCCCGTGCCCGCCAAGATCGACTGGATCGCGTCCGAGTACCTCAAGACCCGGGTCGCCACCGGCTATTGCTCCCGGCACCTTGCAGCCGACGCCTGCCCCTACGCCAACGTCTGCGAGACCTGCGACAACTTCGCTCCCGGAGCGGAGTTCGCCCCCGCCCTGCGCTCCCAACTC
>JAKACA010000313.1 GCA_021796455.1 Actinomycetes bacterium
TGAAGCTCGTGATCTCCGACCAGCACGCCGGCCTCGTCGCCGCCATCAAGAAGGTGCTCCAGGGTGCTGCCCACCAACGGTGCCGTGTGCATTATGGAGACCACGGGATTATGTGGAGTGGGGGCCTTCTGCCCGCCGTTGTCGCTGGTGAACGCTTCGTCGCCGCGTGATGACTCAACATAATCGGCCTCGCTGCTGAGCGACCGAGACTTCCTCTCACTGCTGTTCGAGAGGAGGCATCGATGGGTGCAAGACCTTGCCGGGTGCGTGTCATTGGGCCGCTCGTCCCCCACGTGGCCGGGTTCCGAAGCGAGCTGGCGCTGCAGGGCTATCGACCGTTCGCTCTCACAGATCAGCTTCGGGTGCTGGCGCACCTGAGCCGGTGGATGGCCGGTGAGGGGCTCGAGCCTGCTGCGCTCGACACGGAGCGAATCGAGGCGTTTCTCGAGGCCCGTCGGTCGCAGGGCTACACGCTGTGGATCTCGCCGAAGGGCGTCGAACCGCTCATCAACTACTTGCGAGGTTGTGGGGTCGTGCCGCCCGCGAGCGTCCCGCCGCCGTCGGAGGTCGATCTCCTGCTCGATGAGTTCCGCGCCTACCTGCTGAACGAGCGTGGCATCGCGCCCTCCTCGACGGCGAGCTACCTCCACGTGGCGCGACTGTTCCTTGCCGCACGTCCTGGCGATGGCGGCCTTCGTGAGCTGGCTGCGGCGGACGTGCTCAGCTTCGTCGCCGAGCAGTGCAAGGTGCGCAACCCCGCGTACATCGCGTGCGGCGTGCGCTCGTTCCTGCGCTTCTGTCACCTGCGAGGACTGATCGCGACCCCCTTGGCCGGTGCGGTCCCGCGGGTGGCCAGTCGCCAGCGCTCGAAGCTGCCGGTGTCGGTGGACGCCGGGGCTATCAAGAAGCTCCTGCACAGCTGCGACCGGCGCAGTGCCTTTGGCCGACGCGACTTCGCCGTCCTCAACCTGCTCGCTCGGCTGGGACTTCGTGCTGGCGAGGTGGTCGCGATGGATCTCGGCGACATCGACTGGCGTGCGGGCGAGCTCGTCGTGCGAGGCAAGGGTGGCCGCAGGGACCGCATGCCACTTCCCGCCGATGTCGGCCAGGCGATCGCCGCCTGGCTCTCCCACGGTCGCGGCTCCCCGGCGTGTCGCAACGTCTTCACCCGTGTACGTGCCCCGCGCCGGCCGCTCACAAGCGCTGGGGTCTCCGCGCTGGTGCGCGCCGCGTGCCGGCGAGCCGGTCTTCCGGAGGTGCACGCTCACCGGCTTCGCCACGCTGCGGCCACCGAGCTGCTGCGCGCCGGCGCGAACCTCGAGGAGATCGGCCTCGTGCTCCGGCACGAGCTCACCCTCACGACCAGCATCTACGCGAAGGTTGACCTCGCTTCCCTCGTGCCCCTCGCGCGGCCGTGGGAAGGAGCACGGCCGTGAGCGAGCTCGGACGACACCTCGAGGACTACCTCGTGCTGCGACGCGGGCTCGGCTACAAGCTCGATCGCGCTGGACGCCTGCTCGCCCAGCTCGTGGCGTTCTGCGACCACCAAGGCGCTGAGGTGGTGAGCGTCGAGCTCGCCGTCTCCTGGGCGACGTCGCCACCGAGCTGCAGCGCCATGTGGGCCGCCAACCGACTGTGCGTGGCGCGGGGCTTCCTGCGCTACCTGCACGCTTTCGAGCCGCGCACCGGCGTGCCCCCGACGAGGCTGCTCCCCTCGGCCTCGACGCGGGCCACCCCCTTCCTCTACTCGCACGAGGAGGTCGTGGCGCTCATGTCCGCGGCACGGAGGTTCCGCTCGAGGCTTCGTGCGGCGGGGATGGAAGCCGTGGTCGGCCTGCTCGCTTGCAGCGGCATGCGCATCGGCGAGGCGCTCGCCCTCGACCGCGGCGACGTCGATCTCGGCTCGGGGGTCATCACGATCCGTCACGCCAAGCTCGACAAGGAGCGGATGGTCCCGCTCCATGACACGAGCGTCGAGGCGCTCGGCACGTACGTCGACGAGCGGGATCGTTTGAGCCCATGCCCGTCCGAGGCGGCCTTCTTCGTGTCGGCAGCCGGGACGAGGATGCGCTACTGCAACTTCCACCTCGGCTATCAGCAGATGGTGCGCCTGGCCGGCATCACGGCACGCTCGGCGTCGTGTCGCCCACGTCCACACGATCTCCGCCATCGTTTCGCCGTCAACACTCTCGAGGACTGGTATCGAGAAGGCGCTGACGTCGCGGCGCGCCTGCCGAGGCTGTCGACCTATCTCGGGCACGTCGACCCTGCGGCCACCTACTGGTACTTGTCGGGCTCCCTCGACCTGCTCGGCCTCGCGGCCGAGCGCCTCGAGCGCACCTACGAGGCGAAGCGATGAGCGCGCTCGCACCGACGCTCGAGGCATTCTTCACCGAGCGTCTGATCGCCCAGCAGCACGCCAGCCCGCACACGATCGCCGCGTACCGGGACTGCTTCTGCCTGCTCCTCGCCTACATCCAACAGACAATGGGCAAACGGCCCTCCCGTCTGCAGTTCGAGGATCTCGACGCTTCGGCGATCACGGGCTTTCTCGTGCACCTCGAGACCGATCGCGGCAACCAGGCCCGGACGAGAAACGCCCGTCTCGCGGCGATCCACTCGCTGTTCCGCTTCGCGGCGCTGCGCCACCCCGAGCACGCGGCGCTCATCGAGCGCGTCCTGGCGATCCCCTCCAAGCGCTTCGAGCGCGCGCTCGTCTCGTTCCTCGGCGACGAGGAGGTCGAGGCCCTACTCGGGGCGCCAGACACCTCGACAAGGAACGGGCGCCGA
>JAKACA010000314.1 GCA_021796455.1 Actinomycetes bacterium
CTGATCATCGGGCCTTTGGCCCGAGCGGGGCTCCGCCCCGCACCCCGGTCCCGCGCGCCCAAGTCACTGCACTACTTACGCAAGTATTTTCGGTTCAGGCAAGAGCTGAAGGTGATGACCACCGAGCGAGCGCCTGGATCGCCAGGTCAGTGTGACCGGGGCCTGGTTGTTCTGGTGTATCATAGAAAATCGGGTTGGGAAGGACTGGGCGATGCTTGACGGCGAACTGCAACATGAGGCCCGGGCGCTCGGTGACCCGACGCGTCACCGCTTGTTCCGCTACATCGCGGATGCTCCTGGTCCGGTCGGGGTCGCCGAGCTGACCGACTACGTGCGCCTCAACCACAACGCGGTGCGCCAGCACCTCGCAGTCCTGAAGGACGCCGGCCTGGTGACCGAGGAAGTCGAGGAGCGCTTGCGTCCGGGACGCCCCCGCCTGCTGTACCGGCTGCACCCCGAGGCGGCAGGGAGATGGGACACCCCTGGTGCGTACGCCTGGTTGGCGAGCCTGCTCAGTGACGCGGTTCGCCGCCGACTGGACCCGCGCCAGGTGGGCCGCCAAGACGGGCATCGCCGTGCCGCGGAGCTGACCGGTGCCGGCGAAGGGATCGATCTCTTGGAGGCCGAGATCGCCCGGAGCGGCTTCCGCCCGACGCGGATCGAGCGGGGACGCAGGGTCGAGGTCGTGCTCGGGCGCTGCCCCTTCGCCGAGGTGGCCGGATCGGACCCCGATACGGTCTGTCAGCTGCACCTGGGGCTGGCCGAAGGGTTGGCCGAAGGCCTCGGTGGTCTCGACGTGGAGGGGCTCGTGGCCAAGGACCCTCGCCGGGCTGGCTGTCGCCTGACTGTCCGGCGCCAATTTGCGACGACAGGTGCCCGCTCCTGACTCGAGGCATTCAACGACGCAGCCACCTGGTGGCGGAGAGGATCACTGACCGTTGGGGAAGCGCCTCTTCGCCTCGTCGTCGGAGAGAGCCGGAGAGATGACGACATCGTCACCGTCTTTCCAGTTGACCGGGGTGGACACCGCGTGGGCACCGCTCAGCTGCAGCGCGTCGAGCACCCGGAGGATCTCAGCGACGTTGCGTCCCACGCTGGCCGGGTAGGTGAGCGTGAGGTTCTCCTTGTGGTCGGGGCCGCTGACGGGCACGGCACGTACCGTGGCCCGTGGCGGCCTCGAGGGCTTGCGGGTGGATCATCCCGTATGGATTGGCAACCGTTCGGTCCTCGTCACCGACGAGCGGGTAGTTGAGTCCCTGCCCCTGGGTCTCGGCGATGTCGTCCGACCAACGACGATGCGACTCGACAGGGTCGACACTCACACTGATGAGCTTGGTGTTGCGTTTGGTGAACTCGTCCTTGCGATGAGCGAAGTCACCGAGCTCGGTGGTGCACACCGGCGTGAAGTCGGCCGGATGGGAGAACAGGAACTCCCGGCTGTCGCCGAGGTACTCGTGCAGGCTGAGCCGTCCCTCGGTCGTCTCTGCGGTGAAGTCAGGGGCGGTGTCGCCAACTGGATCGCCATTCGTCCTGCTCGTCTCATATTTTCTACCTATCGCTAGTATATCCAGTGGTGGGCATGATCGCCGACTTGCGAGATCGGCTTTCTGGATTGGCGGCCCGGGTACGGCGGGACCGAGGACGAGTAGCGTTGAGGAAGGCGGCGTTGAGGAGGTGTGATGGAGCACCCGCCAGTCCCCGGTGAGGTCGAACGTTTCGCGGGAGGTGATGCGGCCTGCTGGGCCCATCTCATCTGCCCGGAATGCGGGGCCGTGGAGACCGAGGGGCATCGAAGTGGGTGTCGCTCCGAACAAACCAACGTTCGGGCCGCCGACCGAGCCCCCGGGACCTGACCGGCGGCCGAGCACAGCGCCCAGGGTCCCTCACGAGCCCGGCCAGGGCGGACGCGAGGGTCACCGAGCCGCTGGCGCGCACCCCGCGAAGCGACATGCAGGCGTGCTCTGCCTCGAGGACCACGCCGACCCCTTTGGGATGAAGGGTGTCGACGAGCCAGTTGGCCACCTGGGTGGTGAGGCACTCTTGGACCTGGAGGCACCGGGGGAAGTGGGTGACAACACGGGCAAGCTTGGACAGCCCGAGGAGCCGGTCGCCGGGAGGTAGCCGACGTAGGCCACGCCGGCGAAGGGCAGCAGATGGTGCTCGCGGTCTGGTCACCATGGCCAACTGCCCGTTCCGCGTCCTGGCGGAGGAGCACCGCGACCTTGTGTGCCACATGAACCATGAGCTGCTCTCCGGCGTCACCGAGGAGGCAGGGCTCCCGCCCGGCGCCGCCCGACTCGATCCTGACCCTGAGCGGTGCTGCGTCACCATCGTGGTCTGATCACTGCGGCCGCCGAGGCCCCCCCCGTGGGGACGCGTCGAGCCCGAATCCTGTCGTCAGCGCAGCGGGTTCTCCCGTCCGCGCTCCTCGGGCGGCCGGGCGCCAAAGATCCGCCGCTCGGACTCGTCGATGCGGACGTCGTTGATGCTGGCCTCGCGCCGGCGCATCAGCCCGTGCTCGTCGAACTCCCACAACTCGTTGCCGTAGCTGCGCCACCACTGCCCGCTCGGATCGTGGCTCTCGTACTGGAAGCGCACCGCGATCCGGTTGCCCTCGAAGGCCCACAGGTCCTTTCGCAGCGCGTAGTCGAGCTCGCGTTCCCACTTCTGCCGCAAGAAGCTGACGATCTCCGCCCTGCCGATGACGAAGGTGTCGCGGTTGCGCCAGACCGAGTCCCCGCTGTAGGCGAGAGCCACCCGCTCAGGGTCGCAGGTGTTCCAGGC
>JAKACA010000315.1 GCA_021796455.1 Actinomycetes bacterium
TTCGACGGCCTGACGTGCTGTCGCCTCGGCTCGGCGGCGAACGGTCTCTTCTGTGACGTCCTCCTCGCCGCGTTCGTCTTCGGCATCGGCGCGGTGCTCGGCTGCCTCGATCCGGTCCTCCGCGGCGCGGGCCTCTTCGGCGAGGACGTCGGCAGCTCTGGTCGCTTCTGTCTCACCCGCCTCGTTGCGCTCGGCGCGTTGCTCGTGTGATCGAGCGCGCTGGGCGTGCATCTCGGCCCAGCGGTCGTGCATGTCCGCCCGGGCCTGCTCCATATCCCGACGGTTTGGAAGACCCGAATCGGCTGCTGCCCGGCACTGCTCGGCGAGGGCTTTCTGCTCGCGTGAGCGTGCCCGCTCGAGCGCGGCAGCGGCCAGCGCCTGGTGACGCTCGACGTCGCCTGCCAGGGAAGCAGCGAGGGCCGCGGCGTCCTCGTCGTGCGCTCGGGCGCGCTGCTCGGCGGCGCGGGCGCGCTCGTGGGCTGCCAATGCCAGGTGCGGGTCGGCTTCGGTCTCGGCGTCGGCGAGCGCGTCAGCGGCGGTCGCACGGTCGTCGTGGGCGACGGCCGCCATCTCCGCCACCTCGCCCAGCAGCTGTTCGAGGTGAGCTCGTTCCTCGGCGGCTTTCTCCCCGGCTGCGACGAGGGCCAGCTGGTCGTGGGCCGCGGCACGGTGCTCGGCGGCGCGGGCACGCTCCTCGTCGGCTTGTGCCCGATGGCGGCGTGCGGTGGCCCGGGCGGTGCTGAGCGCCGGGGCACCGGTGCCCGACCCGGCGACAGCGGGCCGGCCAGGGGCGACCTCCCCGGCGTCATCGACGGCGGTGAGCGGCCTGGCGATCTCCTCGAGTTGGACACCGGCGGCTTTGACGCCGAAGAACAGGTCGACGACGCCCCCGAGAGCCATGACCGCGGCACCGATGAGGAAGGCGATGGCGACCGGGTCCTTGTGGCCGGTGGCGATGAGCTTGCCGAACAGCAGCGGGCCGATGATCCCCCCCACGGCGGTGCCGATGGCGTAGAAGAAGGCAATGGCGAGGGCTCTGGTCTCCATCGGGAAGATCTCCGAGGCGGTGAGATAGGCGGCGCTGGCGCCGGCCGATGCCAGGAAGAAGACGGCGACCACGACGATGATGAAGCTCCCCGAATTGAGCACGCCGGAGACGAACAGTCCGGCGAGGACGACAGAGAGCACGGCGGAACCGAGATAGGTACCGCTGATCATCGGTTTCCGCCCGACGGTGTCGAAGAGCCGCCCGAGGAGGAGCGGGCCGGCGAAGTTCCCCACCGCGAAGATGATGAAGAACACCGGCACGACCGCCGCGCCCACACCGTAGAACGTGGTCATGAGGGTACCGAGATTGAAGGTGACGCCGTTGTACAAGAAGGCCTGGCCGATGAAGAGCGCGAGGCAGAGGACTGACCGCCTCGGGTAAGTCTTGAACGCCACCCGGGCGATCTCTCGGAACGGGATCGTCGCCCGCTGGTGCACGGTGATGGTCTTGTCGACCTGCGACAGGCTCTGGCCGGTCTCGGCCTCGATGACGTGCTCGACCCCGCCGACGATGGCCTCGGCCTCCTCCTCTCGTCCGTGGATGAACAGCCAGCGCGGGCTCTCGGGCACACTGCGGCGCACGAACATGACGGTGAGCCCGAGCACGGCTCCGACCCCGAAGGCGAAGCGCCAGCCGAGGTTCTCGGGGAAGATCCCCGACAAGCAGAACAGTGCGGCCCCAGCACCTGCGATCGAGCCGAGCCAGTACGACCCGTTGACGATGAGGTCGACGCGTCCGCGCACCCGGGCGGGGATCAGCTCGTCGATCGCCGAGTTGATGGCCGAGTACTCACCGCCGATGCCGCTGCCGGTGAAGAACCGGGCGAGGAAGAAGAACCACGGTGCGAAGGAGAACGCGGTCACGACCGTGGAGGCGATGTAGAGCCCGAGGGTGATCATGAACAGCTTCTTGATGCCCCGCCCCGGCTTGCGCCGCATCGCTTCGGGTAGTAGGCCGGTGAGCAGTAGTTCCGCCGGAGTCTCCGAAGGCCCGGCCGGTAACAACGTTGCTCCAGACCCTGGCCGCGCTGACCCCGAGCGCCAAGTTCGAAAAGCACGCCCAGGAGCAAAGGAGCAACGTTGGAGACAAGCCAATCAGGCCCGCTCGCCGGGACCGGTTGGAGTGACCGGTCGCCCGACCACGCCGAGGGCGGAGCCCGCCTTTTTGAGGTCGGTGCCCTACCTGAGCTGGATCCCTGCCTCCTCGGCGACCGCGCGGTCAAAACCGTGGACGTGTTGCCCGGCGCCGTCAATCGGAGTCGACGATGAGTCGACCGGTTGCCGCTTTGCTCCGGGTGGCCCCGCGTGCGAGAGAGCGCACGGCGATCCTCGCCATCCATTCGAGGACGAAAAAGCTCGGCCCCAAGGTCGATCTCGACGCCATCTCCCGAGGCACACCAGGGTTCTCCGGGGCCGACCTCGCCAACCTCGTCAACGAGGCTGCCATCAACGCAGTGCGAGCCCGGCGCGCCGTCATCTCGGCCGCCGACTTCGACGCCGCCCGCGAGCGGCTGCTCATCGGCCGGCGCGACGCGTCGAATGCGCTGCTGCCCGAGGAGAAGCACGCCGTCGCCGTACACGAAGCCGGTCACGCTCTAGTTGCCATCTTCTCCGAGAAGGCCGACCCGGTAGCCAAGGTCACGATCCTTCCTCGCGGTGCCGCCCTCGGCGTCACCGAGCAGCTGCCCCTCTCCGAGCGGCACCTCTACCCCGAGAG
>JAKACA010000316.1 GCA_021796455.1 Actinomycetes bacterium
GACCGCGAGGCCGGATGGCGGTAGGGATCACCCTCGACGCCGGCGCGCTCGTCGCGTTCGAGCGCGGCCAGCGTCGGGCGGTCGCGCTCGTGGCTCGCGCCCGAGAACGCGGCGAACGGCTGTGTGTTCCCGCCGGCGTCGTCGGCCAGGTGTGGCGAGATGGGCGGCGCCAAGCCAACCTTTCCCGGCTTCTCGGATCGGACTCTTGTGACATCGTCGGTTTGGATGACCACGGAGCCCGTGCCGCGGGGCAGCTCCTGGGTGTCGCGGGTGGCGACGACGTGATCGACGCCACGGTGGTCCTCTGTGCCCGATCCCGCGGCCATCGGATCGCGACGAGCGACCCTGACGACATGCACCGTCTCGACCCACAGGCCGAGCTGGTGATCATGTGATCGGAGCTGACGGAACCTCCACGGCCATGGATCACGAGACGATCGGTCTGTAGGGCCGGGAACCGACGGTATGGGCGCTGCGGTGCTCTCTCGGGTGCCGGCGGTATGGGGCAGGTTCGCAGGGTGTCGCTCTGGAGGGTGATATCCTATGATATCGCCGGAGCGAGGAGGAAGCCGTGACCGACATCTTGATCCGTGACGTTCCAGACGATGTCCTCGCCGCAATCGACGCGAGGGCCCGGCGGGTCGGTCTCTCTCGGACGGAGTACATCCGGCGCGCCCTGGCGCGTGAACGTGACGATAGGGCTCCCGACGTCGGAGTTGAGGACCTTGTGGCGTTCGCTGACGCCTTCGCCGACCTTGCCGAGCCCGAGGTGATGCGCCAGGCCTGGTCGTGACCAGCTGGCTCATCGACAAGTCCGCTCTGGTCCGGCTCGCCCGAAGCCCAGATGCCGAAGAGTGGGCGAGGCGGATCGAGCGTGGACTAGTCCGGATCTGCACGGTCACTCGGCTCGAAGTTGGCTTCTCTGCTCGCTCCGTGAGCGATCTGCGGCTCGCCTACGACCGACCGCCACTGGCACGAATGCCCGTCGAGTACCTCACCCCAGCGATCGAGGACCGGGCCGTCGAGGTCCAAGTGGCACTCGCTGAGCGCGGTCAGCATCGCGCGGCATCGATCCCGGACCTACTGATCGCCGCTACTGGCGAGTTAGCTCAGCTGACCGTTCTGCACCACGACAAGGACTTCGACCTGATTGCCGACATCACGAGTCAACCCGTCGAACGGCTCACTGCAACCTGACCACAGGGATGCCCCCTGCCGGCGTTTCGAGACACCTCGGAGGACAACTCCGGACGCGTTATTGGGCCACCCGATGACAGGAGGTGATGCAGAGAAGTGGTGCAGCTGGCCGGGCTGGACCAGATGCACCACCGGCCACAGGACGACATGTGGTCCGACCGGCGGGCGGTCGCTACGACACGCTGGCACCACCTGAGCCACGAAGTGGCGCTGAGACTCCCCGACACTCGACGAAGCCATCGATGATCGGCGCCACGGCTGGAAGTGAGAACAGGCCTGGGTGCAACCGTCGCTCGTAAAATGTCCGAGATGACGGCCGGGATGGGCAATCTAACCGTTTGCCAGCGCGAGTTGTTGGCCGAGTGGTTGCCGGACGCCGAACTCGTCCACGACCACAGTTGGGGTCTGATCGGAACCACTGTGCTCGAGATGTCACATGAAGGTGTGCGGTACATCGTCAAGGCAGGAGACGAGCGAGATCACCACCTCGCACGGGAGCTCCGGGCTCACCGGCTCTGGCTGGGACCGTGGGTTTCGCAGGGGCGCGCACCTCGGCTCCTCCGTGCAGCCGACGACGCGAAACTGCTGCTACGCCAGTACGTCGAGGGAGAACCGGCAGCGGGCAGCACCCGCGAGTACGACCCCGACATCTACCACCAGGCCGGCATGCTCTTGGGGCACCTGCACAACTAATTCTCGCTTGAGAACAAGGACTACGAGGCTGAGGCAAAGCAGAAGACCCTTTCGTGGCTCGACAAACCTCATCGCATCGCTCCCGACGTCGTAGTGCGGCTGCGAACCGAGGTCGAATCGTGGCCGACGGCGCCAGTAGCGGTGGTGCCGACGCACGGCGACTGGCAACCTCGCAACTGGCTCGTGCATGAAGGGATCGTGAGCGTGATCGACTTCGGTCGAGCGGACCTACGGCCCGCCGTGACGGACTTCACGCGACTTGCCGCCCAACAGTTCTGCGGCCACCCGGAACTCGAGGCTGCTTTCATCGACGGGTATGGCTGCGATCCCCGTGAGCCCGATGCATGGCGCCACACCCGGATCTAGGAGGCCGTTGCGACCGCCGTATGGGCATACCAGGTCGGAGACGAACCATTCGAACGCCAGGGCCGTCGAATGATCGCCGATGCACTGGTCGACTGACGGTCCCTCCAGCTTGTTCGCAGGTCGGTCACCCAAGCCGCGGCGAGGGTGCAGCGCCCCGCTCCCGGCGCACTGGGACATACCGAGAGCGTCCCTCTGGGATTGCGCTGCCGAACGTTGGGGGCGAGCCCTTGTTGAACGACTGGCTGGATGGTGAGTGAAGTACCGCACCCTCAGCCGGGGTGTTCAGGTCCATCGTCTCTCGGGTGTCAGACTGCCATACATGGCTGATATGGGCGACCCGAAGACCGTGCTGCGTCACTACCTCCAAGAATCGCGCGACGCCCTGGTCTGGAAGCTCGACGGCCTGGATGAACGCCAGGCAAGACTGCCCCGAACCCCGACCGGCAACAACCTGCTCGGCGTGATCAAGCACTGTCTCAATGTCGAAGCTGGCT
>JAKACA010000317.1 GCA_021796455.1 Actinomycetes bacterium
TGGCACCCGACAGTGTGTCAGCAATACTCGCGGGTCCTGCGCGCCGTGGGACGGCCGGGATGGCTAGATTTCGGGTCGATCGCCCGGCACGGGCCGGGCTGCCGCCATGGCTACGAGAGGGAAGCCGATGTCGCAGACGGTTGAGGGCACGGCGCTCGAAGCACGAGGCGGCCCGATCTATGCTCGGATCGCAGCCGCGATCGGGACCGGGATCGAAAACGGCAAGTACCCGCCCGGCCACCGCTTCCCACCTGAGCCGGAGCTTGCCGCGATCCTTGGTGTCAGCAGGCTGACACTCCGCCAGGCGCTCGCGGTGCTCGAGCGCCGCGGGCTCATCGACCGGGTTGTCGGTCGTCACGGGGGTACCTTTGTCCGGAAGTGGACGCTCGAGCGGGACCTCACTACCTTCGCGGGTTTCTCCGAGCAGCTCCGGCGCCAGGGCCGAGTTGCCGGTGCAGAGGTGCTGAGAGCGCGCGAGACGCCGGCGAACTCGGCGGTCGCCTCCGCCCTCGACCTCGCCGAGGGGAGCATGGTCTTCGAGGTGCAGCGAGTTCGTCTCGCGAGCGGCACTCCCGTGCTGCTCGAGTCGTCGTCCTTTCCGGCCAGGGACTTTCCGGGGCTCCTCGACCAGCGGCTCGACCAGTCCCTCTACGGGCTTCTCGGCGAGCTTTACGGAAGGCGCCCGACCCATGCTCGTGAGCTGATAGAACCCGTCGCCGTAGACCGCGTCTCGGCCAAGCTGCTCGGCGTGCGTGCTGGTACGCCGGTTCTGCTCGTGCGGCGCACGGCCTTTGACGCGGAGGGAACGCCAGTCGAGTACGCGACCGATATGTTCCTCTCCGACCGGACCCGGCTCGTGGTTTGGAGCTTCGACGTACCCTCTCACTAAGTCGGACCGGACTCCGGTGGGATAGTTACCGGCGGCAGGTCCTTGTTACGTTGCACGAGCCCGTAATAAAGAGCTCCGAGGATGAGAACGACGCCGAGCACGGTGTAGAGGATCGGAATGTGGTTGAGAAAGCCGACTCCGAGGCTGAGGGCCGGTGGGGCATTGCCGACAGCGGTCTGGATGGGCTCGGGATTGCTGGCGGAACGAGGCCACGCGAAGTTCACGATCATCGCGCCGCCGTAGAGGAGCCCGAGGACGTTCACGAGCTTTCCCCAACGACCCAGCGAGAACGGGGCTGTGGCGCGGGGCCAGCCTTTGAAGCGAGCGCTCAGGGTGGCGAGATTGCCGAGGAAGTAGCTCAGGTAGATCATCCCAGTGGCGGCGATGGCGACATAGCCCGCCCCGGCGTACTTGATCATCGGGACTGCCGAGAGCACGCCCACTACTACACAGGCGACCACCGGCGTCTTGAGCGAGGGGCTCACGGTCGCGATATGGCCGGAGAACGGGAGGTTGTTGTCCCGGGCCATGCCAAAGCACAGCCTGATCGTTGCTGTCATTATGCACATGCAGCACACGAGTATTGCCGCAGACACGATGAGGAGGTAGGTGGTCGCAAGCGACTTGGAGAAGTTTGCTTCTATGATGGTGGCAGGTGAGAAGCTTCCGCTGATCGAGGCTTTGAGATTTGGAATCGCCATCAGCAAAGCGACGAGGAAGATGCCCCCGATCACGAAAGCGCCGCCGACGGAGGTGAGAACGGCGCGCGGCGCCATGCGGCGTGGGTCGTTCGTCTCCTCGGCCAGGGTAGAGGCGGTGTCGAAGCCGTATATCACGAACAGGCTCATGAACATCGCGGCAAAGAAAGAACCGAACGTGACCGGCAGGCCACCGCTGTTCGTCACGATCGAGATGCTCTGATGGTGGTGGAAGATCAATAGGATCAGCGCGAACACCACCATGCCGAGGATCTCGAAGAGCACGCCGGTGTTGTTGATGAGAGCGACGAGCTTGACGCTGAAGATGTTCAAGACGAGCACGATCACGAGCAGCACGAGAGCTATCCATCGTTGCTGGGAGAGGCTGTTCGGATTCAGGTTCCATCCGAGCTCGTTCATCGCGGGCATGAAGGCGAGCGGGAATGTGACAAGTACGGCCGTCGTCGTGAGAATCCCCGCCACGAGATAGATCCACCCAGTAAACCATGCATATGGCCGCCCGGCCAGGTACTTCGTCCACTGGAATACCGAACCGGCAAGCGGGAAGTGGCTTGATATCTCGGCAAAGTTGAGAGCGATGATGAACTGTCCCACCGCGACGATGGGCCAGGACCAGATGAATACTCCCCCGACCGTGACAAGGCCCAGAGCGAAGAGGGTGAAGATGCCTGTCGAGGGCGAAATATAGCTGAACGCTGCCGCGAACGAGCTGAAGAAGCCGAGGGAGCGGTGCAGCTCCTGCTTGTATCCGAACTGGGCAAGATCGTGCTCGTCGCTCGGGCTGCCGCTTCTCGCCCCTGCTGGTTCCATCGTCTGCGACATGGCCCCCCATCTCGATCCGACGTTCGGTGCCGCCGAACGACCCCTGTCGCCGACGGTAGCACTGCTGCATGTAACTGTCCATACATTTACGCGCCAGGCTGTTGCCGTACGCCTTTGTCCTACCGGTCGTCGTCGTAGGTCCAGCGGCGTGCCGCCCGCTTGGCCTGATCCTGCACGCGAGAAGCTTGGCGCCGATCAAGGGCGCCGCGGCCCGGCCTCGTGGAGCGACGCTGCAGCGGGACCGCGAGGGCGTCTGCGAGCCTGTCGCCGAGACGTTGCCGAGCCAGCTGGCGGTTCCGCCACTGAGATCGCTCGTC
>JAKACA010000072.1 GCA_021796455.1 Actinomycetes bacterium
ACCGCCCGAGAAACCCACCACTACCCTGCCAAGCTGTCCCAGCTCCCACTCGAGCCGGGCGACTCCCGGGGCGAGCTCGGGCACGAGCTCAGGCGCGACCGGCATCGAGTCAGGATAGGCCGATATCGGCGAGCACCTGCTCGGCATCGCCGACGATGCCGGTGTAGAACGGCCCGAACTCTGCATAGAGCGCAGATCCTTCGTCGAAGCGCATCTTGTACACGCACTCCTTCAGGTCGTCGGGATGAACAGCGAACAGCGTCACACCCCACTCGAAGTCGTCGAGCCCGGTCGAGCCTGTGACGAGCTGCAGGACTCGTCCCCTGAACTCCCGTCCGACCGCCCCGTGGGCGTACATCATCTGCAGGCGGTCCTCATAGGGGAGCCGGTACCAGTTCTCTGCTCCAGGCGCGCGGCGCTTGGACATCGGATAGAAGCAGAATGCCGGCATCGCTCCTGGGGGAAGGACGGGGTAGAGCCTTGCCTGCTTCATCTCTTCGGGTACGCCGCTCGCGTACTCCGAGATCTCTGTGAGCGAGACGTAGGAGTCGACGACTTCGAGTCCTGCGCGCTGGAGAGCTGTCTGCAGGGTTCGCAGGACACGCATGTCCGGACCGAGGCCGAGAATGCAGATGTCGGCTTTGTGGCCGAGTATCGCAGCCGTCACGACCTGATGGTCGGACTTTCGCGCCTCGTCGACTGCCTCGAGGACCATCTGAGATCGCGTCGGGGTCTCGCCGGCGTCGCTCGACGGTCCGCGTCGATCAACAGTCGAGCGGCAGAACAGGTGGACGACGTTCCAGCCAACCGTCGGGGACAGCGCGTCGCGACTGTTATCTGAGCTCACCTCGTCGAGTCTAGGGACCGACGAGGTGAAGGGACTCATCGCGTCAACAGGGGCGCCGAAGCGCCCCTGTTGCACGTAAAGCCTGGAGCCGGCCGCCGTGGGCAGCCGAGCGGTGGGAGTCGGACTTAGAAGTCCTCCATCCCGCCGCCGCCACCCGGCATCGCCGGGGCGCTCTCTTCGGGCTTGTCGACGATGACAACCTCGGTCGTGAGGAACAAAGCCGCGATCGAGGCGGCATTTTGCAGCGCCGAGCGCGTGACCTTGGCAGCGTCGATGACGCCCGCTTTGAAAAGGTCCTCGTACTCGCCCGTGGCCGCGTTGAGTCCGTTGCCGTGCTTGAGCCCCTTGACCTTCTCGACGACGACGCCACCTTCCAGGCCGGCATTGACGGCGATCTGCTTGAGTGGCTCCTCGACCGCACGCGAGACGATGCGGGCACCGGTGGCCTCGTCGCTGTCGAGCTTCTCGGCCCGCTCGAGGATCGACTGCTGCGCACGCAGCAGGGCTACGCCGCCGCCGGGCACGACGCCTTCCTCGATAGCGGCCTTGGTCGTGGAGACGGCATCCTCGATGCGGTGCTTCTTCTCCTTGAGCTCGACCTCAGTCGCAGCGCCGACCTTGATGACCGCGACGCCGCCGGAGAGCTTGGCAAGGCGCTCCTGCAGCTTCTCCCGGTCGTAGTCGGAGTCGGTGTTCTCGATCTCGGTCTTGATCTGGTTGATACGGCCCTTTATGTCGGCGTCGTCGCCAGCACCTTCGACGATCGTCGTCTCGTCCTTGGTGATGACGATCTTGCGGGCGCGCCCGAGAAGGTCGAGGGTGACGTTCTCGAGTTTGAGGCCTACCTCCTCGGTCACAACCTGACCACCGGTGAGGATGGCGATGTCCTGGAGCATCGCCTTGCGGCGCTCGCCGAAGCCAGGAGCCTTCACAGCAGCGCTCTTGAAGGTTCCACGGATCTTGTTGACGACGAGGGTCGCCAGAGCCTCGCCCTCGACGTCCTCTGCGAGGATCACGAGTGCCTTCCCGGTCTGCATGACCTTCTCCAGCACCGGGAGCATGTCGCGCACCGCGGAGATCTTCGAGCCGACGATGAGGAGGTAGGCGTCCTCGAGGGAGGCCTCCATGCGCTCGGGGTCGGTGACGAAGTAGGGCGAGATGTAGCCCTTGTCGAAGCGCATTCCCTCGACGAGCTCCATGTCCATCCCAAAGGTCTGGCTCTCCTCGACCGTGATGACTCCGTCCTTGCCGACCTTGTCAATTGCCTCTGCGATCATGGCGCCGATCTCGGTGTCGGCGGCCGAGATGCCGGCCACCTGGGCGATCTGATCTTTTGAGTCGGTCTCCTTGGCAAGAGTCCTGATAGAGGCAACTGCGGCCTCGACGGCGGCCTCGATGCCCTTCTTGAGGGACATCGGGTTCGCTCCGGCAGCCACGTTGCGAAGTCCTTCGCGGACCATGGCACCGGCAAGAACGGTTGCCGTCGTCGTCCCGTCACCGGCGACATCGTCGGTCTTCTTCGCGACTTCCTTGACTAGCTCGGCCCCGACCTTCTCCCACGGATCCTCGAGCTCGATCTCCTTTGCGATCGACACTCCATCGTTGGTGATGGTTGGCGCGCCCCACTTCTTCTCGAGCACGACGTTGCGGCCCTTGGGCCCGAGCGTCACCTTTACGGCATCGACCAGCTGGTTCATACCCCTCTCGAGAGACCTTCTGGCTTGCTCGTCGAAAGCGATCAGCTTCGGCATCTTTGCTACTTCCTCCCTTTGTGCCCGGGTTCTGTCCCGAGCGTTGGCACTCTCATCGACCGAGTGCCAGATTAGCACTCTCACCGCGTGAGTGCTACCGCGCGGCTCGCATGGGCACGTCGTGAAGATGTCGCGCCGGGTGCGGCGCCTCGGTCAGCAGCCTCCGGCGACTGCAGGGACGATCGAGATCGTCTGACCCTCGGCGACCGAGGTCGCGAGACCGTCAAGAAAGCGCACGTCCTCGTCGGCGACAAAGATGTTGACAAAGCGGCGCAACGAGCCGTCGGTGTCGAGCAGCCTCTCGGCCAGACCGGGGTGAGCCGTGTCGAGGGCGACGATGACCTCGCCGACTGTGCCCGGGGGCACAGCCACCTCCCGCTCGCCGCCCGTGAGCGGGCGAAGCTGGGCCGGAACCCGCACAGTTACAGCTGGAGATCTCATACGAGCACCTCGTGCGCGACCGTCCGATCCAGGAACCGTGAGACGTCATCTAGGTTTGCGGCTACCGGCTCCTCGAGCAGCACCCGGTCAGCCAGTGCCTCCACGGTCTTCAGGCCGTTGCCGGTCACGTAGGCGACCACCCTCTCGTCTGGTCTGATCACACCCTCGCGGGCGAGCTTCGCGAGACTGGCAATGGTGACCCCGCCAGCGGTCTCGGCGAAGATGCCCTCGGTCCGGGCGAGCAGGCAGATGCCGTCGACTATCTCGTCGTCGGTCACGGCCGCGATCGCGCCTCCCGAGCTACGAACAGCCTCGAGAGCGTACAACCCGTCTGCCGGGTTGCCTATCGCCAGAGATTTGGCGATCGTCGACGGCTTGACAGGCGCGATGTGCTCCGCGCCACGAGAGAAAGCGGCGGCAACCGGCGAGCACCCCTCCGCCTGCGCGCCGGAGACCCGGACATCGTGGGCGCTGACCAGCCCGGTCTCGACGAACTGCGCGAAACCCTTCGCGATCTTGGTCAGCTGTGACCCAGAAGCGATCGGAACGACGACATGGTCGGGCAGCTGCCAGTCGAGCTGCTCGGCCACCTCGAATGCGAGAGTCTTGGAGCCCTCCGCGTAGTAAGGGCGCAGGTTGACGTTCACGAAGGCCCAGTCAGGATGCTCGCCGGCAAGCTCAGCGCAGAGCCGATTGACATCGTCGTAGTTGCCGTCGATCCTCAGCAGGCGGCCACCGAAGACCGCCGTCGTCAGCACCTTCACGGTCTCGAGGTCGTCGGGGATGAGGACGACCGACTCCATGTTGAGGCGGGCGGCATGGGCCGCCACCGAGTTGGCGAGGTTGCCCGTAGATGCACAGGCGGCGACGGTGAACCCGAGCTCCCGAGCCTTTGTGAGAGCTACGGATACGACTCTGTCCTTGAAAGAGCCGGTGGGGTTCCTGGTGTCGTCTTTCAAGTAGAGCTCCCCGAGGCCGAGAGCAGCCGCCAGGCGGTCGGCCTTCACGAGCGGGGTGAAGCCGGCTCCGAGACCAGGCGGAAACTTCGTCTCGACCGGCAGGAAGTCGGCGTACCGCCAGAGGTTGCGCGGTCCGTTGGAGATCGCCTCCCGACTGGTGAAGGCCGCGATGGCCGCGACGTCATAGGTGACCTCGAGCGGCCCGAAGCACCACTCACACGCGTGCAAAGCCTCGGGCGGGTACTCCCGCCCGCACTCACGACACTTGAGACCAAGGACGAAGCTCACGACTGCCTCCTCATCGCTCGGGCATTGGCACCTGGCCGATAGAGCCTTGTGGCTCTGCTCGATACTGGTTGCCGCGGCGTCAACGGGCCCGTCCCTCAGCCGCTCTGGATGATGGACGACAGTGTAGGCGGTAATCGCGCGCTCTGCCAGCCGGGCGCCTCGTGAACTTGGCGCCACGGCGCGGCGCCTAACGTGGCAGGTTCATGGCAGTTCTAGACGCCGCGTTGCCTGCGGCTCCTTCGGTCGTGACCTACCGCCACTCGGACTGGTTGCTGGGCGATCTCGTGGTAGCGAAGGGAAGCTCACGCGTGGTCGTGTGCATCCCGGCGCGCGACGAAGTCCGGACGATCGGGCCCATCGTGTCGTGCATACGCGAATGCCTGCTCGAGAGCGCCGGCCTCGTAGACGAGATCCTTGTCGTCGACGACGGATCGAGCGACGGTACGGGCTCCGAGGCACTGCGCCACGGTGCCGAAGTGGTGCTCGGGCCGGGGCTTGGAAAAGGCGAGGCGATGACGGCCGCAAAGGGCCGGGGTGACTTCGTCGTCTTCCTCGACGGCGACGTCGCGAACTTCTCCCCTCACTTCGTGACCGGTCTCCTCGGTCCGCTGCTGTCTCGCTCCGGTCAGGTGATGGTGAAGGGCTCCTACTCGCGCCCACTTGACGGGCATCCGACGGGAGGGGGCCGGGTCACCGAGCTCGTGGCCAAGCCCCTCCTGTCTCTGCTGTTCCCGGACTTGTGCGGTGTGAACCAACCCCTGGCCGGCGAGACGGCGTTGTGCTCGGAGGTGCTCGACGGGCTGGAGCTCGTAGGCGGGTACGGAGTGGAGATGGGACTGCTGATCGACGTCTGGCGGCGCTATGGCCTAGGAGCCATCGCCCAGGTCGAGCTCGGCGAGCGCTGCCACCGCAACCGGCCGCTGCTCGAGCTCGGACCGCAGGCGCGCGAAGTGATATCCACCGCACTTGGACGGGTCGGGCTTCTTTGAGCGCGAGCGGCACCGCCGAACTCGTCGTGGTCTCCAACCGCGGTCCGTTCTCGCTCGAGCCCGGCCAGAACGGATCCTTCAGAGCGCGGCCCGGTGGCGGCGGTCTCGCCCCGAGCCTTGTCGCCGCGCTCGTCGGGACATCGGGGGCCACCTGGGTGGCGGCGGCACTGAGCGACGGGGACCGGATGGGCGCCCCGGCCGGCTCTATCGACTCAGGCCAGGCCGGACTGTCGCTCCGCCTGGTCGCGCTCGAGCCGGACGTGCTGTCTCTTGCCTACGACGTCGTTGCAAATGCCGTCTTGTGGTTCATCTATCACGGTCTTTTCGATACCACTCGGCGGCCCGTGTTCGACCGGCGGTGGCTCGAGGCGTGGGAGGGGTTTCGCGTCTACAACAGGGCATTCGGCGAAGCTGTCTGCGAGGTGGCCGCGCCTGGTGCAGTCGTCCTCGTCAACGACTACCACCTGCCGCTCGTCGGGGCAATGCTCGCGGCCGAGAGGCCCGACCTGCGTACCGCCCACTTCAGCCATACGCCCTTCGCGTCTCCAGGAGAGCTGGCGGTGCTTCCCCGCGGTGCCGCCACCGAGCTCATGGAGGGAATGGCCGGCTTTGGGGCGTGCGGATTCCACTCGCCCAGATGGGAGGGGGCATTCAGGCGCTGCGTGGACGAGTCGGGCGTGCGGCTCCCCCGTACTTTCGTCGCACGCCTCGGTCCTGACCTCGCGCGGCTACAAGAGATGGTGGCATCGCCCGCTTGCTCCGAGCGCCTGGCCAGCCTGCAGGACAAGCTCGGGGAACGGCGGGTCGTCCTTCGAAGCGACCGTCTCGAGCCGTCGAAGAATCTGCTTCGCGGGCTGCGCGCCTTCGACCTGTTGCTGGAGGAGCACGGTCGCTGGCGTGGGTCGGTAGTCCACCTGATCAGGTCCTATGCGAGCCGGGAGTCGCTGCCTGAGTACCTCGCCTACCGCTCGGAAGTGGAGCACCTCGCTGCACTCGTGAACGAGCGGTGGGCAACGAAGGACTACGAACCGGTCATCGTCGACGTGGAGGACGACTTCGCGGGCACGGCAGCGGCTCTTTGCGTCTACGACGTCTTGTTGGTGAACCCCCTGCGAGACGGCATGAACCTCGTCGCGAAGGAGGGTCCGGCGCTGAACGCGCGCGACGGGATGCTCGTGCTCTCCGAGCAGGCGGGCGCGTTCGACGAGCTCGGGCACGAGGCTTTCGGAGTTAATCCCTTCGACATCTGCGAGACGGCCGATGCTCTCCATCAGGCGCTCGTCCTCGAGGGAACCGAGCGGAGCGAGCGCGCGGGGCGACTCCGCGCCCTGGCTGTCGCTCACCCGCCCGCCGAGTGGCTGGGGGCGGTGCTGTCACATGCCGTGGCCCCGGCTGCACAGTTGCAGCAGCTGTCTTAGGGGGCCCCTGAGCCAGGCGAGTCGAGCTGCTCCGCGAGCTCCATAAGTAGTCGGACCGCTTCCTCCGGCGTCGCGAGGACGAGATCTGCGCGCCTCAGGAGCTCGCCCGGGGCCTCCGGCCCGCCCACTGCGATCTTGAGACCGGCGATCTTGAGACCGGCGATCTTCTGCTGGCCGATGGCGCCCCCGCCGTCATCACGACCGGTGCCGGTGATCTCGTCGATCGCGGCGAAAGCGGCTACGTCACTTTCGTCGTCGCCGAAGAACGCGATCCGCTCGACTCCACACTTGGCCGCCCATCTCCTCACGACAGTGCCCTTGTCGACACCTATAGGTGCGACCAGCTCGATGCTCGCTTTGCCGGGGCGGGCAACGAGACCGGTGGCAGCGGCCTGCTGCCGGGCCAGCTCCTCGGCCCTCCCGGCTGTCTCCACCTGGTCTGCGGCTTGACGCCAGTGGAGCGTGACTCCGTAGGTCTTGTCCTCGACCTCGAGGTCCGGGATGCCGGCTTCGAGAGCGCTCGCGCGGACCCGCGCAAGGGCGCTGCGCCAAGAGAGGGCGCCCTCGGCGACGACGATGCCGCCCGGGGTCAGGTGCTCGATGCCGTGTTGCCCGTATATCTCGATCCCGCCGCCGCGGTGAGCAGATCCCTCCCCCCCGGTTGCCTCTGGGGTGATTGCGAGCTCTTCTGACAGCCAGGCTGCGGGCCTCCCGGACACGACCCCGACGGCGAAGAGATGCCGAGCAAGACGCGAGAGGGCCTCTGCACTCCCAGGAAGTGGCCGTGCGAGCTCGGGCCGCGCCACGATTCGAGATAGCGTGCCGTCGAAGTCAGTGAAAAGGACCGTTTGACCCGGGTGGCTTGCCAGCCAAGCCAGTGCCGAGCGGTCGTCGGAGCTGCGGCGTGAGCCCTCTGTCACCGCCGGTGGTGCGAGATCGGCCCGGGCACACCCGAGATGCGCGCCCGTCGTTCCCGCTCCTGGCGCCGGCGCACGCGTTGGACCACGAGGGGGTCGTAGCAAAACGCCTCCTCGGACGCGACAAGCCGCCGCAGTGCCGCGTAATAGGTGCCAGGAGACCAGCCGAGCCGTTCGCGTATAGCCGCCTTCTTGCTGGATCCGGACCGCCACCACTCGCGTTCGAGATCGAGCACTTCACGTTCTCGCGCACTGAGTGTCATCCTCGCCGACAATGCCAAGGATGGTAGGGAAAAGCAAGCATCCTCGACCGGCCAAGAGTGTGGGACGCTGGCAACACCATGGATCACCCCGAAAACGACCCCCATGAACAGAGCGCCGAGGTCGCCCGCCTCGGGGCAGCAGAGCTGGCCCGCCTCCTCGAGACCGGGAGCACGACCTCCGCGGAGGTGACCGCCGCCCTGCTCGGGCGGATTGAGGCGATCGACCACTTGGGGCCAAGGCTTAGAAGCGTCTCCCGGGTCAACGAGCACGCGAGGGACGAGGCAGCCGCCCTCGACGCCGAGCGCCGCGCCGGCCAGGTGCGCGGTCCGCTCCACGGAATACCGGTTCTCCTGAAGGACAATATCGACACCACGCGCCTCGGCGCCACAGCTGGTTGTCTTGCTCTCAAAGGTGCTCCGCCGGATCGTGATGCTGCTCTGGTCGCCGAGCTCCGCCGGGCCGGAGTTGTCGTACTTGCAAAGACGAACCTGTCGGAGTGGGCGAACTTCCGGGGGCAGCTCTCCTCGAGTGGTTGGAGCGCCGTGGGTGGCCAGACAAGAAACCCCTTCGCCCTCGACCGCACACCGGGTGGCTCCAGCTCGGGGTCCGGCGCGGGTGTCGCCGCTGGCCTTGCTCCCCTCGGCGTGGGCACCGAGACCAACGGCTCCATCCTCTGTCCAGCTGCCGCCTGCGGTGTCGTCGGCCTCAAGCCGACAGTGGGCATCGTCGGCACCGACGGGATAATCCCGATCTCGTCGAGCCAGGACACCGCCGGCCCGATGGCACGGTCGGTCGAGGATGTGGCATTGCTGCTCGATGCCCTTGTCGGCGGGCGAGACCGCTCTTTGGGCCGAGCCCCGGGCACAGCGCCGCCGGCCGCCCGATCCTACGCCGGCGGTCTCTCAGCCGACCTGCGGGGGGTCCGCCTGGGGGTCGTGCGCGAGGAAGGGTACTCCGGGTACCACCGGGCAACCGATCGTGTCTTTGAGATCGCGCTCGCCGCCTTGCGCGAGGCAGGAGCAGAGCTGGTCGATCCGGTGGGGGACGTCGGCACGATCTCCGACAGTGACGAGATGGTCGTGCTCTGCACCGAGTTCAAGGCAGGGCTCGACAGATACCTGGCAGCGCGCGCGGCTCCAAGCGGCAGCGAGGTTCTTCCCGGCATCGCGCGCTCGCTCGACGAGGTGATCGCCTTCGTCGAGGCAAACCCCGAAGAGCGGCTCGATCTGTTCCCGCACGACCTGCTCCTGCGATCCGCTGCCACGGCCGGACTTGACGACCCGGCCTACCTGATGGCCCGTCAAGCGAACCTGGAGCGCACGCGTGCAGACGGCATCGATCGGACCTGCGACCGCCTCAACTTAGATGGTCTTGTCGCTCCTACCATGGGCCCCGCGTGGCTGATCGACCACGTCAACGGTGACTGCCATGTGAATGGGGCCTGGGGGCAGGCGGCGGTGGCGGGCTACCCTTCGATCAGCGTTCCGGTGGGCGACGTCCAGGGACTACCCGTCGGCCTCACGATATGGGGGCGAGCGCTGAGCGAGGCGACGCTGCTCCGGGTGGCCTTTGCGGCCGAGCGCCAGCTCGCCTTCTCCCCTCGACCGGCCTACGCAGGCTCCGTCGGTCTGCTCGCCTGATGAGCGAGGCTCAGCTCGAAGCCAACTGCCTCGCGACGTAGAGCAGGATGCCTCCGGCGGCAAAGTACTCGGCCTCTGTCGGAGTGTCGATCCGGAGCTGGGCGCTGAAGTGGGCCGAGACTGCTCCGGCGGAATCTCTTGCGGTGACCTGCACCTGGTGGCCCACCAGCTCGTCGGGCTCGAGCCCGGCGATCCCCTCCAGGTCATAGACCTCACGACCGCTCAGGCCGAGCGAGGCGACCGTGTCACCTTCGTGGAACTGCAGGGGAAGGACACCCATGCCTATCAAGTTGGAGCGGTGGATCCGCTCGAAGCTCTCGGCGATGACTGCCCTGACCCCGAGCAGCTTGGGGCCCTTCCCTGCCCAGTCACGAGAGGAGCCCGATCCGTACTCCTTGCCGGCGAGCACGAGGAGGGGAACTCCCTCCGCGGCGTACCGATCAGCAGCGTCGAAGATCGCAAGCTCCTCCAGATCGGGGAGGTGAAGGGTGACTCCTCCTTCGGTGCCTGGCGCAAGGCCATTGCGGATCCTCGTGTTCGCGAAGGTTCCGCGGATCATTACCTCGTGGTTGCCCCGCCTGGCACCGTAGGAGTTGAAGGTTGCCCTCTCAACGCCGTGGGAGACGAGCCACTTCCCCGCCGGGCTGTCCGCCTTGATCGAACCTGCCGGCGAGATGTGGTCGGTCGTGACGCTGTTGCCGAGCATCGCGAGCACTCGGGCGCCGAGCACGTCTTTTAGCGGCTCGGGCTCGGCGGGCATCTGGTCGAAATAGGGAGGCCTTCGTATGTAGGTGGAGGTCTCGCCCCAGCTGTAGCGGTGCCCGGGCGGCACCTCCATCTCCCGCCACGTGCTGTCGCCGTGGAAGACCTCGGCATAGTCGCGTCGGAACAGGTCCGTGCCGACCGCAACCGCCGCGACTTCGGCCACCTCTTTCATAGACGGCCAGATGTCGCGGAGGTAGACCGGGCTGCCGTCGTCGCCGGTACCGAGTGGCTCCGAGGTGAGGTCGATGTCCATCGTTCCGGCCAGGGCGTAAGCGACGACAAGAGGGGGAGAAGCGAGGTAGTTCATTCGCACGTCTGGGTGGATGCGGCCCTCGAAGTTGCGATTGCCGGACAGGACCGAGACGCATGCGAGGGTGTTCGCGTTGATCGCGTCGGAGATCTCGCCAAGAAGCGGACCCGAGTTGCCGATGCAGGTGGTGCACCCGAAACCCACGAGGGAGAACCCGAGCTTCTCGAGAGGCTCGGTCAAGCCCGCCCGGTCGAAGTAGTCCATCGCAACGCGAGAGCCTGGTGCGAGCGAGGTCTTGACCCAGGGCTTGGAGGACAGGCCCTTCGCGACGGCGTTACGCGCCAGCAGGCCGGCTGCGATCATCACCTGGGGGTTCGAAGTGTTCGTACAGGAGGTTATGGCCGCGATGACGACGTGCCCGTGGTCGAGGGTGAACTCTGTACCGTCTGCGAGGGCGACGGGGACGGGACGAGACAGCCGGCCGAGCGCGTTCGGGGCACCGCTTGCCGTGCCGGCGCCCTCGGGCAGGACTCCGGGGAGCGAAGTCCCAAAGCGAGCCTTGGCGGCAGACAGCCTGACTCGGTCCTGGGGGCGCGACGGTCCGGCGATGCTCGGCTCGACGCTGGAGAGGTCGAGCTCGACGTGCTCGCTGTAGGAGGGCCTGGCGCTCGGGTCGTGCCACAGGCCCTGGGTCTTCGCGTAGGTCTCCACCAGCTCGAGGAGCTCGGGCGGACGACCCGTGAGCTTGAGGTACCGAAGAGTCTCGTTGTCGATCGGGAAGATCGTCACGGTCGAGCCGTACTCCGGTGACATGTTGCCGATGGTCGCGCGGTTCTCGAGCGGCACGCTCGCTACGCCCGGGCCGTAGCACTCGACGAACTTGCCCACCACGCCGTGGCCGCGCAGCAGCTCGGCGATTCGAAGCACGAGGTCCGTTGCCGTGGTGCCCTCGGGTAGCTCGCCCGAGAGCCGCAGGCCCACCACCGGTGGCACGACCATCGTGATGGGCTGGCCGAGCATGGCGGCCTCTGCCTCGATCCCGCCGGCGCCCCAGGCCAGGATGCCAAGGCCGTTGACCATCGGCGTGTGCGAGTCCGTGCCGACGACGCTGTCGGGATAAGCGGCCCCGGCGTCGTCGGTGAACACGACACGGCTCAGGTACTCGAGATTGACCTGATGGCAGATACCTGTCCCAGGCGGGACCACGCGAAAATTGGAGAACGCCTGCTGTCCCCACCGGAGGAACCGGTACCGCTCCGCGTTGCGCTCGTACTCGATCCGAGTGTTCACCTCCAGCGCGTCCGGCCGTCCGTAGACGTCGGCGACCACCGAGTGGTCTATGACGAGATCGACAGGCACGAGGGGATTGACCGTGATCGGCTTGCCGCCCAGCTCCTCGACCGCGTCTCGCATTGCGGCGAGATCCACGACACAGGGCACTCCGGTGAAGTCCTGCAGGAGGATCCTGGCCGGCGAGAACGCGATCTCGCGCTGGGCCGCAACGCCTGCAGCCGCACCGACCGCGAGCGCCTCGATGTCAGCGGCAGTGACAGAGGCGCCGTTCTCGTTGCGAAGGAGGTTCTCCAGGAGGAGCTTGATCGAATAGGGGAGCTTGGTGAGATCGCAGAGACCGGCGAGGGCGCCGAGGCGGTAGATCTCGTAGCTGTCACCTGCGGCCTTTAGGGTTGCCCTTGACGAGAAGCTGTTGGGGTTCGACTTGGTGGCGGTCATCGAGTGCAACGCTAATCGCGCATCACGGAGAAGTCTTCGCCGGCTCGGAGTCGCCGAGCCGCCTGCCCAGCCGCGCGAGCAACGTCGCGAGCTGCGCTCGATCGGCTGGATCGAGAGCTTCGCCGATCATGGCACCGAGGGTGGCACTGTGGGAGGACAAGGCCGCGCTCACCTTTGCGGCTCCCTTCGATGTGAGCGCCGCGAACGAGCCCCGCCGATCCTGCGCGCAGCTCTGGCGGCAGACAAGACCCGCCTCGCAGAGCCGATCGACCGCCCTTGTGAGGCCACTGGGCGTGAGGACGCTCTGCGCGGCGAGGTCGCTCATGCGAACCCGCCTGTCCGTGGCCCGGAAGATGATGAGCACCACGTCGAGGCTCTGCTGGGGCAGGCCGTGGTCCCGCTCGACCGGCGCAACGACGCTTCGCCGCAAAGACGCCGCGGTCTCGAAGACGAGCTGGGCGAGGGAGACGGGGTCGTCTCCGGCCTCGCGCCCTGCCAGCTGTGGCGATCGGGCGCCGCGCGCTTGGGCCATCGCGCTGACTGTAGCTGCCGTCAGATTGTCGCACGCGGCCGGCTCCCCGTCCGCGCCCTTGGGACTGCGAGCCGTTACGCTTCCCTGCCATGTTGCGGAGGGAAGTGAGCGCGAACGGAGCGCCACCGCCGCCGCCGCTGGGTTTCTTTCAGGGCTTGCTCGATTCCATCCCGGCGGTCCTCATGGTTCTCGACGCGACCGGAACGGTTCGTTATGTCGCCGGTCAGATCGACCGTCTCGGGCACCGGACCTACTCCCAGCTCGTCGGGTCCAAAGTTGGCGATTTCGTCGTCTCTCCCGAGGAGCGTGTGCTTGTCGATCAACTCGTCGCGCTGACCACGCACCGGCCCCAGGGGGAGATGGTCGGCCCCGTGCGGTTGCCCTATAGCGACCTCGATGGAACGATCCACTTGACCGAGGCATGGGCGGTCAACCGTTCGCAGGATCCCGGGATGGCCGGGGTCGTCGTCATCTTCCTGCCGGAGAGCGCGTACGACCGCTTCGATCAGGTGCTCGCGACCATCGTGCGTGACGGGTCGTTGGCAGACACCTTCGACTTGCTCGCCAGCGCCCTCAGCTACCCGCCTGTGGCACGGGACTGTTTCTTTCTCAGGCTTGGCCAGGATGATCGTGGCCTGATCTGCAACCCCGAACACAAAGGTGCCCCCGGTCCGCCCCTGCCAGGGCCCTGGGACGAGATCTGGGCCGGCGCGTCGGTGGTCGAGCACGAGAGCCTCGGCCAGCTCTCCTTCGCGCTGCGGGATCAGGCTCTTGCCGGCGGGTATGTGTCAGTGTCATGTTTTGCGGTGCATCGCGGCGCCGAGGGCCGGGCCGATGCCTGCCTAGTCGTGTGGTCCCGTGAAGAGGAGCGGCTGTCGCCGTTCGCTCGCCTGGCCGTGGAGCGCGCCGTGCTCATCGCCTCCCTCGCCATGTCGCACCGCGCGGAGGGCGAGGGCATCAAGGATGCCCAGCTGCGAGATGCGCTGACGGGTCTTGGCAACCGTCGGAGTTTCTTCAAGACCCTCGAGACCGCTGTCGAGGCGGGCGGCCGACCCGCCCTGTTGTACATCGACCTCGACGGCTTCAGGGCCGTCAACGACGAGCTCGGTCACCTTGCTGGTGACGCCGTCCTAAGGGTGGCGGCGCGCCGGCTTTCGGCGGTGATGAGACCGACCGACGAGCTGGCCCGGCTGGGAGGAGACGAGTTCGCCGTCCTCTGCAGCGGGTCGCCGTCGGCCGACCAGATGGTGATGATTGCCGAGCGTGTCGTCGATCACTTGTCCCTCCCGCTCTCTGTCGGAGATGGGGTCACCGTCGACGTCGGTGCCTGCATCGGCATCGCCCACGCGCTTCCGGTCGGCACGGCCGTGGACACGATCCTTGGGCGGGCCGACCAGGCGCTCTCGCAGGCCAAGGCCAAGGGAAAGCGCCGGTGGGCGCTGGCCACTCTCGACTGAAGCCTCGAGCCGGCCGGCCGCCGCGGCCCACGGCTCAACCGCCTGGGCCCACGGCCCTTGGCCCTCCTAGCCGCCGACAACGGCCCTTACCGCCTCCAGCTCATGGTGGTCCATCTCCAGCGGCGGGCGGGCCCTAAGGAGGAGAAGGGCTATAAGGAACGCGAGGCTTGCCGTGCCAGCGCCGCCGAGGAAGGCCGATTGGTAGCCGTGGATGGCCGCGCTCGCGGCCAGTTGCTGCTTTGCAGCCGCCACGGATCCAGAACCGGCACCGAAGCCTGCGTGAAGGGCGCTCGTACCTTGCAAGATCCGGTCACGGGCAGCTGTTGCCGCCACGGTCACCAGCGCGGCCAATCCCAGGGATCCGCCCACCTGCTGGCTCGTGTTGAGGAGGGCGGACGCGAGCCCCGACTCGCGCCCGCGCACAGCGGCTACCGCATTGAGCGTGAGTGGCACGAAGGAAAGTCCCATGCCGATACCGACAGCGACAAGCGGTCCGAAGATGTCGCCG